>CAYOVP010000010.1:0-47999 GCA_964407495.1 uncultured Thermodesulfobacteriota bacterium
GACTGGCAGGGCTTGGCAACCCCCTCCCGGTGCAAGACCGAATAGGTTCCGCTTCAGGGGCGGCCCGTCCCTTGTCTCCACCACGGAGCGGCGGAACGGGTAGGTTGCTCGAGGCCCTTGGCAACAGGGGTCCCAGATGAATGGTCGCCGTCCCCTCACGGGGATTACAGGATCCGGCTTACATGATACCCCTGGGCGCCCTTCCGTCCCCTTGAGAGGTGAGGCGCTACTGTAGGCGTTGAAATTGCGTTGCACGAGCCCTGGCAGGACGACCCCGGCCATGGCGCAGACTTTGTCTTCTGACCCACCAACGGGAGGCCCGGCATCCTGCCGCCACCGGCTTTCTTCCAAGAACCCGGTCATTAGTAGCCTGAGACCCTGGCGAGACAGAGTGCATAGATGGGCATAAAGTTAAAGTACGCCATAATACTCTCCCTACTCCTCTGCGCCGTTACCTCGGTAATGGGGGGCTTCATGGTGGTCAGCCAGAAGCGCGCCATGGAGTCACAGATAAAGTCCATGGCAGGCGCTGTTACAGAGGGCTTCTCGCGTAACTCCAAGTTCCCCCTCCTCGAAAACGACAGCCTGGCCATGAGCCAACTCATAGAGAACATCATCAAGAACCCCACCATCTCCGACGCCTACATACTGGACGAGAAGTTCGTCATAAAGGCGCACAGCGACGTGCAGGCCATTGGCGGAAGGTTTGCCCTTGCCGGGCGCATCGAGAAGGCCGGGGGCAAGGTGCCCTGGGTAATAGCCGAGAACGAGAACTCCATTACATACGCCACACCCATCTTCTTCAAGAAGACACGGGTGGGCTACACAGTGGTATCGTTCTCAAAGGCCTTTATCCGGGATAGTGTAAGGGCCGCTGTTACGAGTATCATAATAATAATCGTTGTGGCCATAGGCTTTGTCGTCCTCATCTCCTTACCCCTTGCCTCCGGGCTCCTTCGTCCCATTTTCATGCTCCTCAAGGGCACAAAGGAGATAGGCCTTGGGAACTTCGACTACAGGATACCAGAGACCAGGCGCGACGAGGTGGGAGAACTTATAAAGTCCTTCAATCACATGGCCTCGGAACTCAAGAAAAAAGAGGTGATGAAAGAGGTCTTCAACCTCTACGTCAGCCCCGAGGTGGCCGACGAGGTCCTGAAGTCGCCAGAGAGCCTTGATCTCGGCGGCAAGAGCCGGAGGCTGACGGTATTCTTTGCAGATATCCGCGACTTTACGGAGCATGTGCGTGAGATGAGCCCGGAGCAGACCGTGGCCCTCCTCAACAGGTACTTCGGCCTCATCACCGAGATAGTCTTTGCCTTTGGCGGCACGATAGACAAGTTCATAGGTGATGCCGTCATGTGTGTATTTGGCTCCCCCATCTACACTCCGCAACATCTTGAGCAGGCGGTCAAGACGACAGTGGCCATAAGGGATGTACTCGGGAGGGTGAACGCCATCAGGCAGGAGAGGGGGGATCCGCCCTTTCACATGGGGTTTGGCATTGATTCGGGCCCGGTTATTGTCGGCAACATGGGTTCGAGGCTGAGGATGGAGTATACGGTGGTTGGCGAGGCCGTGAACCTGGCATCGAGGCTCTCGGACCTTGCAGAGGGCGGAGAGATACTCATCAAGGAAGGTCTCTATCCGGCGGTAAGGGAGTTCGCGCGTTGCGTACAGGTGGAATCAGGGATCATAAAAGGTATTGACAAGCCAGTCGGGCTCTATAGTATAGTTGAACTCAAGGACCGCTGGAGGGATGAGGTTGCCGAAGTTGTTGAAAAGACTGTCAGGAGGCTGGGCGAAGAGGACCTTCTTCCTTAGTTTCCTCGTGGCGGCCCTCTTTATGGCCGGGTGTGCAGGCATTGGACCCGATTACATCACGGCCTCGGATTACAGGCAGGCGGAGATCCTCTTTGAGCAGGGCTATGTCATAATGGCCCGCGAAAAGGCCAGGTCAGTCCTCAAGGGAGACCCTGATTACGAGAAGTCCCAGAGGCTTCTAAGAGACATCAAGACCCTGGCCCTCAAACTCTCGCAGGAACACATGGAGATGGCCGAGGCCTACGAGAAGGTGGGCATCATACAGAAGGCCATGCACGAGTACCGCGTGGCCCTTCGATACAACCCGGACAACAACTGGGGCAAGAAGAAGCTCAGACTCCTCAGCAAGATATCCTCTGGCGAGAAGGCCGGAGAGCCCATGCCAAGGCTCGAAGAGGTCAAGAAAAAGATACGCAAGGCCAGAAAAAAGGAAATGGTGCCCGAGAAAAAGGCCGAGCGTCATTATGTGAAAGGCAAACTCTACCTCATATCCGGCAAGTATAACAAGGCAATAAAGCAGTTCAAGGCCGCCCTCAGGGATATGCCAGATTACAAGGACGCGGAGGTGCTCCTGAAGATGGCCAGCCTCGAGAGGCAACATTATATAGACTTCCATATCAAACGCGGCGTTACCCTCTTTCAGAAGGAAGAACTCGACGATGCCGTGAAGGAGTGGAACAAGGTCCTTGCCATGGACCCCGGGAACACCGAGGCCGCAGATTACAAGAAGAGGGCCGAGACCATACAGGAGAAGTTGAAGAAGATCAAGGACACCCAGGACGAGAACAGGGCCGGCGGGGCCTCCAGGACGAGTAAAGATGATAAGTCCGCGCCGGCGAAAAAGTAAGAGACCGTGCCACAGTGGCCGGGGGGCCGGCCAGGGCCAGAGGTCTGTATAGTATCTTCAGCATCTTCTGTAATGTAACTCTCGCTTGTAATGTAACTCTCGCTCCATCCCTGCACCAGAATAATCCCCCTTAAACACGCTTATCCCACCCAATCGCTACATTCCCAGTCTCAGACCTCTTGCAGGCCTTGGTTTAGAGGCCCTTTCTGCCCTCATGGTATTCGGGCCCTGCAGACCTACGTCCCTCCTGCCATGAGGGGGCGGCGGGCGGCGGGGTACTATTGTCTCTTTTTCAGCCTTTGGGGAGGCAAAGAGAGGCCTAAGGGCCCTTATTCTGAGAGACCTGGGCCTGGGTGCAAATATCCCTTGACAAAAAAAGGTAGGGAGAATATAGTTGAGGCGTATAGTGGTATGAAGTGGTATAGAGTGGTATAAAAGTCTCTTTCAGTGGTACGCCTTCTCTCTCTTTACAGGGGGCGTGGAAGACGAGTAAGGCTGGAGGAAGGGCCATGTTCAGGGGCCGGTTCGAGCATACCATAGACGCCAAGGGCAGGCTCAGCATACCCGCTCGTCTTCGCGAGACACTGAACGAGAGATATGACTCAAGGCTCGTCGTCACCACCTATGACGGGTGCCTCGTGGCCTATCCACTCAGGGAGTGGGAGAAACTGGAGGCCAGGATAGCGGAGTTGCCCGAGTTCAAGAAGGATACGCGGGCATTTCTCCGCTTTTTCTATTCCAGTGCCGCGGACTGCACCATTGACAGGCTCGGACGCATACTCATACCGCAGGCGCTCCGCGACTATGCCGGGTTCGAGAAGGACGTGGTCCTCATAGGCGCCTACAGGCAGATAGAGATATGGGCAAAGGAGGCCTGGGACAGGGCCGAGAGCGCTGTGTCCACGGAAGAGATCGGCAATACCCTCGAGCGTCTCGGGCTCTGAGCATATGAGGTATGAGCACAGGCCCGTCATGGTTCGGGAGGTTCTTCGTTACCTCGGTTGCAGAGAGGGCGGCGTATATGTAGATGGAACAATAGGCGGAGGCGGGCACGCCGCGGCCATACTCGCTGCCACGTCCCCGGAAGGGGTGCTCATCGGGATAGACCGTGATGAAGCGGCCATACAAGGGGCCAGCGAGGCCCTCTCCGGCTTTGGCAAGAGGGTGGTCCTCAGGAAGGGAAACTTCGACGGGGTTGACAAGGTGGTAAGGGATACCGGATATGAGGTGGTGGATGGCATTCTTCTCGATCTCGGTGTCTCGTCTCACCACCTCGATAGCGCAGAGCGAGGGTTCAGTTTCAGCCGTTCCGGCCCCCTGGACATGAGGATGGACAGAGATGGCGAGGTAACGGCAAGAGATATAGTAAACAACCTGGAGGCCGGTGAACTTGCAGAGATAATCAGGCGCTTTGGGGAGGAGAGGTTCTCCATGAGGATTGCGAGGGCCATAGTGAGGGCACGGGAGAGGGGCCCCATAGAGACTACGGCAAGGCTTGCCGAGATAGTCGCCGGGGCCCTGCCGCGCCGTTCAGGCGCCGAGAGGATCCATCCTGCCACGCGTACCTTTCAGGCCATACGCATCTTCGTAAATAGCGAACTTCGCGCCCTGGAGAAGGCCCTTGAGCGTGCAAGGGAGATACTCGCGCCAGGGGGACGCCTGGTGGTCATATCATACCACTCCCTGGAGGACAGGATAGTCAAGCACACCTTCAGGGCCTGGGCAGACCCCTGCGAGTGTCCGCCAGGGTTGCCGCGCTGTCTCTGCGGCAGGACGCCGCTTGCAAGGCTCCTTACGCGGAGGGTAATAAGGCCCGGCGAGAAAGAGGTGAAAGAAAACCCCAGGGCAAGGAGCGCAAGGCTCAGGGCTGTAGAGATTTTTTAGTACCCGTAGGCGCCCGCTACGGCAGAGGTTGGGCAGAGGGGAGACCAAAAGAATTGTCTGGGACCTATATCAGGAGATTTGGCGATGCAGTGCTCTCGCGGGGCACCGGAAGAAGGCCACGCCAGAGGGCGTCCCTGGGGCACAACCCGAGGGACATGAGGTTTATCGCCACTTCTCTTCTGGCATCCCTTGCACTTATTGCGGTGCTCTCTCTCTATATATGGTGCAGGCTCACTGTGGTACGAATGGGATACGATATCTCCAGGGCCAACATGGAGAGAAGCACCCTCATGGAGGAGAACAGGCGCCTCAAGATAGAGTACATGAGACTCAAGTCTCCTGAACGTATTGAGCGTATCGCAAGTACGGAACTGGGTCTTGTACACCCGCACCAGCACCAGATAGTCAGGGTGGGAAGATGAGGAGGACTAAGAAGAAGGAGAAGGATCTGAAAAGGGGCTTGAGGCGGAGGGTCTATCTCGTCCTGGCCTTCTTTCTCCTCGCCTTCTCCCTTGTCTTTGCCAGGGCCTTCGACCTCCAGGTCCTGAAGGGCGATGCCCTCAAGAAGATGGCCAGGCGCCAGCACGTTCGGACCGTGAGCCTCAAGTCCAAGCGGGGCGCCATATACGACAGGAACGAGAAGGCCCTTGCCATCAGCATAGATGTGGACTCCATATATGCCCGTCCAGCCAAGATAAGTTCTCCCAGGACAGTGGCCCGCACGCTTGCCCCCATAACCGGGCTTAGGGCCTCGGAGATTGAGCGGAAACTCAGGACAAGGCGGGGTTTTGTCTGGATAAAGCGGCAGATCGACCTTGATGAGGCCACGAGAAGCAGAATACTCGCCATGAAAGGCGTTGGGATTGTAAAGGAGAGCAGGCGGTATTATCCGAACCGCACCCTTGCCGCCAACCTCATAGGCTTTACTGGGATTGACTCGAGGGGCCTCGAGGGCATAGAGCACTCCTACAACAGGTTTCTCATGGGCACGGCCCGCAGGATAAGCGGCGGCAGGGACGCCCGCGGCAGGCTCATACTCTTTGGTGATACGGACAACGTAGTGCCCGTAGAGGGCATGAGCGTTGAACTCACCATTGACAAGACCATACAGTATGTTACGGAGAGGGCACTCAGGAAGGCGATGGAGAAGTTCGGGGCAAAGGGCGGAACCGCCGTGGTCCTCTCGCCGGCAACGGGCGAGGTTCTGGCCATGGCCAACCAACCGGGCTTTGACCCCAATGATTTTGGCCGCGCTTCCCCTACTCTCTGGCGTAACCACGCCGTTACGGACGCCTTTGAGCCAGGTTCTCTCGTAAAGGTCTTTCTCGTGGCAGGGGCCATTGAAGACGGCGTGGTAAGGCCTGACGATATCTTTTACTGCGAGAACGGACGCTACAGGGTCGCTGACAGGGTCATCCATGATGCAGAGAAGAACGGCTGGCTGTCTGTTGCCAATATCATAAAGTATTCGAGTAACATAGGGGCCATCAAGATAGCCCAGAAGATGGGAAGGGAGAGGGTATACCGTTACTTCAGGGCCTTTGGCTTTGGCGAGAAATCGGGCATCGATCTTCCGGGCGACACGAGCGGCATGCTCCCTCCCCTTGATAGGTGGTCAGGCGTTACGCTCCAGACACTCTCCTTTGGCCAGGGCGTCTCGGCCTCGTCCATACAACTCGCCTCCGCGCTCGGGGCCATAGCAAACGGCGGCCTGCTCATGAGACCTTATATAGTGAGAGAGGTACGTGACAGCGATGGCAACGTGGTGCAGGCAGGGAGTCCTGCCATAGTGAGGAGGGTCATATCCGCCGAGACAGCCCTTGCCATAAGGAAGATGATGGTGCGCGTGACTTCACGCGACGGCACAGGGCGCAAGGCCGCCCTCGTCGGGTTCAGTGTGGCTGGCAAGACGGGCACGGCACAGAAGCCGGACCTTGAGAGAGGAGGGTACAAGAGAGGGGCATATGTCTCGAGTTTCTTCGGGTTTCTCCCTGCGGAGAACCCGGCCCTCGTGATAACCGTCACACTCGATGAGCCGAGCAAGGGATATTATGGAGGAGACGTGGCAGCACCTGTCTTCCGCGAGATAGCGGCCAAGAGTTTAGCCTACCTCGGCGTTATGCCCGAGACCTCGGCAGAGGGCCTTGCCTTGAGGCCGCGCAGGGCCTCAAGGGCTACGGCCAGGGCAAGGCACAAGACGAAGTCCGCTTCGAGAACGCCCCGCCAGGGGCGCGTACCCGACTTCAGGGGCCTGACCATGAGAGAGGTTTTAAGGGCATCCATGGAAGGCGATATGAAGGTGCAGTTCATAGGCGGCGGGCTGGCCGTACGCCAGAGCCCGAGGCCAGGTACCCTCTTGAAGGGACGGAGGGTTGTTAAAGTTTGGTTTCAGTAAGGGCGCATACACCCATGGCGCCGGGTTGTCGATGAAGATAAGGGAACTTGGAGACCTGCTGGAGGGATCGGTGATTAAGGGCCTTGAAGAGAGGGAAGTACTCGATATTACCGACGACTCGAGGTCCGAACTCCTCGGAAGCGGCACATGCCTCTTTGCCGCTGTTCCAGGGGCAGTACGTGATGGACACGACTTCATACCCGAGGCCATTGCGCGGGGCGCAAGGGCAGTGCTCGCGCAGAGGTCGATGGGGTCTCAAGGAGATGGTCTTACAGAGATAATCGTACCCAGCGTGAGAAGGGCCATAGGCCCGGCGTCTTCGGCCATATACGCCTGGCCCTCGGAGCGACTGACCCTCGTGGGCGTAACGGGCACCAACGGTAAGACCACGGTGACATACCTCCTGGAGGCCATATTCCGGGCCGCCGGCTTTTCCTCGGGTGTGGTGGGCACTGTGAATTACAGGTTTGGGGGCAAGGCCCTTCCTGCCCCAAACACCACGCCAGGTGCGCCGGCGCTACAGAGGCTCCTGCGCGATATGGTGGCCGGGGGTGTTACGCACTGCGCCATGGAGGTCTCGTCGCACGGCCTCGACCAGAGAAGGGTGGATGGTTGCGCCTTTGACGTGGCTGTCTTTACAAACCTTACGCACGAGCACCTGGATTACCATGATACAGAGGATGCCTATTTCATGGCAAAGTCCAGGATCTTCTCCCTCCTGAAGGCAGGTGGGGTGCCGGTGATAAACATAGACGACCCAAGGGGCAGGGACCTTCTTCGGAGCGCCCCTCGTGCCATTACAACGGGTCTCTCAGAGGAGGCCCAGGTCCGCCCCAGGGGTTTTAGTATTACGCCAGGGGGAATAGAGGCCTTAGTAACAACACCCGCTGGCCCTCTCTCCGTATCAACTGGTATCTCCGGAAGATTCAACCTCGAAAACATCCTCTCGGCCATTGGCGCGGCCACGGCCTTGGGCTTGGGGAGGGAGGCCATGGAGGAGGGGATCGGAGGGTTCAGGGGGGTGCCGGGCAGGCTTGAGAAGGTAGGACCCGAGGGTCTGAGACTGCCTTTCACGGCCTACGTGGATTATGCCCATACGCCTGACGCACTTGCCCGTCTCCTCGGCACGGTTCGAGAGATGATGGGGGAGGCGGGCCGTCTGATCCTCGTCTTTGGGTGTGGCGGCGATAGGGACAGGACAAAACGGCCAGAGATGGGAGAAGTGGCGGCAGATGGCGCGGATATCATAATAATCACCTCAGACAACCCGCGCCGAGAGGACCCGGAGGCTATTATAAGGGAGATAGAGGTTGGGGTCCGGGGCATCGAGAAGATAGAGCCATGGGACGGCGGGGCATGTACCGTAAGTGGGGGCAAGGCCTTTCTCGTACTTCCCGATAGAGGCGCCGCCATAGAGGAGGCAGTAAGGCTTGCCCAGAGGGGTGATGTAATACTTGTTGCCGGCAAGGGGCACGAGGATTACCAGATAATAGGGGAAGAGAGGCTCCCCTTTGATGACAGAGTACAACTCCTCAGGGCAATGGAAGGTGCGAAGTGATAGAGATTTCCTGGATAATAGAGGCTACCGGCGGTAGACCAATGGGGCCCTGTAGCGGCCTCGATGAGGCGAGGGGTGTTTCCATAGACACGCGGACCCTCGAGCCCGGAGACGTCTTCTTTGCCATCAGGGGGCCCCGTTTCGATGGCCACGACTTCGTGGACGAGGCCCTCAGAAAGGGCGCACGCGCTCTGGTGGTGGAGGCAGGTGCGCTCAAGGGGGTTCCTCGGGGGGCCTGCATCGTAGAGGTGGAGGACACGGTGCGTGCCCTCGGAGACCTTGGCGCCTATGTGAGGAGGCGCTACCGTACACCCCTACTGGCTGTTGCCGGGAGCACGGGCAAGACCACCACAAAGGAGATGATAGCGGCGATCCTCTCCCGTGACCGCTCCATACTCAAGACAGAGGGCAACAGGAACAACCTCCTCGGACTGCCGCTGACCCTTACCGGGCTCAGGGGGTGGCAGAGTGCGGCAGTAGTGGAGATAGGCATTAGCGAACCAGGCGAGATGGAACGCCTTGTTGAGATAGCCTCGCCGGACGTAGCCCTTGTGACCAACATCAGGCGGGCCCATATAGGGAACTTCAGCGGTCTGGAGGAGATAGCCGCGGAAAAGGGCCTTCTTTATGCCAAGGCGGCACCGCGGTGCATAAAGATAGTAAACCTCGATGATCCCCTTGCCATGAAGGCCGCGCGCCTCGAGTACGCGGGCAGGGAGGCCATGGAGTACGTTACCTTCAGTATGGAGAGAATGGCCGATGTGCGCCTCGTGGACAGGACGAAGACAGGGCGTCTCGGAGAGGTCTCCATAACCCTCGATGTACGGGGTCAGATCTTTGACCTCGAACTCGGTGTGCCGGGGCGCTTCAACGTGGAGAACGCCCTTGCCGCCATTGCCGCGGCACTGCCATTTGGCGTGTATCTTGAGGACATACGCGAGGGGCTGGGGGGCTACAGGGGCCTTGGGGGGAGGATGGAGGTTACGAGGCTCGGGTGGATAACCATTCTGGACGATACGTACAACGCAAACCCCGACTCCCTTGGCGCGGCCCTCCAGACACTGGCCGAGGCACGGGGGAGGAGGGTGGCCGTAATAGGGGACATGTTCGAACTCGGCGAAGCGGCGGGCCCGGCCCATGAGGAGGCGGGCAGAAAGGCCGCGGAAATGGGCATCGACGTAATCGTTGCCGTTGGAGAACTGGCAGGGGAAGTGGCGCGTGGGGCCGTTCTTGGCGGAGCGGAGAGTTCATGTGTATTTGCCTTTGATGACCGGGGCGAGGCGCTCACCGCTCTTCGGCAGGGCATACTTTCCGAGGGCGATGTGGTCCTTGTAAAGGGTTCGAGAGCCGCGGGGCTCGAGTACATAACCGATGCACTGAAGACCAGGGGGGAAGACTCCAGGGAGGCATGCGGCTGATCTGATATGTTCTATTACTTCCTATTCCCCCTTGCAAAGTACCATACGATCTTCAACGTCTTTCAGTACATCACGTTCAGGACCATCTATGCCGCCGTGACGTCCCTGGTGCTGAGTTTTGTCCTGGGGCCGGTCCTGATAAGGAAGTTGAAGAGATTAAAGGTGGAGGACGTGGTACGCCTGGACGGTCCGCCAACTCACGCAGTAAAGGAGGGAACCCCTACAATGGGCGGGGCCATCATCCTCCTCGTAGTCGTAATATCCGTGGCGCTCTGGGGCAATTTCTCGAATGCCTTTGTCTGGCTCCTCCTCTACGTAATAATCGCCATGGGGGCAATAGGTTTTGCAGATGACATAAAGAAGGTGAGAAAGAGAGACAAAAAGGGACTGAGCGCCTTCTCGAAGATGGGCCTGCAGATAGTTGTGGCGCTCATTGCCGCCCTCGTTCTCTATGCTTCGGGGTTTGACACTGTGGTTACCATACCCTTTTTCAAGGACGTGGCCTTTGACATGAAGTTCCTCTACGTACCCTTCGTGGTCCTTGTCATAGTGGGCGCATCGAACGCAGTGAACCTCACCGACGGCCTCGACGGCCTGGCCATAGGACCCATGATAATCTCCATGGCAACCTACATGCTCCTTGCGTACCTGACGGGGCATGTGAAGATAGCATCGTATCTGCACATCATGCACATCGCGAGGGCCGCCGAGATAACCGTCTTTGCAGGGGCCATAGTGGGGGCGAGCCTGGGATTCCTCTGGTTCAATACATACCCTGCCCAGGTCTTCATGGGAGACGTTGGGTCTCTCTCCCTTGGCGGGGCCCTTGGCACCATTGCAGTGATGACAAAGCATGAGGCCCTCCTCCTCATAGTGGGAGGCATCTTCGTGGTGGAGGCCCTCTCGGTCATGTTCCAGGTGGGCTCGTTCAAACTTACGGGCAAGCGCGTCTTTGCCATGGCGCCCATACACCACCACTATGAACTCAAGGGATGGGCAGAGCCGAAGATAATAGTAAGGTTCTGGATAATATCCATAATACTGGCCCTCGTAGCCATCAGCACTCTCAAGATAAGATAAGGTTCGCCATGAACCCCATGGCAGTGATGAGAGAAGAGACGATAGAGAAGAGACACGTGGAGCCCGGAGAAGAACTTGCCGGAAGGCGGGCCCTTGTGGTGGGCCTTGGTCTTACGGGCAGATCGGTAGCAAGGTTTCTTGTCCGCTTTGGTGCCATGGTCAGGGCTACGGACAGGCGCATGGCAGACGACCTTTCCGGCACAGAAGAACTCCGCGGGCTTGGAGTCGAGGTGATGGCCGGCGTAGAGCCCGTTGCCGGGGACCTTGGCGACGTGGACCTCCTTGTGGTGAGCCCGGGCGTGCCGGCCTCCTCACCCCTCGTTACAGAGGCCAGAAAGAGGTCCATAGAGGTAGTAGGCGGGCTTGAACTCGCCGCAAGGTTCATAGACGTACCCATAGTGGCCGTAGCCGGGACCAATGGTAAGAGCACGGTCACATCTCTCCTTGGAGAGGTCCTGAAGGGGGCGGGCAGGAGCGTCTTCGTGGGCGGTAACATAGGCACGCCCGCTGTAGATTACTTTCTGGTAGGTGAACGCGCAGAGTGCTGTGTCCTGGAGGTGAGCAGTTTTCAGCTTGAGACCATCTCTGCCTTCAGGCCCCATATCGCCGTGCTCCTGAACATAACAGAGGACCACTTAGAGAGGTACAGCGGTTTTGAGGAGTACGCGGCAGTGAAATTAAGGCTCTTCGAGAACCAGAGGCCCGAGGACTTTGCCGTGGTGAATGCCGCGGACCCTCTCATAAGGCAGAAGATACTCCCTGGGGCGGAGAAGATGCCGGTGCATGGGAGGGCGGCGCTCCTGCCCTTCAACTCTGTGCCAGGCTCTGATACAGGGCTCTGGCAGGATGGCGAAAAGATAATATTCTCTTCTGATGGTTGCATAGAGACCTATGAGATGGACTGGCCGGGCCTCTCTGGGAGGCACAACGTAGATAACGCCATGGCCGCCATAGGCGCGCTCAGGCTCATGGGTATTGAAAGAGAGGAGATCTTGCGGGGCCTTGCCAGGTTCAGGCCCCTTGGACACAGGATGGAACTCGTAAGGGAGTTTCGCGGCGTGCGGTACATAGACGACTCAAAGGGCACTAATACCGGCGCCCTCGTCATGGCCCTCAGGAGCACCCCCGCGCCTGTAGTGCTCATAGTAGGCGGCAGGGACAAGGGGGGCGATTACGGCGTCCTGTACCCCGAGGTGGCAAAGAAGGTGAGGCTCCTTCTTGCCATGGGCGAGGCAGGGGCCAGGCTCGAAGAAGAGTTTCGCGGCATTGTTCCCGTCCGGCGTGTCTCCACAATGGAAGAGGCGGTGAAAACAGCGGCCGGGGAGGCCGAACCTGGAGACACTGTTCTCTTGTCGCCGGCATGTTCGAGTTTCGACATGTTCAGAGACTATAGAGAGCGGGGCGAACGCTTTAAAGCCCTCGTCCTGGCCCTCTGAGGAGGGGGCTGGAGAGGACAGGGGATGGACGTCCGGCCTTGAGAAGAGAAGGTCCTGTGGGATGGTAAGGCAAGGGTAGGAGAGGAAGAGACAAGAGATGGCCATACTCAGACGTACAGATACTGACAGGTTTCTCATACTCTCGGCACTGGCCCTCGTGGTAATGGGCGTGGTCATGGTCTATTCCACGAGTTACATGGTGGCCATGAACCGCTTTGGCGACGAGTTCTTCTTCATGAAGAAACACCTGGTCTATGCCTTTGCCGGACTCCTCCTCTTTCTTGCGGCCTCGCGCATACCATACCCGCTCTACAGGAAACTGGCATACCCCCTTCTGATCCTCGCCGCAGGGCTCCTGGTGCTCATATATGTTCCCGGCATCGGGCTCAAGGCAGGGGGCGCGAGAAGGTGGATACACCTCGGACCAGTGGCCTTCCAGCCATCAGAGCCCGCGAAACTCGCTGTAGTGGTCTTTCTCGCTTACTCCCTCTCCAAGAGGGCGGAGAAGATAAAGGATTTTTACTTTGGTTTCCTGCCGAACATAGTGATCCCAGGGGTCATAGTCCTCCTCGTCCTCATGGAGCCCGACCTCGGCACCTCGATCACTCTATCGGCCATTGTCTTTACCATGTGCTTTGTAGGTGGCTTTAGGCTCAGGTATCTCCTCGGACTCATAGTGCCAGTGGTGCCCCTTCTGTACGTCGTAATCACGAGGTATGCCTATATGGGCAGGAGGATCATGGTCTTTCTCGACCCCTGGAAGGACGCGCGTGGTGCGGGGTTCCAGATGGTTCAGTCCTTTCTGGCCTTTGGCTCGGGAGGGGTGACTGGTGTGGGCCTTGGCGAGGGCATGCAGAAACTCTTTTTCCTCCCAGAGGCACACACAGACTTCATACTCTCGGTCATCGGCGAGGAACTCGGTCTTCTGGGGGTTGGACTCGTCATAGCGTTTTATATCGTATTTCTCGTCTCTGGCGTGAGGATCGCCCTTAGGGCAAAGGACCTCTTCGGGTCTTATCTCGCCATGGGGCTCACGGTGATGGTGGCCCTGCAGGCAGTTGTGAACATGGGCGTTGTCCTTGGGCTCCTCCCGCCAAAGGGGCTTACCCTGCCCTTCATAAGTTATGGCGGTACGTCCCTTGTGGTCAACATGGTGGCAGTGGGTATGCTCCTCAATATCTACATACTCCAGGACGGCGGGAGTTGAGCCGGACTGGCAAGGGAGAGGCTTGGTAAAGGTGAAGTTTGTAATGGCAGGAGGCGGCACTGGCGGGCATCTCTTTCCGGCCATTGCCCTGGCAGAGGAACTTAGAAGACGCGACCCCTCTGTGCAGGTGGAGTTCATTGGCGTAAGGGGCGGGCTCGAGGAGAAGATCGTACCTGCCTACGGGTACCATCTCACGCTCCTCGACGTTGAGGGGATGAAGGGCGGGCGAGGTATCAAGAAGGTGCGGGCCCTGCTGAAGGTGGTAGTGGCGACACTGCGGGCAATAAGGCTTCTTCGCGAGTCGCGGCCCGACGGCGTAATAGGCTCTGGCGCCTATTCCTCGGCCCCTGTGGTGCTCGCCGCAAGGCTTCTCGGCATAAGGACGGCCATAATGGAGCAGAATGCCTTACCAGGCCTTACCAACAGGCTCCTTGGCCGCTTCGTGGACAGGGTGTATACGGCCTTCAACGAGGCCTCGGCCTTCTTCCCCGAGAAGAAGATACTACTTGCCGGCAACCCGGTGCGCCACGAGATAGTGACGAGGGCGGAGAAGGCGGCGCAGAGTCCAGGGGAGAGGAAAAAGAAGTTCACCATACTCGTCTTTGGAGGGAGCCAGGGCGCAACGGCAATAAACGCGGCCTTTCTCGACGCAACGGAGTATCTTACGGACATCTGGGATGGCCTCGAGGTCATACACCAGACCGGCGACAGGGGTTATGACTTTGTGAAGGAGGCCTACGAGAGGAAGAAACTCAGGGTAAAACTCTACAGATTCATAGACTTCATGGCAGACGCCTATGCCTCGGCAGACCTCGTAATCTGCCGCGCCGGTGCCACCTCCCTTGCCGAGATAGCGGCCTTTGGCCTTGTATCCATACTCGTACCCTATCCCTTTGCATCGGACAACCACCAGGAGGTGAACGCAAGGTGCATGGTGGAGGGTGGGGCCGCGGTCATGATACCTCAGGAAAAACTCACGGGCAGGTCACTGGCCGAGAGCATCAGGAATTTCTACGATGACCAGGACCTGCTGGAGAAGACGAGGAAAAAGGCCCGCGCCTTTGGAAAGACCAACACTGCGAGTGTAATCGTGGACGACTTCATGACGCTTCTGAAGATGAAGGGCAAGTTCCAGGTATCTACCCTTACGACATAAATCTACAGACCTGAGAGGCTTAGGACATGTACAGGGGAAGGATAAAGAAGATACATTTTGTGGGCATTGGCGGCTCTGGGATGAACGGCATAGCCGAGGTCCTCCTGAACCTTGGTTACGAGGTCTCGGGCTCGGACATCGCGCGCTCGGCAACGGTAAAGAGGCTCGAGGGCCTCGGCGCCTCCATACATATAGGCCACAGGGAGGAAAATATACGCGGGGCCCAGTGCGTGGTCTTTTCCTCGGCCATCCACCCCGACAACCCCGAACTCCTTGCCGCCGAGGCCGCCAAGATACCTGCCATACCACGGGCCGAGATGCTCGCCGAACTCATGCGCATGAAGTACGGCATAGCCATAGCAGGCACGCACGGAAAGACCACGACCACTTCGCTCGTTGCCGCCATACTCGCCCAGTCGGGCCTCGACCCCACGGTTGTCACTGGAGGCAAACTCAACAGTATCGGCGCGAATGCGCGTCTTGGAAAGGGCGATGTCCTCGTTGCCGAGGCCGACGAGTCGGACGGGAGTTTCCTCAAACTCTCGCCCACCATAGCCGTTGTGACGAACATAGACCGTGAGCACATGAATCACTATGCCTCCATGGACGATGTCTTCGAGGCCTACGTAGGGTTCATGAACAAGGTGCCCTTTTACGGATGCGCCATACTCTGCCTCGACCACCCGGCCATACAGGGCCTCCTTCCCCATGTCACGAGGCGCTTTATTACCTATGGCCTCGCCTCGCAGGCCCATGTTCACGGTGAGGGCCTCACCTTCGATGGTATGGAGACAACCTTTGACCTCCATGTCTCTGGAAGGAATCTCGGGAGCATCACACTTCGGCTCCCAGGGAGACACAACGTACAGAACGCCCTTGCCGCCGCCGCAGTGGCGTTGGAACTTGGCACATCCTTTGAGGATATAAAAAGGGGGCTTCAGTCCTTCGAAGGAGTTGAGCGCAGGTTCCATGTTCGCGGCACCGTTGCCGGCGTTACTGTCATAGACGACTATGGTCACCACCCAGAGGAGATAAAGGCTGTGCTCTCTGGTGCGAGGCAGAGTTTTGGCCGGAAGATAGTGGCCGTCTTCCAGCCCCACAGGTTTTCGAGGACAGCAGACCTCTTCAGGGACTTTCTCTCGGCCTTCAATGACGTGGATACGCTGATCGTAACAGACATATACCCTGCAGGCGAGGAGCCCATAGAGGGGATAACCGGCGAGGCCCTCTCGCAGGCCATAAAGGAGCACGGCCACAGGGACGTGACCTATATCGGGAGGATCGAAGACGTGCCGGCCTATCTCAAGGGCCTGCTCTCAGGCGGTGAACTCCTTCTAACGCTCGGTGCCGGCGATGTCTGGAAGGTAGGCCCGCGCCTGCTCGAGTTGCTCGGGAAGAAGGGCAAGAAGAACAGTATCAGGGTTCTCTGAATGAATAAGGACAATCTCTCGCACCAGTACCCGCTCATCTTCGTGGAGCGATTCAAGGGGAGGATACTATTCAATATCCCCCTTGCAGGGTACACGTCCTTTGGAATAGGCGGGCCGGCAGAGGTAATGGCCTTTCCCGTGGACGAGGCAGACCTCAAGGAGATACTGCACTTCGCGGTCTCTCGCAAGTTCGAGTTCTTTGTCATGAGCATGGGAACGAACCTACTTGTTCGCGATGGCGGGTACCGCGGCATCGTAATCAATATGCGCGAGGGCCTCAAGGGCACGGAGTGGAACGACGAGCGCGCCACGGCAGTCGTTGGCGCTGGTGTAAGGACAGCGGCCTTGTCTGCCGAGGCCGCAGAAAAGGGCTTGGCGGGCATGGAGTTCGCCTGCTCCATACCAGGCTCCATGGGGGGCGCCGCGGTAATGAACGCAGGGGCATATGGTCACGAGATGAGAGATGTGGTGGAAGGAGTAGAGGTAATGGACCTGAAGGGAAAGAAGAGGTTCATACCTGCTGCCGAGATGGGGCTCTCGTACAGGGCATCGGAGATCGGCGAAGATTTGATTGTGACGAGGGTACACCTGCGTCTCAAGAGGGATGACCCCGGGAATATAAGAAAGAGGATGAGGGCCTTTGTGGAGAGGAGAAAGGCCTCGGCCCCTGCTCTACCAGCGAACGCAGGCTCCATCTTCAAGAATCCTCCCGGCGACTATGCCGGCAGGCTCATAGAAGAGGCAGGCTTCAAGGGGCTCAGAGAGGGGGGCGCCGCTGTATCAGCGGAGCACGCCAATTATATAGTGAACACCGGCGGGGCCACGGCCTCGGACGTACTCTCGCTCATGGCAACTATCAGGGACGGCGTTTACAGCAAGTTCGGCGTATTGCTCGAGCCAGAGATAAAGGTCATTGGTGAGGACGGGTAAGAGCGGCAGTTGCCGCGAAGAGGTGATATGGGCATATTGGGGAGGATGCGCGTAGGAGTGCTCATGGGAGGAGAGTCGAGCGAGCGGGAGATATCCCTTCGCACAGGGGCATCGGTCCTGAAGGCCCTTCAAGGGGCCGGTTATGACGCCCTTGGCATAGACGCAGGAAGAGACCTCTTCAGGAGGATTGAGGAAGAGGGCGTTGGCGCGGCCTTCATAGCGCTTCACGGCGGTTGGGGCGAGGACGGCTCGGTGCAGGGAGGTCTCGAGGTAATGGGCATACCATACACGGGCTCAGGCGTACTCGCAAGCGCCATGGCAATGGACAAGATTATGACAAAGAAGGTCCTCCTCATGAATTCGCTCCCCACGCCCGGGTTCAGCCAGGAGTGCACGGAAGAAGGCGTAGGGGGGTTGAGATTCCCCCTGGTGGTCAAGCCTGCTACAGGCGGCTCTACACTGGGGCTCAGCCTCGTACACGAGATGGACGGCCTCGGCAGTGCGGTGGACCTTGCGAAGGGTTTTGGCGGCGGCGTCCTCGTAGAGGAATATGTCGAGGGCCGTGAGGTGAGTGTCTCCATCCTTGATGGCAGGGTTTTTCCAGTGGTGGAGATACTCACGGACGGGCCGCTCTATGATTATGAATCGAAGTACTCGCCGGCAGGGGCGAGGTTTCGCGTGCCGGCAGACCTTCCGGAGAGTCTCTCCGATAGGGTGTCGAGCATTGCAGAGAAGACATACGAGGCGCTTGGATGCAGGGGTGCCGCACGTGTGGATATCATTATAGATGAGAGAGACAATCCCTATGTGCTCGAGGTGAATACATCGCCGGGGCTTACGGAGCGGAGCCTCCTGCCCATGGCCGCCCGCGAGGCCGGCCTTACGTACGAGGGCCTCGTAGTGGAGATGATGGAAGGGGCCTCGCTGGAGCACGGTGGCAGTGATGCGAAAGAGGGTAACTGGTAGAAGGAAGAAGAGGAACAGGAGGCGCAGGGAGCCTTTCTTGAGGCGGGCCGCCCGGCGCTTGGGAACCCTGGTGAGGGTCTTGCTGGCTGCAGGCCTGGTGGCGGGCCTTGGCTATGGAGGCTGGAGAGTCTATGAGACAGCGCTTACTACACCGCGATTGGCCGTAAGACGCGTCCTCGTAAGGGGCGCGCTTAGGGCCCAGCCAGAGGACCTGATAAATCTATCCGGTCTGCGCGAGGGAGAGAACATATTTTCTTTCAGCGCCGCTGAGGCGGCAGAGAGGGTTGCAGGCAACCCCTGGGTCGTGAGAGCCGTGGTAAGGAGGAAACTCCCTGACACGGTGATGATAGAGGTGAGGGAGAGGAGGCCCCTGGCCATCGTAAAGATGAAGGACTTCTATGTAATGGATGAGAGCGGCGAGGTCTTCAAGAAACTCGCGCCAGTAGACCACCTTGACCTCCCCGTTGTAACGGGTATCGGCATGGAGGGCGTGGGAGGCAGGGACGGCTACATGGAACCCCTGAAGAGACTCTTTGCGAGCCTCCAGAGAGGCGGGGCGCTCAACCTCGATAATGTCTCGGAGATACACTATGATCCTGTATACGGATTTTCACTATACACACTTGACCGGGGGCTGAAGGTGGAACTCGGAAGTAGCGATTTCGAGCGCGGCATCAGGCTCTTCGAGAGGCTCTGTACGTTGAAGGGTGGCGTTCTCAACGGCGTGCAGGCAGTAGATGTAAGAAAGGCCGGGGAGGCCGTGGTGAGATACGATCATGACGTGGTCCCGGCAGGGGGCGGGAGAGCATAATGGCGAGAAAAGAAGACATCATCGTAGGCCTTGACATCGGAACCACGAAGATCTGCGCTATAGCGGGAGTTCGTACCCCCGAGGGCGTAGAGATAATAGGCATAGGCACGAGGCCCTCGCGGGGGCTCAGAAAGGGCGTTGTCGTCAACATAGAGAGCACCGTCGAGTCCATACGGGAGACCATCAAGGAGACCGAACTCATGGCGGGCTGCGAGATAAACAAGGTCTTCTGCGGCATAGCGGGCGGGCACATAAGGGCCTTCAACAGCCACGGCGTAATAGCCGTAAAGAGCCGCGAGGTTACGCGTACCGACATAGACCGTGCCATAGAGGCGGCCCAGGCCGTGGTCATCCCCCCGGACCGCGAGGTCATACATGTAATCCCCCAGGAGTACATCGTAGACGACCAGGCCGGAATCGAAGACCCCCTCGGCATGATAGGCATAAGGCTCGAGGTCAAGGTCCATATAGTAACCGCGGCTGTCACCTCTGCGCAGAACATCATAAAGTGTGCCAACAAGGCCGGCCTCGACGTGGACGACATTGTTCTGCAACAACTCGCGAGCAGTGAGGCCGTGCTCATACCAGACGAGAAGGAGATCGGCGTTGTCCTCGTGGACATAGGCGGCGGCACCACGGACATCGCCCTCTATCACAACAGCACCATCAAGTACACTACAGTCATTTCCCTTGGCGGCAACCAGGCAACAGGCGACATATCCGTGGGGCTACGCACCCCGGCCAGCGTCGCCGAGCGTATAAAGAAGGAGTACGGCTGTGCCATGACGGCCATGATATCCAGGGACGAGACCATAGAGGTGCCTACAGTCGGCGGTCAGAGGCCGAAGAAGGTATCGAGGTTCATGCTCGGCGAGATCCTGGAGCCACGCATGGAGGAACTCTTCGAACTCGTGAACCGCGAGATAGTGAAGTCTGGCTATGATGCCCTCATCTCGGCGGGCGTGGTCCTTACGGGGGGCACATCGGCCATGGAAGGGGTGGTGGAACTTGCCGAGCAGGTATTCAACATGCCAGTGAGAAAGGGGCTCCCGCAGGGGGTTACCGGCCTCGTGGATATCGTGAAGAACCCCATGTATGCCACTGGCGTTGGCCTCGTTCTCTTTGGTGCCAGAAAGGAGAGCGGTCCTCACTTCCCTCAGAAGGGAGGCAATATATTCAACAAACTCAGCGCCAGGATGCGCGGCTGGGTAAAGGAGTTCTTTTAGAGGCGGCCCGGAAGATTTCGGCGGAAAAAATTCTATTCCAGATATGAGGAGGCGAGAATGGCTTTTACAAAGGAGGGCGATATGAACATCTGTTTTGACGACGGCTTCAATGCCGGCGCAAGGCTCAAGGTAATCGGCGTCGGTGGGTGCGGCGGCAACGCCGTGAACACCATGATAGACTTCGGCCTGCAGGGCGTGGAGTTCCTTGCCGCAAATACAGACGTGCAGGCCCTCGAGAAATCCTCGGCAAGCATCAAGATACAGATAGGCTCCACCCTTACCAAGGGCCTGGGGGCCGGGGCCAACCCAGAGGTGGGACGCAACGCCGCGCTCGAGTCCAAGGACATACTCCTGGAGAGCCTCCAGGGTGCGGACATGGTCTTCATCACCGCTGGCATGGGAGGAGGTACGGGCACTGGCGCAAGCCCTGTAATAGCAGAGGTGGCCCGCGAGACCGGCGCCCTAACAGTGGCCGTAGTGACAAAACCCTTTGCCTTCGAGGGTACGAAGAAGATGCGCCAGGCAGAGGAGGGACTTGAACGCCTCAAGGCCGTTGTGGACACGGTCATCACCATACCAAACCAGAGGCTCCTCTCTGTCTCCTGCAAGAACACCACCCTTGCCGCTGCCTTCCAGAAGGCGGACGAGGTTCTCCTCCAGGCAGTAAAGGGTATCTCGGACGTAATAACCGTGCCAGGCCTCGTTAACGTGGACTTTGCCGACGTAAAGACCATCATGAGCGAGATGGGCCAGGCCCTCATGGGAAGCGGCACCGGAACAGGTGAGCAGCGCGCCCAGGACGCGGCGAGAAAGGCCATCTCTTCTCCCCTCCTCGAGGACATCTCCATCAACGGTGCGCGCGGCGTACTCCTCAATATAACGGGCTCATCAGACCTCACCATACACGATGTGAACGAGGCATCGAGCCTCATACATGAGGAGGCCCACGAGGATGCCCATATCATCTTCGGCGCGGTCATAGACGAGCGCATGGGAGACGAGGTGCGCGTCACCGTGATTGCAACAGGATTCGGCCAGGCCGCTGAAGAGGCCCTCCCCGTAGACCACATCCCTGCCGCGCGGGTCATAGAAGACCTTGATGTCCCAACGGTCATACGTAAGGACCCGGTAAAGTCCATGGGCCTCAATGCAGGGGAGATAAAGCGGATCGGCCAGTATGGAGGGCTCAAGGCCGATGACGAGGATGTCTATGATACGCCTACCTTCCTGAGGAGGCAGGCCGATTGAGCCCTTTGAGTGGCGCGTCCCATGGGGCTGCGACTCTTGGCAGTGGCACCTTTCGTCCTGTGATTGGTAGGGCCCGGAAGGGGCCGTCGTAGAGAAGACGATTTTATAGAATAGGAGAAGACAGTACTTACAGGCTTGGCAGAAGTCTTCATGAATGGCGTGCGGGCCGCTATGGCAATGGCTCTCCCAGTAGTTCTGCGCATGGTTCGACGGCCTGCGTACGAAGAAGACCTCTGCCGCTTTTCAGGGCAGACAGACCCCCCTGGAGGCTCGTAGTGCCTCCCTCCAGTAGAACCTCCGCGTAGTCACCAGGCGCGGCGGCCCACCGCACCATCAAAACCTCCATTACAGGTCAAGTACCTGGTCTCTGAGTTTCCCATGAAGACCCCGGGGGGGGTCTGCCTTGTAAGTGCCTCCGTTCCATGTGATAATAGTATTATGCTTGGTTGATTAGGCAGGAAGGGCCGCTTCCAGAGAATAAAGACAGAGAGGTCCCAGGTATAAAGCGAAGGACAAGAGAAAGAATCAGGGATAAGGCCAGGAGGCTCCTTGCCCTCGAGAACGGCACGGTCTTCAAGGACCCCGGAGGCCGCACCAGCATAGCCCTCGTGTATCCGAACCACTATGCCTCGGCCATGTCCAACCTTGGCTTCCAGACCCTCTATCATATCTTCAACTCCATGGCCAATGTGCTGGCCGAGAGGGCCTTCCTGCCCGAAGGCGAGGATATGAAGTGGCTGGAGATGGGCGGACCGGGCCTCTTGACGCTTGAATCGGGCAGGCACATGGGAGAGTTCGATATCATCGCCTTCTCCCTCTCCTTTGAGGACGATTACGTAAATATCCCCACCATTCTCAGGCTTGCCGGCCTGCCCCCCCTCCGTGAGGTCCGACCTGCGGGAGCCCCCCTTGTCATTGCCGGCGGCATCGCGCCCTCACTCAACCCCTGGCCTATTGCCGACTTTGTCGATGTCTTTGTAATCGGCGAGGCCGAGGGCGCTATAGAGGAGTTCATGGAGAGATTCTGGGAGGTGAAGGGCAGTGGGCAGGCCAGGGTGGAGGACGGCTCGAAGGAGGCACTTCTACGGGGCCTCGACAGCCTGGACTTTACCTTCGTCCCCTCCCTCTATGATGTAGAGTATTCGGGGTCCAGGGTCCTCTCGATGAGGCCCCTGCCTGGGGCCAAGAAAAGGGTAAGGGCAAGGAAGAACATGGACCTTGGAGGCCTTGTCATGCCCCGAAATTTCGTGCGCACCCCGCTTGCCGTCTTTCGCGATACCTCTCTCATGGAGATAGAGCGGGGGTGTGGCCGTGGGTGCAGGTTCTGCGCCGCGGGTTTTGTCTGTCTGCCGCCGAGGGAGCGGCCTCTCGAGGATGTTTTAGAGGCTGTTCGCGCCGGCGCCTCGGCCACTGGTAAGGTAGGGCTCGTGGGTACCGCGGTCTCGGACTACTCGGCCCTCGATACCGTTGTGGAGGCAGGGCTTGGTGCCGGGGCTACTCTTACGCTGAGTTCCATGCGCCTCGATGTCCTTACAGAGAAAAAACTCGTCCTTCTCAAGAGGGCGGGTTACAGGACAGTCACCCTTGCCCCAGAGGCCGGCAGCGAGAGGATGCGCGCTGTCATAAACAAGGGCATTACGGAAGACGAGATACTCGTGGCCGTTGCCATGGTTCGGGGCGCAGGGTTCAGAAGGATGAAGTTCTACTTTATCTATGGCCTTCCCACTGAGACGGACGAGGATGCCGAGGCCATAGTGGACCTCGTGGGTAAGATAAGCAGGGCAGGCCGAGGGGCCTCCATTGCCGTGAGCCTCAACCCCTTCGTACCAAAGCCCTTTACCCCCTTTCAGTGGTCTGCCTTTGAGTCCGTGGAGGTCCTTTACAGAAGGCTCGCTATGATCAAGAAGGGCGTAAAGGGGATTGGCGGCGTAAGGCTCAAGGCCATGCCACCTGGTTCGGCCCTCTTTCAGGCATACCTTGCGCGTGCGGACGCAAGGGCAGGGGAGGTCTTGATGGAGGCCGCTGAACTCGGCCCGAGGCGCATGGCGAGAAAGAGGCGCGCCATGCTCGAAGAGACATCTACGAGGGAGAGAGACCCTGAAGAGGTCCTCCCCTGGGATATAATAGACCACGGCATAAAAAAGGACTACCTCTGGGGTGAGTTCGAGCGCGCCATGGCAGGCCGCCTTACCCCGCCCTGCGCCCCGGGGTGCAGGAGGTGCGGCGTATGTGTACCCGGGACCAATGAATGAGACATATGAGAGAGTTATGATACTTACAGAGAAGAAGAGGGGAGACAAGGGGATACACGAGTTGCTCCCTCTTGTGCGCAGGCCCTCGAGGTACATAGGCGCAGAGGTGAACTCCGTAAAAAAAGACCTCTCGCGCGTGGCCCTCAAGTTTGCGCTGGCCTTTCCAGATAGTTACGAGGTGGGCATGAGCCATCTCGGGATACAGATACTGTACCAGGTCCTGAACGGTTGCGATGAGATAGCCTGCGAGCGCGTCTTTGCGCCATGGCCAGACATGGAGGCCCTCCTGCGCCAGCATGGCCTGCCCCTTACGAGCCTCGAGTCAGGACTTCCTCTCTCGGAGTTCCACATCATAGGTTTTTCTCTCCAGTACGAACTCTCCTATACCAATATCCTCAACATGCTCGAACTCGGCGGCGTGCCCCTCAGGGCCTCTGAGAGGGCCGGGGCCGACCCCTTCGTCCTCGGTGGCGGCCCCCTCACGTGCAACCCCGAGCCAGTGGCGCCCTTCTTCGACGCATTTCTCCTTGGCGACGGCGAGGAGGCTGCGCTGGAGATGGCTGGCGTGGTCATGGAGGGCAGGAGAGAGGGCCTGAGCAGAGAAGAGATATTGAGACGATTGGCCGGCATACGCGGGGTGTACGTGCCCTCCTTCTTCGAGGTGGGTTATAGCGGTGACGGTACGATAAGTGAGGTGAGGCCGCTTCTTCCAGGGTATGAGACCATTGAGAAAAGGATAATAATGGACCTCGATGAGTATCTCCCCGTCTGCCCGGTAGTGCCCTTTACCGAGACCATCCATGACCGCGTCACAGTGGAGATAAACAGGGGGTGTACCCGCGGGTGCAGGTTCTGCCAGGCAGGGATGCTCTACAGGCCGCTTCGCGAGAGAAGCCCGGCCAGGATAATGGAGATTATAAGAAAGGCCCTTGCCAGCACCGGCTACGACGATGTTTCGCTCCTTAGCCTGAGCGCCGGTGATTACAGCCTCATAGGGCCTGTACTGAAGGGGCTCATGAAGACCTTCGTGAGAGACCATGTGGCTGTCTCGCTCCCCTCGCTCCGCGTGGGCACCCTCGGGACGGAACTCGCCGAAGAGATAAGGAAGGTCCGAAAGACGGGCTTCACCCTTGCCCCAGAGGCCGCAACAGAGCGCCTCAGAAGGGTGATAAACAAGGGCATTACCGAAGAGGACCTCCTTCGCGGAGTTCGAGAGATCTTTACCCTTGGATGGCGAGCCTTGAAACTCTACTTCATGATAGGTCTTCCTACGGAGACCGAGGAAGACGTGCTCGCCATTAGCGAACTCGCGGCACGGGTAAAGAGAGAGGCCCGCGCCGCCATGGGCGGCCCGGGCCGAGGCCGGGGGCGTGGCGGGCTCCGCATCAGTGTTAGCGTCTCGTCCTTCATACCAAAGCCCTTTACTCCCTTTCAGTGGGAACCCCAGGTGGACGCAGAGGAACTGAAGAGGCTCCAGGCCCTCCTCAGGAAACGCCTTGAAGGCCAGGGTATAGACTTCAAGTGGCATGACCCGAAGATGAGCCTTCTCGAGGGCGTCTTTGCAAGGGGCGACCGCCGCCTTGCCACTGTGATAGAGAAGGCATTTCGCCTTGGGTGCAGGTTCGACGGCTGGGGCGAGAGGTTCGAGTTCACGAGGTGGACAGAGGCCTTTCGTGCCTCTGGTCTGGACCCTGCCTTTTACACAGCGAGAAGGCGGCCCTATGAGGAGGTCTTTCCCTGGGACCACCTCTCGCCTGGCGTAGAGAAGAGGTTCCTGCACGAAGAGATGCGCCGGGCCCTCTCTGCCGAGGAGACGCCCGACTGCCGCGATGGCGCCTGCACGGTCTGCGGGGTCTGCGACCACAAGACAGTGAAGAATATCCTCACAGAGGGACAGGTGCCCAGAGGTGAAGAGAAGCGAGAGCCCGTGAACCAGCCCGCCTACAAGGTGGGGCTGAGGTTTACCAAGACAGGGCCATTGCGGTTCCTCGGTCACCTCGAGGTAATGAAGGTGGTAAAGAGGCTCGTGCGCCGCGCAGGGCTTCCCGTAAAGTACTCCACAGGTTTTCATCCCATGCCGAAGATGAGTTTTTCCGAGCCTACGCCCCTTGGAGTGGAGAGCCTCGATGAACGCGTGGAGATTACGCTCCTTGGCAGGCCTATTTCTGTGGACGAGGTGGCATCACGCCTCAATGCCGCGGCACCAGAGGGCATGAGGTTCAGCCCCCTTCTCAATCAGGGCTTGAAACGCCGCATGGGCTCTGATATGATGAAAAAAACAGAGTATATCATCAGTTTCGATGATGACTCTATATGCCGAGGTATTGATTCCGAAAGGATTGATGGGTATATAAAGAATTTTGTTTCAAGGGATTCACTTCCGGTTGTAATCAAAAAGGGCGATAAAGAGCGAACCGTAGACATCAGGAAACATGTCGAAGATCTAAGACGCCTCCAAGGCAGAACGGTCAGGTTTGTCCTCTTGCAAGGAGCCACGGCGGGCCCAAGACCCGTTGACCTGCTTGTGCACGTCTTCCATGTCCCGGCTCCGGAAGCCCCCCTCATACCCATCCTCAAGACCAGATCCTTTCAATAAGACAGTCCGGCGTTCGATGTGCCGAGCCTGTGGGAGCCTCTCCACTGGTATGGCGCGGCCTTCTCCGTGGAAGGTTGCCCATGCCTCCTCCTGCCGGGTCACGAAAGTACCAGGGGCGCCGCAGAGAGATGAATGAAAAAAGAAAAGACCATTGAGATCTTCGTAAACTCGAACCCCTTTGAGACACGTGTCGCTCTCACGGAGGACGGCTCTCTGGCCGAACTCTATATTGAGCGCCCTGAGGGCAGGAAGGTTACGGGGAACATCTACAAGGGCCGCGTTGCAAGGGTTCTGCCCGGTATGCAGTCGGCCTTCATAAACATAGGGCTCGAGAGGACCGCTTTTCTGCATGTATCGGACATACAGGAGACCCTCGAGGACGTGGACGAGCAGGCAGAGGACAAGCCCTCCTCAGCCAGCAAGGGCAAGGGCCAGGGCCACGGTAAGAGCCGCTACAAGGCACTGAGGATACAGGACCTCTTGAAGGACGGGCAGGACGTCGTCGTACAGGTCACCAAGGAACCCATGGGGAGCAAGGGCGCCCGAGTCTCTTCCTACATCTCCCTTGCCGGCAGGTATCTCGTGTTCATGCCCTCCTACGACAGGGTGGCTGTGTCGAGGAGGATTTCGAGCGAGAGGGAGAGGAGGCGGCTCAAGAAGATAGTCCAGGAGATGCGGCCAGCGGGTTATGGTTTCATAATACGCACGGTCTGCGAGGGGGCAAGTGCCGAGGACCTGAAGACCGACATGGAGTACCTCGTAAGGCTCTGGAAGTCTATCGAGGAGAAGAAGGAGGGCGCTCCCACACCCTCGCTCCTCCATGAGGAACTGGACCTGACGCTGAGGATTGCGCGGGACAAGTTCTCCTCAAAGGTGAAGCGCGTCGTCCTGGACAGGGAGGATGAGTTCGAGAAGGTGCGAGCCTTTACACGCGAGGTCATGCCTGCCCTCGAGAACAGGCTCGAGATGTACCACGGTGAAGAGGGCATCTTCGAGCGTTACGGCATAGAGATAGAGATAGACGGGGCCTTGGAGAACAAGGTCTGGCTCCGCTCCGGCGGGTTTCTCGTCATCGATCAGATGGAGGCCCTTACCGCCATAGACGTGAATACCGGTAAGTACGTTGGCAAGAAGAACTCGGAGCATACCATAGTAAAGACCAACCTCGAGGCCGTGGACGTAATAGTAAAGAACCTGAGGCTTCGAAACATCGGAGGCATCATTGTCATCGACTTCATTGACATGGCAAGGGCCTCTGACAGGGACAAGGTCTTCAACGCGCTAAAGGAGGCCCTCAAGGAAGACCGCGCCAGGACGAATATCCTTCGTATCTCGGACCTCGGTATCGTGGAGATGACGCGCAAGCGCCTTCGCAACAACCTCATACAGTCGCTCTGCCGCACCTGTCCGACCTGTGAGGGCGTTGGGTATATAAAGTCTGAGCATACGGTCATGATGGACATATACCGTGCCCTCGAACGCGAACTCCATGGGAATGCCACGCCTGCCTTGTACTGTAACCCTGTAATAGCAGAGCGGCTGAGGGAGACACCGGCAATACTCTCTGACCTTGAGTCCAGGTATGGGAAAAAAATCAGCATAGTATCGGTAGAGCGCTTCCAACTGGACAGGTTCGAGGTTCTCTGAGGGTCTTCTCAAAACTTTTATATGGCCCCTTTTCTAACTCTCTCTCATCAGCCCTTGCCGTCACGGACCGAAAGGTGATATACTTGGCCCATCCCCTGTTGTGCCCCTTGAGCACTGGGGCCCATCTTTAAGAGAAGCGGGCCCATAAGATAATCCCCCATGAACAGATTCTTTCTCTTTTTCTTCTCAGCCATTCTTCTTGCCCTCCCAACTCTCGCAGTGGCAGGCGGCCATGATTCTCCTGGAAGGAAGGTCTTTATGAGGCGCGGTTGTGCCCAGTGTCACGAGACGAAGAGGCCGGCAACGCCGCCCACGCGCGAGGCCTTTTTCGCGAAAAAAGGCCCGGACCTATGGTATGCTGGGAGCAAGTTCAGAGAGGGCTGGCTCTCGAACTGGCTCGTCGACCCAAGGCCCATCCGCCCCCTTGCCTACAACTCACTTGAAGAAAAAAATCGTGCCGACCACCCCAGGCTTTCCCTCTCCGAGGCCAGGGAAGTCGAGGCCTATCTCATGGGCCTCAGGGCAGATGGGCTCGTACAGCCAGTAGGCATAAGAGGCGGGGTGAATGTGAGGGGCAGGATCGTATTCATAAAGAAGTTCGCCTGTTACGGATGTCACCTCGTCAGGGTGCGCGGGAATCTCGCCGGCGGACTCTCGGGGCCATCTCTCGTGGGCGCGCACAAGAGGCTGAATCCAGACTGGATATACGCATTCCTCACGAGGCAGAGGTCCTTTGAGCCTGTCGGGAGGATGCCTGTGTACGAGGGGCTCGCTGGAGATAGAGACATGAAGGCCCTTGCCGCCTATGTGGCGGGCCTTGAGTGAGAGGGCCCTGGGTGAGAACGAGGGAGAGGAAAGGCAGTAGGGCGGCAGGGGGGCACCGAATATGCAGAACAAGGAGAGTATCTCATCATGAAGGTAAGGTGTTTAAAGGGCATATTATTTGTCATCACAGTGGCGTCCTTTGCCCTTGGTTCCGTGGATGCCTCTGCCGCATCGGCGCGCGAGAACTACGAGTTCTACTGCGCACAGTGCCATGGCCTCGATGGACGTGGAGACGGGCCCAATGCCACGGACTCGCAGCCAGTGGACCCCCGGAACCACAGGAGCGCCTACGAGATGAGCAAACTCACTGATTCCGAGATAATGGACGTAATACGCGAGGGCGGCTCTGCCACGAGCAAGTCTACTCTCATGCCCCCCTTCGGCAAGACCCTGACAGAGAGAGAGATAAGGGAACTCAAGGACTACCTGAGGCGTCTCTGCCGGTGCGGGGCGCACTCCTCATGAGCGGGCTCCAAGGCCCTGGCCCGATAGGGTTGACCATGAAAAAAACCACCCTCCTACGCTCTCTTCTCGTCCTCGTCTTTGTCCTTGGTCTTTCTTCTCCTGCTGTCTGCGGGCAGAGGGTGCGTATCCTCGTACTCGATGGTATGAGGGAGATAACCATAGAGACAGCCACGGGGAGCAGGCATAGACTCTCTCTTGAGCATGGCAAGAGGGTCCTGCTCGATGGAAGGCCGAGGAGACTGCCGCTTGAGTTCAGGGCCTCGCCGGGCGACCTTCTTCGACTGAACGGAAGGCCTTACAGGGGCGTAATCCGTGTCTATGCAGGGAGAAAGGGCACCGGCCTCATGGTGGTGGACGACCTGGACCTGGAGGAGTATGTTACAGGTTTAATAAATTATGAGATATCCTCGGCCTGGCCCGTAGAGGCCGTCAAGGCCCAGGCCGTTGCCGCAAGGACCTATGTCCTCTACAGGATGGGGCGCGCGGTCCCGGGGCCTTATGACATAGAGGGTACTACAAGCGGTCAGGTCTACCGGGGCGCGGCCTCGGAGGACAGCGCGGCCAGAAGCGCGGTAAGTGCCTGTGCAGGAGAGATACTCGTCTATGACGGTGCCCCTGCCCTCACGGTATATCACTCCAACGCCGGCGGCCGTACCGACGCCGCAGGTGATGTGTGGAGCGGGGAAGACGTCTATCCCTATCTCAGGTCGGTGCCGAGCCCCTATGACAGGGTCTCGCCTCGCTTCAGGTGGGAGTTCGGCCTCACAGACTCCATGCTTGGCCGGGTCCTCCGTGCAGAGGGGTATGATATAGGAAGGCCCGGTAGTGTGACACCCCTCGACCTTACTCCAGGCGGCAGGGTCAGAAGGCTCCGCATAACCGACAGGCGTGGCAGGACGGTCGTCCTTAGAGGCGAGGATATGAGAAAAATAATCGGCTACTCCATTATGAGGAGTTCGGCCTTTGTGGTGAGAAGGGAGGGCAGGGTCTTTGTCTTCAGTGGCAGGGGCTCTGGCCATGGCGTGGGCATGAGTCAGTGGGGCGCACGCGGCATGGCCGAGGCAGGGTACTCCTACAGGGAGATACTCAGGCATTACTACCCTGGTACAAGGATAAAGAAGGTCTTTTAAGGACGCTTACAGCGGTAGGCCCTCGGGCCTACCGGTCCAAGGCCCTCCTCAATTGCCTTGTATCTTCGCCCCGTTGTGTTAAAATACCCAATTCTTGCGGGAGTTCCACCTATCCTTATGAATCTCGCTGACTTTGATTACACCCTTGACGAGCGTCTCATAGCCCGTTATCCCCTCTCCGAGCGTGATGCCTCCAGGCTAATGCTCCTGGACAGGCGTACCGGTGCAATCGGCCACGCAAGGTTCCGAGACCTCCCCGGCCTGCTCGGTCTTGGGGATGTCCTTGTCCTGAACGACACGAGGGTATTCCCGGCAAGGCTCCGGGGGGTCAAGTCCACGGGCGGGCGTGTGGAGTTTCTCCTCGTGGAGGAGGTAAGGCGTGGCATAGGTGAGGAGGGAGGGGTAAGGCCCCGGGACGGGTCCCTTGGGTCTGGTGCCTCTCTCTGGCGATGCCTCGTAAGGCCGGCAAAGGGGCTTGGCGAGGGCAGGGAGGTCTCTTTCGGGGCCGGCGTGAGCGCTCGGGTCCGGGGCGTTCTTGGCGGGGGTTTCGTAATGGCCGAGTTCAGGGGCCTTACACCAGAGGCCCTCCAGGAGGCAGGGCTTACGCCCATACCACCCTACATGGGCCGCGAACCAGAGGACCTTGACCGCGAGAGGTACCAGACCGTATTTGCCTCCAAGACAGGCGCCGTGGCCGCCCCTACGGCGGGGCTCCACTTTACGGAGGACCTTCTCGGAAAAATTCGTGAAAAGGGCGTTGAGGTACACTTTGTCACGCTCCATACCGGGCCTGCTACTTTTCTTCCCATAGGCCGTGAGTACGCAGGAGAAAAAGGGCCCGGAGCAGAGACCTACTCTGTAGATCCCGGCGTCTTCGGCGCCGTCACCCGGGCCAGGGAAGAGGGCAGGAGGGTCATAGCCGTTGGCACGACAACCGTCCGGGCACTCGAGAGTGCGGCCCTCGGCGGCAAGGCCGCCCCGGTGCTCAGCGGCAGGACAGAACTTTTCATAAGACCGGGCTTTGTCTTCAGGACGATAGACGGGCTCATTACGAATTTTCACCTTCCACGCTCCACCCTGCTCATGCTTACTGCCGCCTTTGCCGGGCACGGCAATATCATGAGGGCCTATGCCGAGGCCATGGGAAAGGGGTACAGGTTCTATAGTTATGGTGATGCGATCTTCATCTCCTGATGGAGTGAAGGTGGCGGTAGGCGAGAGAGGGCGCGGTGAGCGAGAGTTTCGAACTCCTTGGAGAAGACCCCACTGGCGCACGCCTTGGCCGTCTGAGAACAGCACACGGCGAGTTCAGTACGCCTGTCTTCATGCCCGTTGGGACAAAGGCCGCGGTAAAGGGTCTCTGTCCTGAGGAGATATGGGAGACAGGGGCCAGGATAATACTTGCAAATACCTATCATCTCTTTCTCAGACCCGGCGTGGAGGTGATAGAAGGGGCCGGCGGGCTCCAGAGGTTCATGAACTGGCCCGGCCCCATTCTCACAGACAGCGGCGGGTTTCAGGTCTTCAGCCTCAAGGGGCTCAGCAAGGTGGATGAAGAGGGCGTTACATTTCGCTCGCATCTCGACGGCACGAAGTGCCGTTTTACGCCAGAGTCTGTCCTCCGGATACAGGAGGCCCTGGGTTCGGACATCATCATGCCCCTGGACGAGTGTCTGCCGGCAGGTGCGGACCGTGAGCGTACGGCAAGGTCGGCGGACCTGACTCTGCGCTGGGCCCTCAGGACCAAGGCAGTAAGAAAGGAGAGTTCCTCGTTGCTCTTTGCCATTGTCCAGGGCGGCATGCACAGCGACTTGAGGCGAGAGAACGCCCTTGCAATGGTGGAAGCAGGGTTTGACGGGTATGCCATAGGTGGGCTCAGCGTAGGAGAGCCTGCAGAGGTCATGGACGAGATGACGCGCGTAGTGACTGAGGTACTGCCGGGAGAGAGCCCACGCTACCTCATGGGGGTGGGCACACCGGCGGATCTCGTTCGTGCGGTGGAGGCCGGTGTAGACATGTTCGACTGCGTAATGCCCACGAGAAATGCGAGAAACGGCATGCTCTTTACAAAGCATGGAAAATTGGTTATAAAAAATAGTCGATTCGAGCGCGACTACAGGCCGCTGGACGAGGAATGCGGCTGTTATACCTGCGCCCGTTACACGAGGAGTTATCTCCGTCACCTCTTCATGTCCGGTGAGATGCTCGGGGCAAGGCTCAACTCCATACACAATCTCTTTTTTTACGCCTCTCTCATGGAGACGATGAGGCGGAGTATCGAGGCCGGCGAGTTCCGCCGCTTCAGAGAGGAATTTTTCAGCGGGCCCTATGGCCGCACTGGGCGGTCAGGTGGTTGAGGGGCGCAAGGGATATCAAAAAACACAAGAGGAGGATACAAGTTGCTCACCATAACTCCAGTCGCGGTGGCCTTTGCCGCAGACTCTTCATCTGGCGGGGCGAACGGTTTTCTGAGTTTTGCCCCCATCATAGTACTATTCGCCATCTTCTATTTTCTCATGATACGCCCGCAGCAGAAGCGCGCCAAGGCCCATAAGGAGATGCTCTCCAAGACGGCCAAGGGCGATTACGTAATCACCAACGGCGGTCTGCACGGCAGGGTGACCATGGTCTCGGAAAAGACAGTGACCATAGAGGTGGCCGACAACGTTAGGGTCAAGATAGAGAAGGGGGCCATTGCCAAGAGGATTGTCAAGGGCGAGAAGGAAGGTTAAGGGGCCAGGTATGACTCAAGGAACCTATGAATAATTCGTTCCTGAATTATTCATAGACGGGAGAGGAAAGACGCGGTGGTCCTTTTCCTCACATTTTCACCAACTTACAGTTGTTAAAAATGGCGGCGCGTCCCTGCGCCGACGGAAAGTCTGAATTAGTCAGGCCTTCCTCATGGGAAACAAGAAGACAGGGCGGTCTGTGACATGTCCCTGCCGGCCTATTCAACGACAGGTTTTCTTATATGAAGAGCATAGCGCTACGACTCATACTCCTCGGCATCTTCACGCTGGTGGCCATAGCACTCTTTCTCCCCTCTACGCCCGTCTCGCGCGTCCTGCCTTCTTTCTGGCGCGACAACATACCAAAGATAACCCTTGGTCTCGACCTCCAGGGCGGCATGCACCTTGTCCTTGCTGTGGACAAGGACAAGGCCGTGGAGTCCTATACGCAGAGGCTTGCCAATTCCATCGAGGGTGTGCTCCGTACCAAGAACATCCCCTACAGGTTCGTGAAGAGGCAGGGTATATCCGGCGTGAGCATAGGTTTCTTCGACGAGAACACGAGGCGCAAGATAATGGAGGTAGTCAAGGACGAGGCGCCGGTACTGAAGGACAGCGGTGTTGAGGACAGGACCATCACCTTGAGCCTCGACCCTGATGAGGCGAAGAGAATAAAGGACTGGGCTCACTCGCAGGCACTTGAGACCATACGAAACAGGATCGACAAGTTCGGCGTGGCCGAGCCCCTCATCCACAAGCAGGGCGAGAACGAGATAGTCATCCAACTGCCAGGCCTCAAGGACACCAAGCGCGCCATAGACCTCATAGGCAAGACTGCTGTCCTGGAGTTCAGGCTCATAGACGAGTCCATGAGCCCACAGGAGGCGGCTTCACGGGGTCTGCCGCCTGGCTCGGAGATACTCTACCAGGAAAAGAAAACTCCTGGTGGCGGACCGCCGGTGAAGGTGCCATTTCTCGTAAAGAAAGAGGTCCTCCTCTCGGGCAGTTCCCTTGCCGATGCTCGCGTGGCCTTTGACCAGCAGTTCAACGAGCCCTACGTCTCCCTGACCTTCGACTCTGCCGGGGCCCGCACCTTCGAGAGGATAACGCGGGAGAACGTTGGCAGGAGGCTTGCCATAGTGCTCGACGGCAACGTGCACTCTGCCCCTGTCATAAGGGAGACCATCTCTGGCGGCAGGGCCCAGATAAGCGGGGGCTTTACGCGCGAGGAGGCCGTGGACCTGGCCATCGTACTTCGCGCAGGCGCCCTTCCTGCGCCTGTGAAGATAATCCAGAACGTTACCGTTGGGCCAAGCCTCGGCGCAGACTCCATCCGCGCCGGCATACGCGCGGCCCTCCTTGGTGGCGCACTGGTGCTCATCTTCATGATAATCTACTACAAGGCCTCGGGCCTTGTGGCCGACTTTGCCATAGCCCTGAACATGATAATGCTCCTTGGGGCCATGGCATGGATAAACGCCACGCTTACGCTCCCTGGCATAGCGGGCATGATTCTCACCATAGGAATGGGTGTCGACTCCAATGTCCTCATATTCGAGCGCATAAAAGAAGAACTCCGTGGCGGGCACACGCCGCGCTCTGCCATAAACTCGGGCTATGACAGGGCCTGGTGGACAATAGTCGACTCTCACGTTACTACGCTCATTACGGCCTTTGTCCTATTCCAGTTCGGCTCTGGCCCCATAAAGGGCTTTGCCGTGACGCTGAGCCTGGGCATACTCACCAACCTCTTTACCGCGCTGGTGGGCACAAAAGTGGCCTTTGACATACAGAGCGACAAACTGAGGCTCAAGAAGTTGAGCATATGAAAGAGGCCGCCGCGGACGGCGGCCCAGCAGAGGGATGTAACTTTAACTCCGGCCCCGGCCCATGGAGGGCCTTGTTGCCACACTGAGCACTTGGGTACTCACCAACCTCAGAAGGGATGCCATGCTTGGGAACAGGAAGATAGATTTTCTCGGTGTAAGGAAGGTCACCTTTACCATCTCGGCCATACTGGCCTTTCTCGGAGTAGTGGCCGCAATAGCCATACCCATGGGCTGGGCGAGGCTGGGCATAGACTTTGCCGGCGGCGTGGCCATACAGTTCAGGTTTGAAAAACCGGTTGCCATCGAGAAGATACGAGATGTCCTCTCCAAGAAGGGTTTCGAGGACGCCAATCTCCAGGAACTTGCCGATACGCACAAACTCCTCATCCGTCTCAAGCCCACGGGCAAGGAACTTGCTGAGACGAGAAAGGCGCTCTCCGCGGCCATTGCCGAGGCAATGCCCGAGAATCCCTTTTCCATTGATTCCAGTACAGAGGTTGGCCCCACTGTGGGCGAAAAACTCCAGACCGACGCCCTTAAAGCCATCTCCATAGCCCTCCTTGGCATACTCTTCTACGTTGCCTGGCGGTTCGAGTTCCGTTTCGGCGTGGCCGCTGTTCTCGCCACATTCCACGACGTCCTCGTTGTCCTGGGCCTCCTCTTCATCATGCACAAGGAGATGACCCTCCTCATCGTTACGGCCCTCCTTACGCTTGCGGGGTACTCACTTACTGACAGTGTCGTTGTCTTCGACCGCATCAGGGAGAACCTACACAGAAAGAAGCGCGAGGACTTCTACCCCCTTGTAAACAGGAGCATCAACGAGGTCTTGAGCCGTACGGTAGTAACCTCTCTCACTACGCTCCTCGTGCTCCTCGCCCTTGTTCTCATGGGCGGCGAGGTGATACACGATTTTGCCCTTGCCCTCTTCCTTGGGGTAATAGTTGGTACCTATTCCTCCATATTCATAGCGAGCCCGGTCCTCCTCTTCTGGAAGGAGAAGAATAAAGGCAAGGCCGCAACAGCAGGCCGTGCCCTTGGCAAGACTTGAGGCCAGTCTTTGCCGTGCCAAGGGATGAGTACCCTGGCAAGTGGAGCGCTCTGCCGGGGAAGGCCCTGTTTTTCTCCTTTCAGGGCCCCCAAGAGGGCCTCTTTTTCCTCATTCCTTCCGTTGCCGTGCCTGTCTCACAGTACCTTTGCCCTCGTCTTCGGGACAAAAATACCTTGTAGAAACAGGGTATCTGTGCTATTATGGAGCATGACAGAGTACATGTGTCCTGCTCTGGCATAGGGGGGTGTGTGTAGCGTGTATCGCAACTTTGCAAAAAAGGACTCATGGCGGGTCCCGTTATTTGCCTGAGGGGCAAGGATGCCTCAATACTGTAGGGTATTGGGGCCTTTTTTTGACTTATGGAAAGAACAGAGGCAATAAAGACCACAGCCCATGACGGGATAACGGCGCCACCAGGCGCAGGCCTCGACCTTTCAAAGTGGCAGGAGTTTCAGGAGGGACTCTCGAGCCTTCTTGGCATTTCCATCTCCCTCAATGACGATAAGGGCGAGTGCGTTGTCCCCCCGAGCCCGGGTTCCGCGGTCTGCGAGGAGATGAACAGGCACGCCGAACTACGAGAACTCTGCGAGCGCAACTTCAGAAGCGCGGCCCTTCGCGCCCTCGGCGACGGTGACACGCATATCTTCAAGTGCCATGCCAACAGATACGCCTTTGCCATGCCCGTCTTTCTCGGCGGGCGCGCCTTTGTCATAATGGGTGGCATGGGGTATCTTGAGGGAAGGGAGAGAGAGTCTTTCAATCTCGGCACCAACGGAAGGCTCGATGCCTCTCTGCAGGGCCGTCTCATGGGACGCTTAAGGACCATCACCCCTGAGTCGATCTTCAGCATACCCGAGACCTTGCGGCGCCTCGCCGTACCGTACCTCGAATCGCTCCAGGCCTCGAACAACGCGAGTTTTCTCCAGGAGGGCGAGTCCCCGGCGACATCCTTCGGGGCTGGCAGGCTCGCTGGCCCCGAGTACTCGGCGTTGCTCGACATATACAAGAGCATCTCCACCGTAATCGACAAGGACACCCTGTACGATATTGTGCTCGCCCGCTCCAGCGACCTCATAGGCGCAGAACGCGCCTCGCTCATGATCTTTGACAAGGCCGAGAAGGCCTTTCGTATAAAGGCCTCCCGTGGCATAGAGAAGAGCATAGCAGAGAACGTGCGCATAAAGACGGGTCAGGGAATATCCGGGCGTACGGCGCAGAAGGGTACGCCCCTTGTGGTAAGGGACATAACCAAGGAACTGCCCTGGGTGAGGAGCGTGAGGCCTTACAGGACGCCTTCCTTCATCTCCGCCCCCCTCAAACTCTACGACCGCGTAATCGGTGTAATCAACCTCGCGGACAAACGCGACGGGAGCCCCTTTACACAGCAGGACCTCTTCGTCCTTCTCTCGGTCTCGCACTTCGTTACCATTGCTCTCGAGCGTGGCGCCTATTACAGCATGAGTGAGCGCCTCAAGACCATCTCCATGACAGACCCCCTCACAGGGCTCTTCAACAGGAGGTTCTTCAAGAACAGGCTCTTTGAAGAGGCCGAGCGCGTAAGGAGGCTTCGAGACAGGTTCACGGCCTTTATCATAGACGTAGACGACTTCAAGGCCTTTAACGACAGGTGGGGACACCTTGCCGGCGATAACGCCCTCAAACTCATAGCCAGGACCATAAAGGGCGCTGTGCGCACCGTGGACGTGGTGGTAAGGTACGGGGGCGAGGAGTTCGCCGTCATACTTCCCCATACGTCCAAGGCCGATTCACGGATCATCGCCGAGAGGATCAGGTCTGACGTGGAGAGGCTCGAGATGCCGCCAGAGGTGAAGGCGCCATCGCCCACCATATCCATAGGCATTGCAGAGTTCCCGGGTGATGCCCGCAACACAGACGACCTGATTTACCGTGCCGACGCAGCCATGTACCAGGCAAAGCGGCGGGGCAAGAACAGGGTAGTGCTCTATGCAAGTTAGGCCCTTATTCGATATAGCCCCGGAGGGGCTCTTTTTCGGGAGGACCGACCTCATCGAGAGACTGTGCCGCCTGGCCCGCGATCCTTCGCGGCGTTCTCCTGCCATCATCCTGAAGGGGTCGAGGTGGACGGGAAAGACGGAGATACTCCGCCGTGTCCACAGGGACCTCTTCTGGAACCAAGGGGCCGTCGCACCGGTGTACTACCAGTTCAGGCCCATGGCGCGGGTGGAAGAGTTCGCCGGAGACTTCATAAAAGAGGTCATCAAGCAGTTCCTCGCCTTCAGGCGGCGAGACCCTGAATTGGTCTCTACCCAGTTGACACTCAAGAGACTCCGCCTCATGCTCTCTGACGAGGGTTTCTCCGAGGCCGCAGGTCTCATAACCTCTCACTTCGAGGCAAGGGAAGGAGGTGAGCCCATGGCCCTCCTCCGTAATGCACTTGCCGCCTCCGAGGTCATCTCGCGCCTTACTTCCTCGCCGGCCTTTCTTCTCCTCGATGACATGGACAATACGGGCTGGATACGTCTTTATGAGGGAGGACCCTCTGTAATGGGCGAGGTGGCCACTGCACTTGGCTCCTCCTCTGTTGTCGCCAGCGCCGGGGCCAACGTAACGGAACGGAAACTCGCTTCTCTGGTCTGTTCCGAGGTGATAGACATAGATGGCCTGCCCGGCCATGATGCCAGGGCCATGATAGAGGAACTGGCCAGGGGGTATGACCTGCCGATGGACGCCCAGGTAGTGATAACTGCGGCCCGCAGGCTCAGCGGCAACCCCTTCTATATCAGGGAGATAATCCGCGCGGCCTCCCTTGGTGGAAACACCGGGGCCCTCAAGACGCTCAAGGGGTTTGCCTCGCTCTATGTGAGGGAGATTACGACCGGTGCCCTTGGCGTGGCGCTTGCCGGCGAGTTCGCCGACCTGGGGCAGACTGCGCTCCGCGTGATGAGGGCGGCCATGAACTCCGGCGGCCCGATCGCTCTCAGAGAACTCGCTACTACTATTGGCGCAGGCCGGGTCGAGATGGAGCGGGCGGTAGAACGCCTCGAGGCGCTCGACCTGGTACGCGAGAACCTTGGTTCCATTGTCTCTGTGGCAGACCAGGTGGTCAGGGATTATATGGCCTACATGTCTTTTACCGGTCTACTTGGCAAGAGCCCGGAGGAGGCCAGGACATGGATGATAAGAGACGTTATAAAGAGCGGGCACCTGGCCGTAGCCGAGGATGTGAAGGGCAGGTTCAGGCGCGAGGTACAGGCCGCGCTCGAGGCCTTTGATGGCCAGGAGGTGCCTCTTGAGTTTTTCCATGTGGGTTCGGAGCACGGCGAGACAGGGACAGAGGAGGTACTCGTTCTGCCCTCTGTCTGCGGGTGCTTTGGGGCCTCGGCATTTGAGAAGTACGAGAGCGGTCTGCCTGTGCTCATGGCCCATGGCTTTGCCCCGGGCCGGTTCGATGCCAGCGCAGAGGTCCTCTGGATAGTGGGGCTGAAGGGCACCGATACCCCGCTCAACACAGGTGATGTGGACAATTTTCTCCGCCGTTCGCGTATACTCCAGAGAGAGTTCTGTCCCGTGAGGGTGGTGCGATGGCTGGTTGCGCGGGCTGGTTTTACGGTAGAGGCCATGAGGCGTCTTGAGAGAGAAGGCCCGGGAAGGGGCGGTGTGCTGACCTCGGACTCGGCGGCGCTTGCCGGGATAAGGAAACTTGCGCGCCCCCTGGGTGTGGTCATAGAAGAAGAAGGAGAAGAATCCCCTGTAAAGGAGTTCGAGGTGGTCCTGCCGGCTGGCCGGAACGCCGAACTCATAGGGGCCAGGGCTGCAGACGAGATAAGTTCATGGATGGGCTTTGACGAGGACTCCATTGGAAAGATAAAGACGAGCGTGGTGGAGGCCTGCATAAATGCCTTTGAGCACAGCGGGTCGCCGGGTGCAAAGGTGCGCCTCAGGTTTATCGCGGCCCCGGACGTACTCACCATATATGTCTCCAACCCTGGGCTCGATTTTGATGGTGTCGTGGCACGCGGGCCTGGCGGGAGGGCAGAGGGCGGGCTCCCACACAAGAGGGGCTGGGGGCTTGAACTCATGCGTGGTCTAATGGACGAGGTGCGTTACGAGAGCATCGAGGGGGGGACACGCCTCGTGCTCGTCAAGTACCTGAGAAGAAAGGAAGAAGGCGATGACGGAGAGAGAGACAACGACATTTAGAGACTGCGGAGAGGTCGTCGTCGTCTATGCAAGGGATTATATAAATGATCTGGAGGGTGAGAAACTCGAGGACATATGCGAGACCTTCTTAAGGGACAGGGTGCGTTGCATTGTCCTTGATTTCTCACGCACACACATCATAAACTCCATAGGCGTCTCCATACTTATCGGGATCATCGAGAAGGTAAAGGGCCTTGGCGCGAGGCTCTCTTTCTCCGGGCTCAGGGGCGCGCCCTATGATGTCCTCAAGATAGTTGGGCTTACGGATAGCGTGGTCATCTATGATACTGAAGAAGAGGCCCTCAGGGTGGAGGCCGAGAAGGCAAGGGAACTTGCGGTCTGAGAGCGAGGGCCCGCGACCAGGACCTGGATACAAGCCTAAGAAGGAGCGGATATGACACCAGCGGATTTAAGCCTCGAGAGGTTTGTCTTCAACCTCAACACCCTCGCAGAACTGGGCGAGGAAATAGCCTCGCCAAAGGACTTCGAGAGGATCATGCGCTCGGCGCTAATGATGGTGATGGGCTCCTTCTCCACATCAAAGGGGGTGATCCTCTCTTACGAGAGGGAGAAAAGGTCCTTTTCCCCAGTCGCCTCAAAGGGAATACCAGGGCTTAGCGGCAAGTCCCTCATTGTGAGTACAGAGACGGTCAAGTCCATAGCGGCTGGCGGACGGGTCATGGACCTTCGTGAGCAGGAGGCTTCAGAGATCTTCGGCACCCTCAAGGAGGCCCTTCTGCGTTTTGGTACTACGATCGTCACGCCGCTCATGATAAGGGGAGACCTCCTCGGCGTTATGGCCATAAGCGAGAAGGTGACAGGAGAGGGGTTCTCCGACTACGATGCCCGCCTTATCTCGGTCATGGCGCAGCACATCTCCTACAGCCTCCATAGCAACGCGCTGTTTACGCGCCTCATGCACAAGTACAACGAGAACAAGGGCCTCTATGAGAACCTGACCATGGTGTACCGTGACACCATACACGCCTTTGCCACGGCCATTGATGCCAAGGACGCCTACACAAAGGGCCACTCGCACAGGGTCTCGGCCTATTCGGCTGTAGTGGCCGAGAAGATGGGCTGGAGCAGAGAGGACGTTGAGGGCATAAGGGTCTCGGGTCTCCTGCATGACATAGGAAAGATAGCAGTGGACAAGTCCATCATAAACAAGGCGAGCCCCCTTACGCACAACGAATGCCGCGAACTCAATTCCCACCCAGTGGTGGGGTACGAGATCCTCTCCAACATACATTTTCCCTGGAAGGGCGTTGCCCTCATGACGCGTAACCATCATGAGAAAGTGGATGGCTCTGGCTATCCTGACAGACTCGAGAGAGACGAGATACCCATTGGCGCCAGGGTAATGGCCCTTGTGGACGCCTTTGACGCCATGACAACAGACAGACCCTATAGGCCAAGGCTGAGTTTCAGAGAGGCCATCGAGGAGATAAGGTCGAACAGCGGCCGCCAGTTCGACTCCGGCGTTGTCTCTGCATTCATGGGGGTAATACTCGACGAGATAGAGGGAAGGGCCAGCCGGATGACCATAATCCCGCTCCTTGCAGAGCACCTCGACCCCCCTGTTGTGAGGGGCCTCGTAAAGGACCTTGCGGCCCCATGAGGGGTACAGTACATGACGGGGTAGACACTTCCTCACCGCTCGGGCCCGCAGGTAGGGGCCCGGGCTCCACCCTGATGAATTTTGTACACTCCCAAGAACTCGACCCCTTGTAAACAAGAGATGTACCTTTGGCGGGGAGTCTGAGTTGACCAGAGGCTTTGAAAAAAGCCGATGCCCGCTCTTGAGGACCCCCACCCTACCATCTTCCACCTCTGCCCAAGCTAGGCCCCTTCCTACCTTGCCTTGCCCGAACCAAGGCCCTTGACCTCGCACTGTAGAATATATAAAATAAGGGCGCAGTACTGATGCTCATCTTCGTCGCAACGCCTCTGCTATTACCTCGAAAGGACCCTCTTGCGCCATGAGAAAACGCTGGAAGCTCAGTACCCCACAGAAGGAGATTGAGCAGAGGCTTGCCAGGGACCTTCAGATATTGCCCCTTACCGCCAGGCTCCTCGTCAACAGGGGCCTTGTCGATCCTGACAAGGCCTCTTCTTTTTTGTCTCCCGGCCTTGCCGACCTCCACGACCCCTTTCTCATGATGGACATGGAGGCCGCTGTAAGGCGTATCCAGCGGGCCCTGGAGAGGTCCGAGGGAATAGGTGTGTACGGCGACTATGACGTGGACGGTACGAGCGCCACGGCCCTCCTCTATCTCTTCTTCCGGGCCCTTGGCACGAAAGTCCAGACCTACATACCGGAGCGCAAGTCTGAGGGATACGGCCTCAATGCCGAGGCCCTGAAACGCCTGCGCTCAAGGGGCGTGAAGGTGCTCATTACCGTGGACTGCGGCACATCGAACCACGAGGAGATAGAATTTGCCTCCTCCATCGGCATGGACATAATCGTCACAGACCACCACGAGCCCTCTTCAAGAGACCTTCCGGCCACTGCATTTCTAAACCCGCGCCGCAGTGGGTGTGCCTTCCCCTTCAAGGGGCTTGCCGGCGTGGGTGTGGCCTTCAACCTTGTCATGGCGCTCCGCTCAAGGCTGCGGGAGAGCGGAGGCCTGAGCGGACCAGGCCCCAACCTCAAAAGGTTCCTCGACCTTGTGGCCATAGGCACTGTCTCGGACATGGTCCCGCTGGTGGATGAGAACCGCATCTTCGTACGATACGGCCTCGAGGAACTCGCCGTGACACCACGGCCAGGACTCGTGGCCCTCAAAGAGGTCTCGGGCATAAGGCCAGGCCCGCTCCAGACCCACCACATTGCATTCAAACTCGCCCCGCGTCTCAATGCCGCTGGAAGGATCGCACGGGCCGACGAGGCCCTCTGCCTCCTCGTCACCGAGAGCCCCCTCGAGGCCGCCTCCATAGCCGCATCACTCGACGAGGCCAACAATGCACGAAGAAAACTGGAGAACGAGATACTCGAAGAGGCCATGGACATGGCAGGCGGCCCTTGCAGAGGCAGGGCAGTCGTGCTCGCCTCGGAGAACTGGCACCAGGGCGTTATAGGTATAGTGGCCTCGCGCCTTACCGAGCGACTCGGCCTTCCCGTGGTGATGATAGCCCTTGACGGCGAGACAGGCCGTGGGTCGGCCCGGGGGGTGAAGGCCTTTGACATGCTCGAGGGCATACGGCACTGCGCACCGCTCCTCCAGAGATACGGAGGTCATAGGGCCGCCGCCGGCTTCTCCCTTGGCCGCGAGTCCATCGGAGACTTCAGGGAAGAGTTCCTTCGATATGCCGATAGGGCACTCACGGACGATGACCTCGTACCAGAGGTGGAACTCGATGCCAGGGTCTCACTGAAAGAGATGAACCTGCAGGCCATATCAGAACTTGAGAAACTAGCTCCCTTTGGAATGGCCAACCGCGAGCCCCTGCTCTGCCTTACCGATACCACGCTCATGGACACTACCGTAGTGGGTGGCAGACACCTGAGGTTCAGGTTCAGCCAGCATGGAGAGACGGCCCGGGGCATTGGCTTTGGCATGGCCGGGCTCAAGGGCCTCGGAGGAGAGGGGTATTCACTGGCATTCTCACCCTATACGGACAAGTGGGGCGGTACGGCAAGGCCAGGGTTCAGGATCCGCGAGGTTACGAGAACGAGCGAGGCCTTTGCGCACGAGAGTGGCCGGCCCGCGGACTGATGACATGGCCTGCCTCGCACCGCTTCACAGCAGTGGGCGGAAGGAAGGCCTTGAAGGCCTCCGGCAGATTAACTCCAGGGGCGCCTTTCCGCCCTCGCACCGTAGATGGGAGGGGATAAGACAGATGGAATTTGATCTCAAGAAGAGAAAGAAGTACCTGCACCGGCCAGTGGCCCCCCTTTGCATAGAGAGAGGCAGGAGCGTCTCGGATCTTCTCGCCAAGATGGGGGAGACCGCCTTCCAGGGAAAGAACCTTGCCCTGGCCGTGGATATCTGGGTCAAGATGCTACAGACGAGAAACTATGTCTTCTTCGGACTTGCAGGCGCCATGGTCCCTGCGGGCATGCGCAAGATTATCGTCCACCTGATAAAGAACAGGTATATAGACTGCCTCGTATCCACCGGGGCCAACCTCTTTCACGACGTTCACGAGACCATGGGCTGGCACCACTGGCAAGGCAGCGCCACTGTTGATGACAGGGAACTCAGAGACGCCGGCCTCGACCGCATGTACGACGTCTACGGTGTAGACGACGAGTTCAATGTCTCGGACAAGTTCATATACGACTTCGCCCGCACCCTCGAGCGCCGCCCATACACGACGCGGGAGTTCCTCCGTCTCCTTGGCGGCGAGATGGCCAAGAGGTCGCGCCGCGAGGGCATCCTCACCGCGGCATTCAAGGCTGGCGTACATGTCTACTGCCCTGCCATAGCCGACTCTTCCCTGGGCATTGCCCTTGCCATGGAGGACGGCCCCGGGCACTTTGTCTTCGACCTCATAGGAGACGTGAAGGAGACGGCCCACCTTACGGCCTCGCAGCCAACGGGCGTGGTGTACGTAGGCGGTGGCACGCCAAAGAACTTCATCCAGCAGGCAGAGGTGACAGCAGACATGATGTGCCGCAAGGTCTCTGGCCACAGGTACGCCGTCCAGATCACTGCCGACGCCCCGCACTGGGGCGGACTGAGCGGCTGCACCTTCGAGGAGGCCCAGTCCTGGGGCAAGATAGCCAAGAGGTCCACACACGTGAGCGTCTTTGCCGATGCCACAATAGCCCTGCCCATCATTACCACGGCACTTACCGAGCGTATGGAAGGCGTGGAGAGGGCCATGCCAAAGGATGTTAGCTTCAGGAATGCTTATAGAGTAAAAAAACGGCTTTTCGACTGATGAAGAGATGTTTCTGTGGCAAGACCGCCTTTTTTCATAAAATTGACTGCAAGGGCCTGATGAATCGGGTTCGTCCTGCGGAACAACTCGGCCCCGGAATTTCAGACAACTTGCAGTGGTCGAAAATGTGAAGAAAAGAAAGACCGTTTTTTTCTTTCCTCTCTCATCTCGGTTCAGGGGGCGGATTATTAAGGGACTTCCCCTGGAAAGTTTGCTCTGTAGTCCTTACTGCGCCCCCGCCAAATGCCGGAAGGAAGGGATTGCCCCTTTCTTCCAAGAGGAGTCTTCAGACCTTGGACAGCGCACTCAACTTCGGCGGCCTCACCGCCAAGGAGGCACGAGACGAAAAGCCGGGGTTTACCGTCCTGCCCGTGCCCTATGACCTCACGGCCACCTATGGCCCTGGAGCGAGGCGCGGCCCAGCGGCCATACTCGAGGCCTCGGCCAACATGGAACTCTACGACGAGGAGACAGAGGCCGAGCCCTTCAGGGCCGGTATACGGACCCTCTCGCCGCTTGAGATAACAGCAGAGGGCCCAGAGAAGATGGTAAGAAGGGTGGAGGCCGCGGTGGGTGAGATACTCGAAGGGGGGTCTCTGCCCGTGGTCATCGGCGGCGAGCACTCCATTTCCACGGGCACGGTCAAGGCCCTCCTTGAACGCTATCCCAGCCTCTCGGTCCTCCAACTCGACGCCCATGCAGACCTTCGGCCCGCATACCAGGGTACGCCCTTCAGCCACGCCTCGGTAGCAAGGCGCATCTTCGAACTCTGTCCCCTCGTGCAGGCAGGTATAAGGAGCCTCTCTGCAGAAGAGGCCGAGTTCCTGAAGGCCAGGGAGGCAGGTGAGATTACCACCATCATGGCCACCGCGATGAGAGGGGCCGCCAGACTCGAAGAGGCCATCGGCTGCATCATCGGGGCACTGACCGATAACGTATTCATAACCATAGACCTCGATGTCTTCGATCCCTCGGTCATGCCCTCTACTGGTACGCCAGAGCCTGGCGGCCTTGGTTGGTACGAGGTCCTCAGTATAATTCGTGAAGTAACGAAACGAAAAGAGATAAGGGGCTTTGACGTGGTGGAACTCGCCCCCATACCAGGGCTCCTTGCCCCTGATTTTCTCGCCGCGCGCCTCGTCTACAAGGTAATGGCCTATCTTGGGGCAAAGGCGGCTTCATAGATGCTCGCCTCAGAGGCCGCGGTAAGGGACGGTTTGGGTGTGCTTGCCTCCCTCCCTTGGCAAGGCCCAATGGCCGGACGAGATAGGCCTGTGTGAACCTCTCATTGTTGGCACAATAGAGGTATGAAAAAAGGGAGTAGATAGAGAACAAGATGAGCATGGTGCCTGGAAAACTCTTCTTTACCAGGGGGGTGGGGGTACACAGGGAAGAACTCCACTCCTTTGAACTTGCCTTACGCGATGCAGGCATCGAAAAATGCAACCTCGTCAGCGTCTCCAGCATATTTCCGCCAGGGTGCCTAATAATACCACGTAAAGAAGGGATAAGAGAACTCCTTCCCGGACAGATAACCTTCTGCGTCATGAGCAAACTCTCCTGTAATGAACCCCGGAGACTAATGGCCGCATCCGTGGGATGCGCCATACCCGTGGACAGGACCATGTACGGCTACCTCTCGGAGCATCATGCCTTTGGGCAGACAGACAGCGTTGCCGGAGACTATGCCGAGGACCTTGCCGCGGCCATGCTCGCTTCGACCCTGGGCATAGAACTGGACGAGGACCTGGGCTGGGACGAGAAGAAGGAGATCTACAGGATAAGCGACAAGATAGTAAAGACAAAGCACATTACGCAGTCGGCTGTAGTGGGTCGCGACGGGAGATTTACGACCGTCGTGGCAGCCGCCGTATTCATACTCTGAGGCGCGCCGCGCCCCCATGAAAAATATGACAAAAAAGAAGTTGCGCTCTTCAACCTCCTGATGTTATATATATGTATCATTCAGCGTTCCGCTTTCCCCCCGTAAAGCCGAGATTCCAGCGTCACGTCTCTGCGACCATGACGGGAAAGATGTGTGTATCCTATACTTCGTATCCGCATATCTTGTCTTTGAGGAAAAACAGGGCGGAGGGTCAGGTTAACTGGAGGAAGAGTTGAAGAAAGAGATGTATATGAAGGAATCTTTCCTGGGAGGGGGAGAGTCATTGGAAGTTGAGAGTATTAAAAAAGTCTATGCCGCTTATTCCAATGTTTACGATATGCTCTTCAAGAGGTTTTTTTACCCGAGGATAAGTAATGCCATAAACTCCATGGACATAAAGCCAGGCGATCGAGTCCTCGATGTCGGAGTTGGAACCGGGCTCTCCTTCTCTGTCTTCCCGAGGCATTGCAAGGTAGTTGGTATAGACCTATCGAAGGAGATGCTCAAGAAGGCAAAGAAAAAGATAGATGACAACAGGCTCGATAACATAAACGTCCTCAGCATGGACGCCATGAGTATAGGCTTTGCCGACAACTCCTTTGACAAGGTCTTTCTCTCCCACGTAGTAAGCGTGGTCCCAGACCCCTATCGCGTCATGGAAGAAGTAAAGAGGGTCTGCAAGAAAGACGGCGTCGTGGTGGTGGTGAACCACTTCAAGAGCAAGAACCCCTTTATCGAACTCTGCGAGAAGTGGATGAATCCCATCTGTAAAAAAATTGGTTGGCGCTCGGACCTCTCGCTCAACGAGTTCATACGGAACGCTGGCCTCAAGGTCACGCGGCAGTACATGCTCAAGAAGATCGACTTCTGGCACATAGTCTTTGCTACCAACGAAAAATAAGGGCAAGGGGCCCGTTGATCAAGGGGGCCAACGACTTAATGGGGCCGGCGATTTAAGGGGGCTGGCGATTTAAGTGGTCCGTTGATCAAGGGGGCAGGCGAATTAATAGGTACGGTTGGGACCGAGCGGCGCGTCGATACGCAGGGGGCCTGGAACTTAGGGGGGATGGTGGCAGGAACGGCGGGCGGCGCAGGGGGC
>CAYOVP010000011.1:0-47806 GCA_964407495.1 uncultured Thermodesulfobacteriota bacterium
GGGTCAAGGGGGGCAGAGGGGGGGCAAGGGGGCAGAGGGGACAGGAGGGGGCAGGCCTCATCTTAATCCTTTTCATCTTGGTTTCAACCTTGGCGCTTGGTGGTCACGGGGGTCGAGAGGCAGGGGCCCTGAGACACATGATCTCTCAGTGATGGGGGCACACGATCAGTGGCCGAGGCCTCCTCTGCCGGGTTTTTTTATGAAGGGGCCTTTTTACCTTGCCTCTTCCTCTTTACATACCACACCCCCAGGGCAGGGGGGTTGATCCCGCCATGAAACTCCTCATTTTAGGTTGTGGTACATCTACGGGCGTGCCGGTCATAGGTTGTGCCTGCGAGGTCTGCTCATCTCCAGACCCGCGCAACAAGCGCACCCGTTCTTCTGTCCTCATCGAGACGCAAGGCCTCCAGATCCTTATCGATACATCCACGGACCTCCGATTCCAGGCCCTCTCCCTTGGCCTCACCAGGGTTGACGCCGTCCTCTTTACCCACCCACACGCCGACCACATCCATGGTATAGACGAACTCCGTTCCTTCAACATGATACAGGAAGAACCCATTCCCTGTTTTGGGAGCACAGAGACCGTTGCCAGGATCAGGGCCATCTTCCATTACATCTTCAACAGGGAGAGGGCAGAGAGCATAACCCCGCAACTATCGCTCAAGGTGGTTGACGGACCCTTCAGCATAGGGCCGGTGGAGGTCTTGCCAGTGGAGGCAGAGCATGGAAGGTCTTCTGTCATGGGTTTTCGCGTAGGCGGGCTCGGGTACATGACAGACTGTAGCCGCATACCTCCCGAATCCATGGAAAAACTTCTTGGTCTCGATGTGCTCGTCCTCGGTGCGCTGCGCTTCAGACCACATCCCACGCACATGAATATCGACCAGGCCCTGAAGGTAGTGGAGGACCTCCGGCCACGGAGGACGATACTAACGCATCTCAGCCACGAGGTGGATTACGAGAGAGACAGCCCGAGGCTGCCAGATGGCGTGGAGTTTGCCTCTGACGGCATGGAGGTGGAGGGGATAGAGGGTATGGATTAGTGTAGCGGGCGCAGGCATCGGGAGCAGACGAGCCGCATGTAACAATGCGCAAAAACTGGTTTTCTTTGCTCCACTTTCTTTTTCCTAAAAGAAAGTGGAATTTCTCTCCTGTCTTCTTCTTCTTCTCTTTCTCCTTATTCTTTCTTTCTTTCTTTCTTTCTTTCCTTTCTCAACTGAAGTCAATGAATTCGTAGCCGCACTTTGGGCAACTTTTTGCGTTTATATCCACCTTGTGATGGCAGTACATGCATTTTTTCTTGCCAACAGGTCGTGGTGGTCTTCTTGCGGCCGTGTCTTTCATTATGAGTATGGCCTTTGGCAGGGCTATGAAGGGCAGGAGCGTTCCGTAGACGAGCCATTTGACAAAATTTCCGCCGCCTCGCTGGGCCATGAAACCGAGGAATATGCCTATGGCAAGAGAGAGCACGAGGTATATTGTTATGATTGTACTGAGCATTTTTCTCTCCCATGGTCTTTTGTAGGGTTTTCATACAACTGCCGTCTTATTAGAAGAGGCGGTCTTTTTTTACGTCCTGCTCTTCTTCTCCGGCATTTTCTCCTTCCTCGAGCTCCAGCGACCTTATGGGCTGGAGCGCGGCGCCCACTATGCCTTCGAGGTCGCCGTACATGCTCACAGTGTTTCGGAAGGCCCGTTCGATCTGTTTCTCACGTCTCGCCCAGATCCTCGTCATTGCGGCCTTCTCCTTCTCCAGTTCTTCCTTCATGGTCGTAAAGGACTCTACCATGGCCTCCACCTTCTGGCGGAACTCCGGGCCTGAGAGATACCTGTACATGGCCTCCATCTTTTCTTCGCGCCCAACGGCAGACTGGCGTATGCGTGCCACTTGGACGAGCGAGCCGCGCAGGGCCTCTGCGAGGTTGGGCGCAAGGTGATAGGACGTTACCCAGACGCCGTCTATATGCTCGAAGGAAGATGTGCCGCGCGGAAGGGTCTCTGTCGCTATGACCGCTATCTCGGCCCTTACCTCGCGTTGGTCGTCCTTGAGTTTGGTTATCCAGTCACCACCCCAGGCCTTGGTGCGCTTTAGTTCCCAGATGATGCTCCCGCAGTAATGTCCTGTCCTTGTGCGCACCTTCTGTATGATGTCTGCCCCGCGGATGCCCTTTGGCACGGGTAGTATCTCGTCAAAGGGAAAACGGGCCCGGAGAGCGGCCTCCAGATCCAGTTCCATGACCTCGCCCTGGGTCTGCGTAGAGCCCTGCTCGGCCTTACGCTTGAGGTCTTCTATGATGCGCTGCATGTCCTGTATCTTCTTCTCCTTCTCCAGATCCTTGAGCCGGTGTGCCTCCAGGAACTCTGCCTCCGCCTTCTCCCTTATCTTGTTGCGTTCTTCCTCCACGGCGCGGGCAAGCCTCAGTTCAAAGCCGCGTTTCTCTTCCTCAAGGGCCCGCCTCTGCTTCAGAAACTCGAGTTCTTTTTTCTCTGCCTCGTGAAGGCGTCTTCGGGTCTCCTCCCTCTCTTTTTCCAGGGCCTCTATCTTGAGCGCGGCCTCTTCCCTGGCGCGTTTACGCGCCTCTGCCTCGAGTTTTGCGCGCTCAGCCGCGAGTTTGTCGGCTACAAGACGCTCTACCTCCTCGCCCCTTTTCTTGAGTTCCTCCTCACGACGCCGAAACTCCTCTTCCCGTTTCTTTTCACGGGCCTCGAACTCCTTTGACAGACCCTCGCGTATACGGCGCGATAGGGCCTCTGTAAGAGGTATGATCTTGCCACAACTTGGACAAACTATGGTCTCTTCTGTCATGACGACTCCTGAGCGCAGTAAGAAAAAAGAAAAAAAAGATCTATCCACTTTCTTTTAGGAAAAAGAAAGTGGAGCAAAGAAAACCAATGTTTGCGCACGGCTCCCTGCTACTTGTCCACTCCCTATGCCTGCGTGAACTTATAGCCCCTTGAAAGAAAGTAGGACAGAGAAAAATTTGTTACACTTTGCAGTAGATCCTCGTGCCTGCCCTGCCTTCGATGGCCTTGCTCATGAGTCCGGGCGTGGTGATGAAGACTTCCCTGCCGCCACCCTCCACAAACTCAATGGCCGCTTCTACCTTGGGCCCCATGCTCCCAGGCGCAAACTCGCCTGCCTCGAGGTGCCTTCGGGCCTCGGTAGCGCTCATCTCCCGTATGGGGCGCTGGTCTTCCGTGCCAAAGCCAAGATATACAGAGTCTATGGCCGTTATGTTGAGAATGCTCTCGGCCTCTGTCTCGATGGCAAGAAGAGTTGTGGAGTGGTCCTTGTCGATTACGGCCTCCACCCCCCGGAGCGTGCCGTCGTCTTCTTCCACCACGGGTACGCCCCCGCCGCCTGCGGCAATGACGATAACGCCGCTCTCAGCGAGCATGCCTATGACACCGGCCTCCACAATGCGGCGTGGCCTCGGCGAGGGTACCACGCGGCGCATGCCCCTCCCGCTATCCTCGCGCATGACCCAGCGCCGTTTCTTGACGAGCCTCCCTGCCTCTTCTTCTGTGTAGTAGGGGCCCACTGGCTTCGTGGGATTACGGAAGGCCGGGTCAGCCCTGTCCACCACCACCTGCGTCACAATGGTCACTGCCTCGGCGGTGAGACCGGCCCTCTTGAACTCGTTGTATATGGTCTGTTGTATCATGAACCCAAGGCCCCCCTCTGAGTCGGCGTCAGATATGTAAAGCGGCATGGGCGGGACAAAACCCTCTGCGGCCTCGTTTCTGATGACGATGTTGCCCACAACAGGGCCGTTGCCGTGGGTAATGATTACGCCGAGGCCACTGCCCATGAGGCTCGATACAACTGCGCAGGCTGCCTCGGCGTTACTGAACTGCTCTTCTATGGTGCCCTTTTCTCCCCGCCTTATGAGCGCGTTTCCGCCTATGGATACGATGACCTTCCTCACTTCAAGGGCCTTCCTTCTCAATGATGCGGTCTTGCACCGGCTCCAGCCCGTCAGGGTCTCTCAGCCCAGTTCTTCTATATACTCAGCGGCCTTGTATGCCGCAATGGCGCCGTCGCCAACAGCGGTAGCCACCTGCAGCAGAGGCGTTGTCCTGCAGTCGCCGGCGGCATAGATGCCGGGCACGCTCGTCTCCATGTTCTGGTTCGTCTTGATGAACCCCTGCTCATCCTTTTCCACGTCCACGAACCCTGTAGTGGGGCTTATGCCCACGAAGATGAAGACCCCGTCCACAGGAAGGGTCTTTTCCTCCTCTGTCTTGAGGTCTTCGAGTACAGCCTCTTTTACTATCATGTCGCCTCTCACTTCCTTGAGTATGTGGCTCTTGAGCAACTCGATGTTCTCTGCCGCGGCCACGCGGTCCTGCTGGATCTTCTCTCCGCGGAACTTGTCGCGCCTGTGCGCAAGATATACCTTGGAGGCTATCTTGGAGAGATAAACAGCCTCCTTGAGGGCCGTGTCGCCGCCGCCCACGACGAGCACGGTCTGCCCCCTGAAAAAGGGTCCGTCGCAGGTGGCGCAGTACGAAACGCCCTTGCCCGTATAATCCACCTCACCCTTTGCGCCGAGCCTTCGGGGTCTGGCCCCTGTGGCGATGATGACGGCCTTTGCCTTCATCTCGCCATCGGCTGTAGAGAGGACCTGAAGGCCCTCCTCCTGCCTTATGCCAGAGACCTCGTTCATCTTAATCTCCAGCCCAAGGCCGCGCGCGTGTTCCTCGAATTTTTCCATGAGCCCGGCCCCGCTGATGGAGGGAAAACCCGGGTAGTTCTCTATGACGTCGCTGAGCGCTATCTGGCCGCCTACGAGTTCTTTTTCGAGAAGAACAGTCTTGAGCCCCAGCCTTATGGCGTAGATGCCAGCCGTGAGCCCCCCCGGGCCACCGCCGATGATGATAAGGTCATACATTCAGTGCCTCCTTTATTCTTTCAGGGCCTTTTTCCTCTGCCCCTTGTCTTCGTCCCTGGCCTGCCAATAAGACGCCTCGCGGCTCGGAGGTTCCGCAGGTCGTCGCCCTCTTCTCTCTTCGGTGTCTCGAGGATAAGGGGCGTGCCGTGTATGTCCTCCTGGTTCAGAAATACCCTCAGTGCCTTGTTCCCTATGCGCCCCTTGCCGATGTTCTCGTGGCGGTCTACACCAGAGCCGGCCTCGCCCATCGAGTCGTTGAGGTGAACAAGGCCGAGCCCCCCTGGACCAGCGGCCCTGGTGATGAGGTTGGCAAGTTCACGTGCCTTTGCCTCGTCTGGGACAAGGGGATACCCGGCGGCAAAACCATGACAGGTGTCAAAACACATGCCTGCTCCGAGGCCGGCCTTTCTGGCCATGGCAATGACCTCGCCTATCTCGTCTATGTCAGCGCCTGTCATGCCCCTGTGGGCGCTGTTCTCGAAGAGTATGGTCGTCGAGAGGCGCCCGAGGGCCCTGCTCACGTCTTCGAGGGCCTCTCCTACCCTGCCCATTGCATAGTCCCTTCCACGGCCCCGGGGTGTGCCCAGGTGCGTTACGAGAAAATCGGCGCCAATGGATGCGCTCATGGCGAGTTCGCTCTTGAAGAGGTCTACGGATTTACCGAATATCACCTCATCTGGCGAAGAGAGGTTGATGAGGTAGGCCGTATGCACCACCACAGGGCCGAGCCCTGCAGATTCTCTCGCCTCCCTGAACTCTCTCGCCGTATCTTCATCGAGGGGCCTGACCTGCCAGGACCTTGGGTTGCGGACGAATATCTGAAAGGCCTCGCACCCTGTCTCCAGAGCCCTTGATACTGCCATGGGCAGCCCCCCTGCCGTGGAGACGTGACACCCTACGGGGGGGCCGGTCTCTCCCCTTCCCGCCCCCGGCCTCGCATGGGCCCCGCCAGGGCTCATTGCCTGTTCCTCAGTCTGAGTCTCCTCACCGCCGCGTTAACGAGCGCCCTTGGCACGCCCTTGCTCTTGGCCAGTTGCTTGAGGTCCCGTTCCCTCAGGTAGTCTACCAGTTTGAGAGAGAAGGCCAGCGGGGTGTGGGGGTTGAAGACCATGGCGCACTTTACATTGTAACTCTTCATCCACTGCCTCGACCGCGCGACCTCTCTTATTATCTCTTCTGGTACGCTCGTGGAGGAGACAGTTGCCACCACTTCCTGCTCTGTGAGTTTGGGGTTCTTGAGCACTGCCGTGGCCACGACCTTGTTCTTGTCCTTTATGAGAATGCCTCTGATGGTCTTGTCTCCTGTATGCGCAAGTTTTATCTTCTCGCCTGCCGTCATGTTGCAGATGGTCTGGTAGGTGCTCTGGTGTCGAACCTCTGTTGCATCAGCAGGGCCGCCTGCCTCTTTTTGCCCCTCCCCTCCCTGTACAGGGAGGGGAGCCCTTATCTCCCTGGAGAGTTTCTCGTCAATGCCCTCATTGGCCGCTATAGCCGCTGTAACTGCCTCCTTACTTCCAAAACGAGAGAAGAGGTGCCGAAGGACCGCCGGGTCGAGGCGGTCTTTCAAGGCCTTGAGGACAAAGTCCTCTCCAAGGGCCTCCAGGGTCCTCGAAGCGGCCTCTGCAACGGCCTTGTCAGTGTCGTGGGCAAGGACGAAGAGCGCGGTGAGCCTCTCGGAGGGCGCAAGGGTCTTGAACTCTCTCTCTTCCCCCGATGCCACGAGAAGGCGCCAAGCCCTGTCTTTATCTGGTGAGACAAAAGGCAGGAGATGTTTTTTGATCTTCATGGCGGCTTCGTAATCAGCCCTTATCGTCCTTTGTGGCCTCGGCTATTATCTTCTGACAGAGGTAGGTGGGCACTGTCTCGTAGTGGGAGAATTCCATGGTGAACATGCCGCGGTCTCCTGTCATTCCCCGCAGTTCCGGGGCATAAGTGACCACCTCGGCCATGGGCACGAGGGCCTGGATGGTCTGGCTCCCTGCTGTGGGCTCGGCCCCGAGTATCTTGCCCCTCCGGGCGTTTATGTCGCCAATGACGTCGCCGAGTTTTTCCGAGGGAACGACGATCTTCATCTTCATGATGGGCTCAAGCAGCACGGGCTTGCACTCTTCCATGGCCTTTCTGAAGGCCATGGCCCCTGCTATCTTGAAGGCCAGTTCAGAGGAATCCACGGAATGAAAGGACCCGTCCACGAGTTCCACCTTTACGTCCACCACTGGGTAGCCCGCCACAACCCCTGCTTCCATGGCCTCTCTTATGCCCTTCTCAACGGCTGGTATGAACTGGCGCGGGATGACGCCTCCGGTGATGCTGTCCACGAAGACAAATCCCTCGCCGCGCGGCAGGGGCGAGAGGACTATCCAGGTGTCGCCATACTGGCCGTGTCCGCCCGATTGTTTCTTGTATTTTCCCTGGACGCGGGCGCTCGCAGTAATGGTCTCCTTGTAGGGTATGCGCGGCGCCTTGAGTTCTGCCTCGCAGTGGTACTTGCGTGCGAGTTTTTCCATGCTCGCCTCTATGTGCATCTGTCCTGCGCCTGCTATTACGAATTCTTTTGTCTGAGGGTCGCGCCTGTACTCGAGTGCCGGGTCTTCTTCCATCATCTTGCCGAGGGCAGAGGAGAGTTTGTCCTCGTCACCCTTGGTCTTGGGATGTATGGCATAGGAGAGGACAGGCGCTGGCCTGGGCTCGGCCCTGAAGACTACAGGGGCCTCGGGTGAGGCAAGTGTGTGCCCGGTGGCCGTGTCGCGGAGTTTGGCAAGGGCTATGATGTCGCCCGGAGTTGCCCGGGGGATTTCTTTTATCTCCTTACCCTCGAGAACGTAAACGTGCGAGACCTTTTCCTTTGTGCCGGTTATGGCGTTGAGTAGCGTTGTCCCTGGCGTAAGCGTACCAGAATAGGCGCGGAGCACCGAGAGCCTTCCGGTATAGGGGTCTATGATGGTCTTGAATACAAGGGCCGAGAAAGGCGCCCCGGCGTCTGGCTCCCGGGTAATGGGGTCGCCGGTGGCAGGGTCTGTACCGCGGGGATATCCCTTGATTGCGCCCTTGTCAAGTGGTGAGGGGAGGCATGCGTTTATGGCGTCGAGTAGGAGGTCTACGCCCATGAGGGATGTTGCCGAGCCAGCGTACACAGGGACGAACTTTCTCGTAAGAGTTCCTTCGCGAAGCCCCTGAAGGAGTTCTTCCACTTCTATTGTCTCGCCCTCGAGGTATCTTTCCAGGAGATCGTCGTCAGACTCCACAATGGCCTCGACCAAGGTCTGGCGCATCTTTTTCGCCTCTTCTGCGAGATCTTCCGGTATGTCCTCTGTCTCGGAGGCCCCGTCCTTGTAATAGTGGGCCTTCATGGTGAGCAGATCCACCACCCCCCTGAAGCCGTCTCCCGAGCCAATGGGCATCTGCATGGCAATGCCCCTTGCGCCGAGGACCTGTTCCATGTCGTCTATGGCGCGGAAGAAGTTGGCGCGGTCGCGGTCCATCTTGTTCACAAAGGCGATGCGAGAGATCTCGTGTTCATCGGCGTAGGCCCAGAGGCGCTCGGTCTGGGCCTTTACACCGGAGATGGCGCTGAGAATGACCACGGCTCCGCCAACTACGCTGAGAGAAGACCTTGTCTCATGGAGAAAGTTGGAGTACCCGGGCGTGTCTATGATGTTTACGTGGCATTTTTTCCAGGTATAGTGGTGGATGGCCGAGGAGATGCTTATCTTTCGTTTCTTTTCTTCTGGTTCAAAGTCGAAGAGCGATGTGCCCTTGTCCACTCTTCCAGGTGCGGACACGACGCCCGCACAGGCGAGGATGGCGTCAGAGAGAGAGGTCTTTCCAGCCCCGCCGTGTGCAATTACGGCTATGTTCCTCTTTCTTGCTATATCCGTCTCCACGTGAGCCTCTCCTTTTTTCAATTATGGTGTGGCGGTTCAGGTTTTGAGGCGTTTTATTATTCCGGGGAGGGTCTTTCTGAATAGTAGGCCAAGAAACTTGTTGGCCCTGCTGTTTCTCGGCAGACCCGTGATGGGGGGAGGTTTTCTGACACCAAGTTCGGAGAGGTGCTGGTTCAGTTCGTCGTTGCCTGGTTCAAACTTGATGCCCTTCTTGAATACGCTGACAGCGCTCTTCTTGTTGCCGACAGCGAGGTATACCTTTCCGAGGTTGAGGTAGAACTCGGCGCGGGAGAATTCCTTTTTTATGGCCTTTGTGCAGAGTTCAATGCCAAGGCCAATGTCTCCGCCGCGAAGCGCCTTGCACAGGCCGTAGTATGACATGTAGAGTGGGTTTGCCCGGTCTTCCCTGTGTGCCTTGCCAAAGGCGCGAAGCGCCCGGTCGAGGCGGTCTTTTCTGAGGAGCCGTTTACCTTCGAGGAAGTATTTCTGTGCCTCTTCTTTTGTCACCGTTAAAACACCTCGTTGTATATGATATTGAGTCCCTTGAGCGTGAGGAACTGGTCTATGCCTCTTATATCGTCGCACCCGGGTGCGAGTAACTCTGCTAACCCGCCGGTTGCGATTACCTCTGCTCCTGTCCCGCTCTCCTGCCTCAGGCCCTTTATGAGTCCCTCCACGAGGCCGCAGAAGCCAAAATACAGTCCGCTCTTCATGGACTCCCCGGTGCTCCTGCCAATGACGTTTACAGGCCGCTCCAGGTCAATGTGCGGCAATTGCGCCGTATGTTCGGACAAGGCCTCTGCGGCGATGCCCGGCCCAGGGGCTATGGCCCCGCCTGCGAACTCCCCGGCTTCTGTTACGAGGTCTACCGTAATGGCGGTTCCCATGTCCACGACAATGACAGCACTCCTCTTGAGGTGATAGGCGGCAATGGCGTTTGCCAGCCTGTCGGCCCCCACCTCCGAGGGGTTCTCCGTGAGCACAGGCATGGGGGGGGCGACCTCGGTGCCGAGGAAGTAGACCCTTGGACCCGCCAGCCTCTCGAGGGCCTCTCTCGTCATCGTCTCCATGGCCGGCACTACGGAAGAGACCATGGCGGCCATTATGTCTTTTTTATCGATCCCTGCAATGCCTATGTACTCGGCAAGGCGGGTGTAGAGCGCATCCGCGTCCTGGGAGACTGTTGCTGGAAATCTCTGGTGGTGCGCCAGTGTCTCGCCGTCGAAGAGGCCGAGCGCGGCCTTGGTGTTGCCTATGTCAAGAGTAAGGAGCATTGTCTTGTGCGCTCACGGTGCGCCCGGTCATTTGTCTCTATTCGTCCTGCCCCCACTCCCGCTCCCGCATTGTCCGCAATATTTGAGTACAGCGGCCCGACCCGTTGTCTTTCTACACAAACCAACTTCTTTATGCCAGGCCCCCTGGCAAGAGCCGCCATGACAACCTCCAGGGCCAGGGTTCGTACCATGGTTGTCTCACTCCCAGGCGCCTCTCAGCCCCCCTCTCAGTCCCCCCCCTCCAAGACATAATCCTTTGGCCGACCGTCCTATCAGGTCTCATTATTAAGGCCCTCCACGTCGCCGGCAAGGACCCTCTCTGTGGCGCCGTTGGCAAGTCGCAGAACAAGGGCCCCGGTCTCATCCACGCCGAGACAGATGCCCTCGATGGTCTTTCTGAGAGAGCGTACGCGAAGGGGTTTACCCTCGGAGGTGAAGTGTTGTCTCCAAACTTCTATTATAGCGGAAAGACCCTTTTCAAGAAAGGTCTTATACCATATTTCGATGGATAATAAAAGCGACTGTGTAAAGGCCGCTCTCGGCACGGGACGCCCCGAGGCGCAGAGTAGAGAAGTGGCTGTTTTCCTGAGCGGAGTGGGGAAGTCTTTTTGTTCCATGTTGAGGTTTATGCCAATGCCTGCCACCACGAAGTCGGCCATCTCTGCAGAGCCCTGCATCTCCATGAGTATGCCGGCTATTTTCCTGTTTCCGATGAGAACGTCGTTGGGCCACTTGACGCTTGGTTTTTTTGGCGAGAAGCGGGCTATGGTCTCGGCCACAGCCACTGCGGCCAGGAGGGTGATGCCCTGGAGTTCGTGGGGTGCTGTGCCTGGCCTCAGGATTATGGAGGCGTAGAGGTTTCGCCCTGGCGGCGAGACCCATTCACGTCCGAGCCTTCCACGCCCCTTGTCCTGGGCCTCTGCTATGACCACGGTGCCCTCTGGCGCGCCTCTGCGGGCAAGTTGCACGGCCTCTTCGTTCGTAGAGGAGAGACGGTCGAAGAAGAGTATCTCTCTCCCTATGAGATCCGTTGCAAGGCCAGCGCTTATGCTCGTCTCGTTAAATGGAAGAAGGGGCGCCGAGAGGCGGTAGCCTTTCGAGGCGCTCGACTCTATTGGAAAGCCGCGGGCCTTAAGCGAGTTCATGTGTTTCCAGATGGCTGTTCGCGACAGACCGAGGCTGGCGGCAAGGGATTGACCCGATACGAACCCCTTGCCCGACCTTTCGAGGCTCTTGAGTATTTTTTCGTCCGTAGTCTTCCCTGGCATGGCCTTAGGTGATTACCTTCATGCTTATGTCCACGGCAGGGGCCGAGTGCGTGAGCGCCCCGACGGAGATGAAGTCTGCGCCTGTGGATGCGAACTCCTCGATGTTGCTGAGCGTTATGCCTCCCGATACCTCGGTGACGGCCCTGCCGTTAATCATCTTCAGCGCCTTTCTTATTCTCGTAGGCCTCATGTTGTCGAGCATAATGATATCTGCGCCCCCGGCAATGGCCTCACGAGTCTCCTTGAGGGTGCTTGCCTCTACCTCGATGGCTATGGAGTCGCCGTACTTCCTGTATACCCTCCTTATGGCCTCGCGTACCCCGCCTGCCGCGCTTATGTGGTTGTCCTTTATGAGTATGGCGTCATGGAGGCCTGCGCGGTGGTTGTAGCCCCCGCCCATGCGCACGGCGTAGCGTTCGAGGACGCGGAGGCCGGGGGTAGTCTTTCTCGTATCAAGTATCTTGACGGGCCGGGCCTTGCGTACGAATTTTCCCGTAAGCGTGGCTATTCCAGAGAGGCGCTGGAGGAAGTTGAGTGCAACGCGTTCTCCGGTGAGCATGGGGGCCAGTGGGCCGCGGATCTCGGCGATAGGACGGCCCCGGCGTACCGATGTGCCGTCTTCGGCAAGGGCCCTGTACTTGAGGCGTCCATCGAGGCTGCTGAATACCATGCGGGCGAGAAATGAACCTGCAAGGACGAGGTCCTCCTTGGCAACTATGCGGCACCTGCCCTCTTTGCTCTTTGCCACCGTTGCCATCGTGGTGATATCGCCCTCACCCAGGTCTTCCCTGAGGGCGGCCTCCACAATTGCCGGTGCCTCGGCGCGAAGCCTCTTGTCTTCGTCCCTACTGGTGTTCTTCATGGATGGAACCGGTCTTCAATGAAGTCATGGCAGATTCTTGTCAGTACTTGCTCATCTCTGCACGCAACTTTTTCTTCATTGAGAGGATAAGGGCCTTCTACTGCCTTCTTTCTCTTTCACTGTCGCGCCTGCTCACTGCCCCACCCACACATTTGCCAGGTAGGGGTGAAGGGGTCTTAGGCAATGCCTCTATGGAGGCGCGTCCTCTTTTCGCCCAGAAGGAGCCCCTACAGTCCCTTGAGGCGCTCCAGGCCTGCCTCGATACTCGCCTTCTTCTCGAGGAGCGTCCCGAGGCGAGCCTTTTCCTTCTCTACTATCTCCTGCGGGGCCTTTTCGAGAAAGGCCCTGTTGGCCAGTTTCTTCTCGAGGGATTCAGATTCGCGAAGTACCTTTGCGAGGGCCTTTTCGAGCCTTCTGCCCTCTACGGCAACGTCCACCAGGCCCTCCATGGGGAGGAAGACCTCTACGAGGGAGTCGCCCTCGCCGGCGCGGGCAGAGACGGATTTTTCGGGCGGTTCGTCACCAGCCTTCTTGAGGACGAGTTCCTCTACGCCCGCAAGGGTGCCGATGTACTCGAGACCACTCCTGATGGCCTGGGAAGAGGCCTGGCACCTCGTAAAGCAGAAGACCTTTACAGGTGTCTTGAGGGCCACGTGCATCTCGGTCTTCATGTTCCGAACCGCCTTTATTATCTCCATGACAAGGTCCATCTCGCGGGCCTCGTTCTCATAGGCCTGGCCTCTGGAAGGCCACCTTGAGGCAAGGAGCGAGCCGCTCTCGCCAGGAAGACAGGCGTGTATCTCTTCTGTGATAAAGGGCATGAAGGGGTGGAGGAGCCGGAGCGTATCCCTCAGGACAGAGACGAGCACCCCCATGCAGGCAGACCTTCGATCTTCTCCGTTCTCGCCCCGAAGGTCTTTTTTCGAGAGTTCCACGTACCAGTCGCAGAGTTCGTGCCAGACGAACCTGTACAGGAGGCGCGCGGCCTCGTCGAACCTGTAGGAATCTATGGCCTCTGTAACGCCGGCGGTGGTGAGGGCGAGGCGGGAGAGGATCCACTTGTCTGCCCTGGCGAGGCGCTCCTCCCCCACGGTCTCGTCTACAGGGCCGTCCACGTTCATGAGGGTAAACCGTGCGAGGTTCCAGATCTTATTGCAGAAGTTCCTGTAACCCTCTATGCGCTCGGTGGAGAGTTTTATGTCGCGGCCCTGGGCCGCGAGTACGGCAAGGGTAAACCTGAAGGCATCTGTGCCGAACTCTTCTATCATCACAAGGGGATCTATTACATTGCCCCTGCTCTTGCTCATCTTCTGGCCCTCGGCGTCGCGGATGAGGGCGTGGATGTATACGTCCTTGAAGGGCACGTCACCCATGAACTTCATGCCCATCATTATCATGCGCGCCACCCAGAAAAAGATGATGTCAAAACTCGTGGAGAGGACGTCAGTGGGGTAGAAGGTCCTGAGTTCAGGGGTATCGTCGGGCCAGCCGAGGGTGGAGAAGGGCCAGAGCGCGGAACTGAACCAGGTGTCGAGAACGTCCTGGTCTTGAGTGATATTGGTAGACCCGCATTCTTCGCATTCCGAGGGGTCTGCCTTGGCAACAGTCGTGTGCGAACAGTCCCCGCAGTGCCAGGCCGGTATGCGGTGACCCCACCATATCTGGCGCGAGATGCACCAGTCGCGGATGTTTCGCATCCAGTCGAAGTACAGGTTCTCCCAGTTCTTTGGTATGAACCGGACGCGTCCGTCCTCCACGGCCTCGATGGCAGGGCCTGCAAGGGGTTTTATGTTCACGAACCACTGCTTGGAGAGCGTGGGCTCAACGACTGTAGAGCACCTGTAGCACGAACCGAGCATGAGTTTGTGCGGTTCCACTTTTTGTAGAAGATTTTCTTTTCTCAGTTCCTCCACAACCTTCTTCCGGGCCTCGAAGCGGTCGAGCCCGGCAAAGGGCCCAGCGTTCTCGTTCATGACGCCGCTACTGTCCATTACTGTGATGAAAGACAGGCCGTGGCGGCGTCCCATCTCGAAGTCGTCGAAGTCATGAGCAGGCGTAATCTTCACGGCCCCTGTTCCGAACTCCATACTCACGTGGTCGTCTTCTATGACCGGTATCTCGCGCCCGAGAAATGGGAGGCAGACCTTTCTGCCTCTTAGGCCTTGGTAGCGCTCGTCTTCCGGGTTCACGGCCACTGCCGTATCACCGAGGAGGGTCTCTGGCCGCGTGGTGGCAACTATTATTTCATCTGGACCGCCCTCTGGAGGGTCTGCCACAGGGTAGCGCATGTAGTAGAGAGAACCATCTTTTTCCTCGAAACTCACCTCGAGGTCCGATAGCGCTGTCCTGCACCTTGGGCACCAGTTTATTATGTAGTCGCCCCTGTATATGAGTCCCTCGTCATAGAGGGTTACGAAGACCTCGCGTACGGCCTTCGAGAGGCCCTCGTCCATGGTGAAGCGAAGACGCGACCAGTCGCATGAGGCGCCGAGGCGTGCCAGTTGGTTGAGAATAGTGGTGCCGTACTTTTCCTTCCACTCCCAGACTCGCTCTATGAAGCGCTCGCGTCCTGTGGCGTGGCGGTCCGTGCCCTCGGCGGCGAGGTCGCGCTCCACCACGTTCTGCGTGGCAATGCCCGCGTGGTCTATGCCAGGGAGCCATAACACGTTGAATCCCTGCATGCGCTTGTACCTTGCCAGGATGTCCTGGAGCGTGGAGTTCAGCGCATGGCCGACGTGGAGCGCGCCCGTGATGTTCGGGGGCGGTATGACCATGGAGAAGGCGGGCTTCTCTGAGCCGGCCTCGGCCCTTGTGAGCCCGGCCTCTTCCCAGTAGCCGAGCCATCTCTTTTCCACGTCCGAGGGGTTGTACCTGGGCTCCAGCGTATCTTTGCTCTCTTTTGTCATCTTGTCTTTTTTCCTCGAGTTCTCCAGAGGGAGGGGATTAAGAATCTATCATATAAGGTCGGTAAAAGCCCGCTCTTTTTCGTCTCCGGCCTGGTGGAGCAGGGGCCTGAAAGGGGATCTCAAGAGGGCTTGCCGCCTATCATCAGAAGCGCGAGGTATAGGCTCATGACCGCACTTCTCTTTATGGAGGGCCAAGTTCTTTTGTCGGCGGGAGGTATCTGGCGGGAATCGTAGTGCTCTCTCAGGCCTTTTTTATGGCCTCCTTAATGCGGTCCAGTTCTTCCTCCATGGCCTTCCTCAGGAGTTGGGGGACCGTATCTCGTACGACCTCTTCGATTATATCCACAGTGGCCCTGCGTATCACATCGCGGATGGCCGCCTCTTCGGAGACATCCTTGCCTGCGGCTCCGGCTCTGGCGCCCTCTTCTTTCATGGCCGAAGCATCTTGTCCAGGGGCCGCGGGGGTTTCTTCTGCGAGGTCTTCTTCCAAGGGTTGTTTTTCAGTCTCTTCCTCTTCGGCAGGGAATGAGGGTTCTTCTCCTGTAGGGGCCTTTTCTTCTGGTCCAGGGATGATTTCTTCGCCTTCGGCCTCTTCGCCGCCAGGGATGCTCTCTTCGCCTTCGGCCCCCAAGGTCTCTTCCGGCGCTGCCACTGTCTCTTCCTGGTCTTCTACTCCGGCCTCGCTCTCTTCTGCCTCTTCGGTTGCCAAACCGTCGGGAGGTTCACAGGCCTTCTCTTCCCTTGCGCTGGTGCCCCCGGCCTCTTCGGCCTCGTCCCTCAGGGGCATCTCACCAGGAGTCTCTTCCCTGGCTTGCCCTTCTTCGTCTTCTACGCCCGCCACGGGCCCTGGCCCACCAAGAGCGGGTTCTTCTTCTGGGGCGGCTTCTTCCTGCACTGCCCCCTCAGAGACAGTCTCTTCCTCGCTGGAGAGGTCATCAAAGCCGATGACATCGTTCTCGTCTATGGTCCACTGGCCGCCGAGTTCGTCTTCTGCGCCGCCCTCGGCGCCGCTCTCCTCGCGGAGGGGGCCGGACTTGAAGGGGTTTATCTCAAAGCCCTCTATGTCAAAACCGTCTTCACCCTCGGACTCGCCATGGGGCGTCTCCATTCTGGGAAGAGACTCGGCCCCTGGTTCTTCCGTGGCCTGCGGTCCTTCTGCCGATGCGGCCTCTTCGGGCCCTGCCTGCTCCGGCGCTATCTCCTGGAAGCCGGGCATAGCGCCTTCCACGGCAGGCCCCCCTCCTTCTTCAGGCATGGGGGGAGCCAGGGGCTCCGCGGCATCTGGCGCGGTGATTACGTCCTCCTCGGTCCATTCGCCAAGACCCTGCCCCTCGGCTGGAGGCGGGGCCTCGGCCCTTGCCTCGCGCTCCATGGGCGGAAACTTCCTGAAGAGCGACTCTACCTTCTGGATGAGTATCTTGGACTCAAAGGGTTTTACTATGGAATCGTCGGCCCCTACCTTGCTTGCAAGGTCCTCGTCAAGGGGGTTGAAGGTGCCGGCGAGTATCATGACAGGCGTGTTCTTGAGTTCAGGGTCCTTCTTTATTGCCTCGCAGACCTCGTAGCCGTTTCTGCCCGGCAGAGCCGCGTCCACGAGAACGAGGTGGGGCCTTGTGTCCTTTGCCTTTTTTATGGCCTCGTCTCCGTTGTCAGCAGTTGTAATCTCGTACCCTCCCGAGGCAAAGGTGAGCCTTATGACCTTCTGCATGGTGATGCTGTCGTCAGCGAGAAGAATGGTCTTAATCATACAAGTCCCCTTATTTTTACATGAATTTTCCCATAATTACCACGCTGTGAAGCCACAAGTCAAGCCATTTCTATGGCACCCGCCTATGGGTGCGCCCTCATCGCCCCAGAGGCGCTCAGGGGGTACGCGGGCCGCCAAAGAGCGCCTTGTATAACCGAGCGCCGTTATGCTCGAGTACCTTCTCGAAGTCCACGTCCGTAAAACTCCTGAAGGCCTCCCTCATGAGGGAGGCCTCCTCGCTATCGTCGTCGCTAAGATACCAGAACTGCATGATATCAGAGTATTTTTTCAGTTCCGGCCAGGTGTTGAGATCCATTCCAGGGGGCCCTGTACTGTAAAAGCGCCCGAAGAAGAGAATTTTTTCCCTATTCCCCAGTGGTATCCAACTTACGTAGAGGGGGTCTCTTCTGGGGAGAAACTTGAGCGTGTACCTTACCTCCTCTGCGCCTGCTCCAGGCCCAAAGACAATATCCATGCCCGACAGAAGTGGTCTGCCACTTCCGTCGATAACATAGGCAATGTTCACAGGATTACCGACAGTGCGCCTTTTAACGGGCTTGTCTCCATCCGGGCATGGGTACGGCTCGTTTGAGCGAAGGGCAAAGCAGACAGGGACACGCCCGTCTTCGGGCATCTCGGGGATATCCACCCCAAAGACATAACTCCTGAAGTAGTTGTGCTGGGCAAGGAGGAGTACAAGGGGACGACCGGCCTTGTCTACGACCACGTGCACGGCGCCGTGTATGTCGAGTTCATGCACCCGCGAGGGGTCGAGGACAAGGCCCGCGAGGGTCTCTTTTATCCCCCCTATCTCTGCTGGTAGGCCGCTGTATATGAAGGCAAAGTTGTACTTGAGGATAGTGACGGGCTCTTCCCTTATGCCGGTCCTCGTACGATAGCGTGCCCTTTCCCTGTAGACCCGGCCATAGCCAGTGCCCACATATCCCCTGCAACTCTCATTCTTGCAGGGCGAGTCCGGCCCTGTGTAATCCAGGCACCACCCGGCCCGGCGTTCTATCTTCTTGAGATATGCCCTTGAGGGAGATTCCTCGACGATTTCTCCGCTACTGTCGCGGACAACGGTATTGGGCAGGTAAAAGCCATAAAAGTCGACGGGAACCCTGCCCCCAGGGGCTATGAAGACTCTTGGTCGGAATTTTTCAAGAAGCCGCCTATCGGCCGCCATGACCGGGGTGCCGAAGTCACTGGGGTCCTCGTCTTCGTACGTAAGGGCCGTGAGCCAGGCACGAAACCCCTCTGGCCAGTCCTCGGCCCCTGCCCCCCTGGCATGGCATGGAAGGAGAGAGAACAAGATGCATGTGATGGCAAGGGCGAGAACTGGCCTCGAGAATAATGACATGAACCGCCTGGCTGGGGGTTGTGGTAATGGTGGACCGCACCGTGACCTGCGGTCATGCGGTCAGGTTCGGGCAGGGCGCATCAGCAACAGCCGCCCTTGCCGTTGGTCTTAGTATTATCCCTGGTGGCGCAGGTCTGCGGTTGGCCAGGGGTGTCGCCTGGCTCGGTAATGATGAAGAGGCCCCTGTATGGCGGGAGCGAGAGCCTTTGGGCCGTGTCCGTGCAGACCTCCATGGAGACGCCACGCGGAAACTCGTGCCCCTCGTCGTCTGTGACACTGTCAAAGGGGCCGATGTAGGTGGCCTCGTGGCCGAGATACAGGCACTTCTCGGCCTTGTTCTGCTTGTGGCCCTCAAAGGTGACAGAATAGAATGAGAGCCCCCCGGCCTCCCTGTAAAAGGTCTCTGAGAGCAGGGTGATGCCGTAAAACCCCGCCTCCTTTGCCAGCCTTATGAATTCTTCTGTGGTGAGCGCCCCTGAGATACACTCGCCCCAGAGGGTACTGTCTGCGCGCATGGAGGGCGGCACTGGTATCTCGGAGACTATGTCTGATATGACAAAGCGGCCGTTGTCCTTCAGAACCCTGTATATCTCACGGAAGACAGGGCCTTTCTCGGCGGTGAGGTTTATGACGCAGTTGGAGGTGACAAGGTCTATGCTCTCGTCCTCTGCGGGTATCTCTTCGAGAAAACCCTTTCTGAACTCCACGTTGTCATAACCAAGGTTCTCGGCCACCTTTACCTTGTTCTTTTGCGCCCTTGCGAGCATCTCGTCCGTCATGTCAATGCCTATGACCCGGCCCTCTGGCCCGGTTATCTTAGACGCTATGAAGCAGTCTATGCCGGCGCCTGCGCCAAGGTCCAGCATGGTCTCGCCCTCTCTCAGCCCGGAAAGACTCACAGGACTCGCGCATCCGTATGCAACGTCCAGGACCTCGCGCGGTATGTGCGAGGTATCAGCGGCAGAGTATCCCGTGGGACAGCAGAGGTCAGGCCTCGGCGTGGTGGCCGCAGCCCCGTAGAATGAACGGACTTCATCGCGCCGCGACTCCACGCCGCAGCAACTGCCCGTCGTGTTCGAGCAACTGAGCCCCTCCATGAGACATGTATAACATGCCGGGGATGTAAGCCCCGCAGGGCGGAGCGAGTCAGAGAGAGTTGCGCCCATGCGCGCCTCTGGATCGTCTATGAGTATGGGACAGGCAAAGACACCCTCCGAGGTCACCATACGCGCGCTCGCGCACTGGAGCCCCCGGAGGTCTACTGCTGATAAGACCTTCTCATCGAGGCGCTCCTCCTCTCCATAGGGCCTGAAGTTCTCCCCGCCCCGGCCAATGCGCAGTAGCGGAAGCACCTTTACGCGCGCCTCCACCGAGCCGAGACCGCGAAGCCACTGCTCAAAGGCCTCCTTGCAGGGGCCGGCCCCGTCCTCGATGGCCGTGGCAGTTATGATTGGCTCGAAACCCTCGGATAGAAGATTGCGAACGCCTTCTTCGGCGCGCCTGAAGGCGCCGCTTCCCCGCACCCTGTCGTTCTCTTCCTCTTGAGGGCTCTCCATGCTCACCCGGAAGGTGAGCGTATGGCCCGAGGCCTCGGCTATCTCGCGGAACCCTTGAGCCACTCCTCTGGTGATGAGCGTGGCGTTGGTGAGTATGGTGACATTGGCATCACGGAGCGCATCAGCGGTTATGCACATTATCTCGGGGTTAAGAAGGGGCTCGCCGCCCGTGAGGTAGATGTCACGAACTCCCGTGGAGCGTGCCTCCTCAAGGTGGCGGGCAACGTCCTCCCGCGTGAGCATGGCATGACGCTTCACGCCAGGGCCGCAACTTATGAAACAGTGCGCACATTCGAGGTTGCAGAGTGTGCCCGAGACCTGAAACCATAGGGTCGAGAGCCCGGTAACCGGAACCTCGGCCCTCGTTGCCTGCTGTGTCTTCATGAGATTCTCCTGGAATGAAAAAGGCAAAAACAATTTTTTCCACTTTCTTTTGGAAAAAAGAAAGTGGAGCAAAGAAAACCGGTATGGGACAGATCAATGCCCCGCGTTTGTAGCCCTTCTGCCCCTCCAAGCCACTCCGCCCTCTCTGGAAAAGAAATTGGAGCAAAGAAGAAGATTGTAAGGGCCTGCTCTTTCTTAATTTAACATTGCCCACATACCCCTGGAAGTAATCTCCCTTACAGATTTCTCAAGCCCCACTCGTCAGATTATATAGTCCTTTTGAGCGCCTTGTAAAGGCCCCCTTGTAATCTCACTCCTGGCGTAACGCCGCTGGCCTGTCCATGGCCTTGGGGCTATTGAGGCGGATTATCCGGTATACATCGTTCTCCGTGTGGCCGAGGACAAAGGGAAGGGCCCCGAAGACACTGGAGTAGAACCCCGCGGCCATGGGACGGAAGGACATTACTGCCATGGTGCGAGGCAGGGGGTTCTCGATGATATCGAGGACAGTTACGTTGAAGTAGTACTCAGGGAGCCTTGGTACGATGTAGTTGTTCTCAGACCTCACTACTATGTCGCCGGGCAGGATTTGCGGAGTCTGCAGATTCAGTGGCCTTGCCCCAAAGGCCTCCATGTAGTACTGAAAACCCCAGTGTCCCTGGAACCAGACCCTCTCGCCGAGGTCGATGTACCTGGTCTTGACGAGTTGGGCTACTGACCTCGCCGAGTTCGCGAAGGCGTAATCCGCATAAGAGACCATGAGCGAGAGGACGAGGGCTGGAGCAAGAGGAACGAAAAGGGGCCATCTCCTTGCCCCAGGTCTTCGCCCGTAACGGCGTTCCAGTGCCCTTGCGATGAGGATGCCGCCAGCAGGTATCATGGGCAGGTTGGACCTGCCGTTATTCGTCCAGTTCACGAATGCCGCGAAGACAAAGGTGCCGAGCACCCAGAGGAGGAGAAGTAGAGACCCGGCCTCGCGTGTTGCGATGAAGTCCCGTACAGCCAGGGCAAGGAGACTGAGGCCGGCCACCACGAAGAGCGATACCTGTGCTACGTACCCCCAGTCCAGTTGGTTCTGTCTCGTGTAGTAAAGGAGCCTCTCGAGAGACCTCGCGTTGGCGATAAAGGGGATGAGGACAATGAAGAGAATGGCCCAGAAGACAAGGGCCTTTTTTTTCCAGACAAACCCCCAGTAGAATAGTAACGTTGCCAGGCACCCGCCGGCAAAGGATAGGCCTATGAAGAGTTTTTCGAGTTTGTTCCCAACGAGCGCAGGCCCCACGTTGCTTGCATAGGCCGCGGCATCAAGGAGAAGCCCCCGGCCATAGACCTCTTTTGTCAGTTCCTGGTAGACGACAAGGAGCACCACTGCAAGGACGAGCCCAGGCGCCCAGACCCTGGGTCTCTCTCTCTTGTAGAGCGAGTACACGCCGAGAAGGGGCACAAGAGACATGGCGTAGTACTTGGTGAACGTGGCAAGGGCGATGAGTAGACCTGCAACGAGCACGAGGCCTGGTCTATTCTCACCGCCACCACGTATCCAGAAATATACGGCCCAGGACCAGATGCAGAGCATCAGTACATCACTCATTACATTGGTGCCGGAGACGAGGAAGACTGGTGTGACGAGGGCCGCGAGTGTGGCTATGAGGGGCAGGCGCGTCAGGCGCTCTGCTATGAGGTATATGGCTGTGCCGAGGCCGATGGCCGGCAGGAGAAAGGCGAGGTGAAGGGCCCTCTCGGACCAGCCGGCAATGGAGGCGGCTATGGCTATGAAGTAACTCGTGAGTGGCGGGTTTTTCATGACCTGGTACATGGCCATGTCCGCGCCGTACCAGTTGACGTCGAACCAGTAGAAGGGAAAGGGTTTTTCCAGTATGTGCCGGCCTGCCCAGACAAAGAGAGTATCGTCTATGTGAAAGGCCTTGCCTGAAAAGGGAAGGAGCAGTGCCGCGGTGACGAGGGCGACAATGACGAGGTCTCTTCGTCTCGTCGGAGATGGCACTTCACGGGTAGCGGCCGTTCTATTCATAGGGCCTGTTTATACCATGTCGCCATTCGTGGTGTCAACGAGACGCATCCTGCCCATAGACCGTCAGAACCGTATGACCAGGCCTCCGTAGATGAGAGACGTCCTGTAGTTTATGTCCATGCCTATGGAGTCGGGAAAGGAAAAATCCGCCCCCATGTACTTGTACTCCATGAAGACAGAGAACTTCTTGGTTACCGGGAGGTCCACGCCCGTAAAGAGGTTCCAGGCAAAGGCCGTGTCAGTCTCGCTCTGGGCAGTGCCTACTGTTGCAAGACTCTGGTCACCTATGTTCCAGACGGCGAAACCCAAGCCGCCGCCGGCATAGGGCCTCAAGGGACCTCCTGGTATGCGTAGAATGCTGTTGAAAAATATGGAGAAGAGCGTAGTGTCTGCCGAGACGCTCCGGGTGAGGGGTGGCAGGACAATGACATCGAGAAAGCGGTTGGTCGTGACACTGCTCCAGTCAGGGAAGTGTATGTTGCCCTCCACCTCGAGGCCGAAGTAGGGATAGCCCTCCTGCTCGAACCAATGCCCGGCCTTTACGCCGAAGGTGGGGGAGTTGCCCAAGTTTATGGAACCATCCGCGGCAAGCCCCAGGTTGTCCTTCCAGTCCCCATTGTTCGGCACTGCGCCTCCGGAGTATAGAGAGAGATAGGACTCGGCACGGGCTACACCCGTAATGGCAAGGAAGAGGGCAAGTACAAGTAGAAGGGTCGTTTTTTTCATAATCTCCGCTCCTCGGCGTTTTTCCCTCTGCACTTCACGCATCTGGCAGGCAGGGGAGACGTGATGGAAAGGCCTCGATGGGGTTTAGGACCCATACTATGGGTCTTCATGGCCTGGCAGGGGCACTGCCTGCCTCTCTGGCCCCTTGCCGGGCTACTTTACGTTCTCTACCGTGCGTATCTCAGGGGCGAATTCCTTAATGGCCTTTTCAACTCCTCCCTTGAGGGTCTGTGCCGAGGAAGGACAATTGGTGCAGGCCCCTGTAAGCCGTACCCTTACGATACGGTTTTCCCTGTCTATCTCAACGAGTTCAACGTTCCCGCCGTCCTTCTCAAGGAATGGCCTCACCTCTGAGAGGGCCTTTTCCACGCGCTCGGCAACGTCCTCGCCAACGTCTGGCTCGGGATCACGGAGGCGTTTTATATCCACCACCCATTTCTCTGGCCCCTCCTCCACGCACTCCCACTGAAAGATCCCTCCGTAGAGGGAGCCGAACTGGTCGTTGAGGAGAGAAGGCGGGTAGTCGTTTATGAGACGCATTACAGAGCCTGTTGCAAGGGCATCCCAGGTGTCAAAGGCATGGGGGTGCCTCTTGAAGACAGGCAGGTCCCTAAGGTCTATCTCTATGGCAGGTTCCATTGTCTATCCCTCCATACAATACTTGCAGAGAGAGGCGGACTGCGGTGTTCCGCCAACCCGCCCTATATGCTATACTCTCTTGTACTTGCCGTAAATGAGTGCTTGATTCTAATTATACTCAAAAGTATTGCCAAGCGCTAACCTTTTTCGCTCCAAGGGGCCTGCCCATGAATAACCCGATCATAACCCTGAGTACGGATTTTGGCTTGGCAGATCATTATGCCGGTGCCATGAAGGGGGCTATTCTCACCCTGAATCCCTCGGCAACCATCGTGGATATCACCCACTCCATAGGCCCTGGGGATATCTTTGGGGGCGCCTTTGTCATGGCCGGGGCCTGCGGTTTCTTTCCGCCCCGTTCTGTTCACGTGGGGGTGGTAGACCCTGGCGTGGGCGGGCCGAGGCGGGGTGTTGTCATCGAGACAGAGCGCTTCTTCTTCGTTGGCCCTGATAACGGCCTCTTGAGCCTTGCGGCGGAGAGGGACGGCATAAGGCGCATAGTGGAGATAAGAAATGAGAAGTTCATGCGCCCCAGGGTAAGCAAGACCTTTCATGGCCGCGATATCTTCGGCCCAGTGGCCGCACACCTCAGCCTTGGAGCAGGACTCTGTGAGTTCGGCCCCCTTACGCGAGATCTTGATATGATAAGGATGCCCGAGCCAGAGGCCCTCGAGGGCTCCTTACTCGGTGAGGTCATTCACATAGACACCTATGGCAATATCATTACCAATATCGGCGAGTCCCTCATCGAGGAAAATCTCGGCAGTGGCGAGGTGGAGGTCTTGATCAAGGGCAGGGAGGTCAAGGGGCTTTACAGGTCCTATGCCTCTCTTGAACCAGGCATTCCAGGCGCCCTTCTTGGGAGTTCCGGCTACATGGAGATAGCCCTACGGGAGGATGGGGCGGCAGGGTTGCTGGGCGTGGAGATGGGAGAGAAGGTGAGGGTGAGAAGAAGATGAAGGCCGTGCTTCAGAGGGTGAAGTTTGCAAGGGTCAGTGTCGGGGACGAGGTAATCGGCGAGATAGGGAAGGGGCTCCTTGTGTATCTTGGTGTGGAGAGGGGAGACGGCCCGGCAGAGGTGGATTACATGGCACGAAAGACGCGGGGACTTCGTATCTTCGGGGATGAGGCGGGACGAATGAACCTTGACGTAAAGTCTGCTGGAGGCTCCGTGCTTGTGGTCTCGCAGTTTACCCTTCTGGCGGACTGCAGAAAGGGCCGCAGGCCCGCGTTCACGCGGGCCGAGGACCCGGAGAAGGCCCGGACCATTTACGAGTCTTTTATCATGACCTTGAAAAAACTTGGCCTCACAGTGGAAGCCGGGCGTTTTGGGGCGCATATGGAAGTTAGCAGTATCAACGACGGGCCGGTGACAATGATAATCGAGAGTCCCGGAGGTTGAGGGGGCTAAGGTGGTAATGGTGGGCACAGCCCACCCTACTACCCTTAAGAGAGGGGGCCTTAGCCTTACTCATTGGTTTTCTTTGTCTTACTCTATTTGAAGTGTATCCAAGATGCGCCCCCCACCGCGGGTTATTCCCGCGCAGGGGGCGTGCGCTGACATTGGTTTTCTTTGTCTTACTTTCTTTTTTCAAAAAGAAAGTAAGAAAGTATTTGTATCTTTTTGCGGCGGAGCCGCAGGAGATATACTTCTTTTTTATCTTTACCATTAAAGGGACTTTTCTCTCATGCGTGTATTTGGTCTTGGTCAGGCCTCGCTCGATATTATTACTCTTGTCGCTGGTTTTCCCCAGGAAGACTCGAAAAAAGAGGTCCTTGCTTTTCTGGAGCAGGGCGGCGGTCCTGTTGCCACGGCCCTTGTGGCGCTTCGGCGTCTGAGTGTGGATGCGGCCTTTTCAGGCGTGGTCTCTGATGATTATGCCGGGGCGCGCATAAGGGAGGGCCTCATAGACGAGGGCGTGGATCTGGCGGCCCTTGTTGAGAGGCCCGGGGGCGAATCCCAGAGGGCCTTCATTATCGTAAACCGCGAGACCGGCACGAGGACCATACTCTGGAAGCGGCCAACCGTGGCCGAACTCTCTGAAGAGGAGATAAGAAGAGACTGGTTCTCTGGCGCTGGTTTTCTCCTCATCGATGGTCTCATGGGGCGCGCGTCCATGAGGGCCGCTGAACTTGCCCGCGAGGCAGGAGTGCCGGTGATGCTGGACGCCGGGTCTTCGAGGTCGGCCCTCCTAAAGTTACTCCCCCATGCTGATTACATCGTTGGGTCCGAGGAGTTCGGTAGATACTTCTCTTCTGACCCCGAAGAGGCGGCAGTGAAAATCTCGGCTTTTGGTCCCCGCGCCGTTACCATTACACTCGGCCAGCGGGGTTCGGTAACCTGGGATGGCTCGCGCGTCTTCAGGACCCCTGCCTTCAGGGTGCGTGCCCTTGACACCACGGGAGCAGGTGATGTCTTTCATGGAGGCTACATTTACGGCCTCCTTCAGAACTGGGGTCTTGAAAAGACCGTGACCTTTGCCTCGGCCTTTGCGGCCTTGAAGTGCCTTGAACCTGGAGGAAGGACAGGCATACCCACCCTTGAGCGCACCTTGGAGTTCATGGACTCGGCCCAGAGACGCTGACCACGGCTCCTTCTGCCGATACATTCCTCTCTGATTTTTGTAAGCCCCCATACTTACGCGCCCCTGAACAAGTGCTATATTTACATGTAAGACAGGTAGACAATGCCGGACCATGGTGGCCATAGACATAGAGAAGAGACTGGGTGGTCATGGAAAGATATGACCTTGTAATAATAGGCGGCGGCGTTGGGGGGCTTGTTTCGGCAAGCGGGGCAGTACAGCTCGGGGCGCGCGTTGCCCTGGTGGAAAAGGCGGGCTCCCTTGGCGGAGACTGCCTGCACTATGGGTGCGTGCCCACGAAACGCCTCGTGCACTCGGCAAAGGTGGCCTCCATGGCGCGACGTGCCGGAGAGTTCGGCGTGCGTACAGGTAATATTACAGTCGATTTTCCCGCCGTAATGGACGCCATGCGCGGTGTGCAGGAGAGAATAGCCTCTAACGACGACCCCGGGCGCTTCAGAAAGATGGGCGTCGAGGTCATCTTCGGGTCCGGGGCCTTTGAGGACGACCACGTCTTCAACGTGGAGGGCCGGAGGCTTTATGGGAGAAAGTTCATCATCGCCACGGGCTCGAGCCCTGCGGTCCTGCCCATACCCGGCCTAAATGAGACAGGCGTACTTACCAATATCACGGCCCTTGCCCTCGAAACCCTCCCCGAAAGCATCATCATCCTCGGCGCCGGCCCCATAGGGGTGGAGTTCGCCGAGGTCTTCAGTCGCCTCGGCTCCAGGGTCACAATACTTGAGAAAAAGGGCCAGATACTCCCCCGCGAAGACAGGGAACTCTCGGAATCTCTCCATGCCATCCTTGCTGAAGAGGGCATAAGGATCGTCACTTGCAGGGGCTTCAAGGAAATAAAGAGTAATGGAAAGATGAAGAGGGTTGTTGCGACTATTGGAGACAGGGAGAAGACCTTTGAGGCCGAAGAGATTATGAGCGCCATCGGAAGAAGCCCCAACGTGGGCGGCCTCGGCCTCGAGGCCGCGGGCGTTGAGTATGAAAAGAGAAAGGGCATAAAGACAGACCAGACCATGAAGACGACTCAGGGCCACATATACGCCTGCGGAGACGTTACAGGGCCATATAAATTCACACACATGGCCGAGTACCAGGCAGGCCTTGTCGTATCGAACGCCCTCTTCCCTCTTGTAAAGAGAAAGGCCGATTACCGCGTGGTGCCATGGGTGACTTTTTCAGACCCAGAACTCGCCCGCGTGGGACTCACCGAGGACGAGGCACGCGAAAAGCATGAAAAGATCAGTGTCTTCCGTCAGCCCTTTGCCGCGGTGGACAGGGCGGTCATAGAGGGCGAGGGAAAGGGGCTCATAAAGATAGTAGTTGATAAGAAGAAACAGATACTTGGAGCCCATGTTCTCGGCCCCGGCGCAGGCGAACTCATACACGAATATATCCTTGCCATGAAGGCAAAGGTCCCCATTACAACCATATCAGGGACAATACACGTATACCCCACCGTGGCCCAGGGCCTCAAACGGGCCTGCGACCAGTACTACAGGGAAAAACTATTCTCCGGCTGGTTCCCAAAGTTCTCGCGCTGGCTCATAAGACGGGGAGGGTAGGAGAAAGAAGAAAAAAGAAGCAAGACAGAGAAAACTTCCCGCTTTCTTTTGGAAAAAAGAAAGCGGGGCAAAGAAAACCAATGCCAGCGGCCCTTGGCCGCTGGAAAAAAATGAACAAAAAGACCATAAAATTCATAATCCTCATGGCCTTTGTCCTTGGCGCCTTCCTTGCCGTACGGTACCTCGGGCTCGGCCAGTACCTTGACCAGGACCACATGCGCTCCTGGATAGAGGGCTTTGGCGTCTGGGGGCCCGTGGTCTACATGCTCGTATACGCCATAGCGCCGAGCCTCATGCTCCCCGGTCTTCCCATTACCGTTGTAGGGGGCGTGCTCTTCGGGCCCTTCTGGGGCGTTGTATATGTGGCCATTGGCGCAACCACTGGCGCAACGCTCGCCTTTCTCATAGCACGGAAGATGGGCCGCGAGTGGGTAGAGTCCATCATAAAGGGAGGCCGACTTGCAGAGATAGACGAGGCTGTGGAGAAAAAGGGCTGGAAGATAGTGGCCTTTACACGCCTGATACCGCTCTTTCCCTTTAATTTTCTCAACTACGCCTTTGGCCTCACGAGGATAGGCATCCTTCCATACTTCCTCGCAACCCTCGTCTTCATGCTCCCCGGCATCACGGCCTACGTGGTTTTTTCGAGTTCCATCCTCGATGTCTTCCATGGCCGCGTCTCCCCAGCCTTCATAGCCGGCGTGGCCCTTGTTGTCATCGTATCGCTCATACCCTTTGTGTACAAGAGAATGAGGCGCCAGAAGGGCTGAGTACGCCACTGCCTCGCCTCTAAAGGTAATACCCCATCCCGTGATAGGCGTCACTGAAGAAAACCCCCTGTTTTTCGTATGCTTTGTCTGAGGCGGTCCTCTACTTGCGCGCATCACGGCCTCATTGTCTCAAATATGCCCGTCTTTATAAAAAAACCTTGACAAAACAAGGTAATGGCGATTAATCTTTCAAAAGTGAACCCTCTACGTTTTTTTACATACCCCCTTGCCCTCGTCCTTGTCTGTGGCTGTGCCGCAGGGCCTACTGTGCAGGACATGGAGGCCCTGAAGGGCAGGGTCGCCCGTCTGGAGAAATCCCTTGACGACAATAGGGAGAAGGTGGACGAACTCGACACCAGGCTCTCTCTTCTACGAGAAAAACTGAACTCCCCCTCCACCGGGGCCGCAGATGCCGGGTCCATGGACCTCACACCGCCTCCGGGGTTGAGGGTAGTTGAACTCAGCGACGGGAGCGTACGCGTAGAGAGCCGCCCACCTGCTGGAGGAGACCAGGCAGGCGGGGCAGAGGCGGTTGCCGGTGGAAAACCTGCAGTCCGAGAGAGCGTAGATGCAGGGCAGAACCTGAAGGTCCTTCCCCGTAAGACCGAGGCCTCGGCCCGTAGCGGGCATGGAGCCCTGGACAAGCCCGCAAGCGCCAAGTCTCTCTACAAAAAGGCACAGGACCTCTACCTCGCTGGACGCTACGCTGAGGCAAGGGCGGTCTTTTCAGAACTTGCCCGTACCTTCCCTGGCAGCAGTCTCTCTGACAACGCCTTTTTCTGGAGCGGCCAGTCCTACTTTGCTGAGAAGGATTTCGAGAAGGCCATAGAGAACTATGAGATAGTCCTGAAGATATACCCAAAGGGTAACAAGGCCCCTGATGCCCTCCTCATGATGGGCCTTGCCTATGTCAGGACAGGCCATAACGAAAAGGCGAGACAGGCCCTCACGAGGCTTGTCAAGGAATATCCCGGGTCTGAGGCGGCCAAGAAGGCCACGAAGAGACTCAAGTCCCTCTGAAGAAGGAAGGCAGTCATGAAAAGATACCTGAAGGCCTCTTTTACCATAATACTCCTCCTCATCGTACCCCTTTCGGTCTCGGCGAGGGTGCGCCACGGGGCCCCAAAAGAAGCCGACAGGGATGAGAACGCCGTATACTATACGATTATAAGGCACGACACGCTCTGGGATATCTCCGCAAGATTCCTGAAAGACCCTTTCAAGTGGCCCTATCTCTGGAAACTCAACCCCTACATAAAAAACCCAGACCTCATATACCCCGGCGACGTGGTCAAGATCGTGCCCATCAAGAGCGAGGGTGGTGAGTACACCAGAGGCGGGTTCGACGTAGGTTCGCTCCCTGTGGTGGACCTTTCGAAGTCTGCCCCAAGGGTGGTGGTACTCGAGCCGGAAAAACCTGCACCAGAAAAACCAAAGGGGCCCTCTGTATCTGGCACCCTGCTGAGGCGCGAGGGCTTTGTCTCCAGCCAGGAGCAGAAGAGTTCGGGTGTCATACTCGAGGCAAGGGACAAGAGGCTCCTCCTCGGAACAGGGGACGAGGTATTTCTTTCCTTCAAGGACAGGTCTTCGCTCAGCGTCGGCGACCGCTTCACCATATACCAGACAGGGGCGCTCGTCAGGCACCCTGTAACGGGAAAGAAAATGGGCTACATGATCGAGATACTCGGCAGTCTCGCCATTACGGGCACAGGAGACGTCCCCACCGGCACCATAGAGAGCGCTGTTGCCGAGATCGAGCGCGGCGCAAGGCTCGTACCCTACAAGGAGCCCCCCAGAGAGGTCCGCATAAAGACCTCCTCAGTGCCCCTCGAGGGGTATGTAATCGCCTCACTCTCTGGCAAGGAGAACCTCGCCAAGGGTGATATCCTCTACATAGACAAGGGGACTGAAGACGGTGTGGAGCAGGGCAGGCTATTCAGGGTCACGCGCGAGATGGGCAAGGTGCGCGACCCCCTTACAGGCCGTAAGGTCCAACTCCCGCCAGAAGAGATTGGCTCCGTCGTGGTGGTGGAGCCCTCGGGCCATACGTCTTCCTGTATAGTGATAAAGAGCACGAAGAGCATAGTGGCAGGGGACAGCGTCAGCGCCGCGGACGGGCTCTGAGAAAGGGAGCGGGCCGGCATCGGGCCGGCGCACCCTGGTGTAGGCCGGGTAGCGCCCGGCGTGAGCATCCATCTGGCAATGTATTGATAAACGAAGCGTCCGGGGCCCTCTTCACTGAAGCAGGGTCGCGGCGTTTTTTTGTTCTCAAGAGGCGCTGGTGACGAGATACTGGCTCGGACTAACAAGACTGAGGGGCGTGCCTGGCGGGGGTGCGCCAAGGGAGAAAGGGCTCTTTGGTGAGACAGGTCTCAAGGTAAGGGCGGCAAAGGTGCCCCGTGCGGCCCTCCGTGAGGCGGCGCTCCGTCATGGGGCAAAGGCCCTCTTCGAGGCCTCTACAGGCGGCATGGCGCCTGAACTGCCCCCGGCCCTTCGGAGGTGTCTCGCCGGTTTTGATGACTGGGACTGGGTGGACGCCGAGATGGAGCGGGCGGCAGAGGCTGGCGTGGTGGTCCTTCCCATGGGCAATGAGGCCTATCCCGCCTTGCTGCACGAGATACCCGATCCTCCCCTCGTCCTCTACGCAAAGGGGGATATCTCCCTTGCTGCTTCTGATATGACCCTTGCCGTAGTAGGGACGAGGCGTCCTACGCACTACGGCCTGAGGATGGCAGAGCGCATTTCCGCGGACATGGCAGGCCTTGGGGCCGTGATAGTGAGCGGAATGGCGCGTGGTTGTGATATGGCGGCACACAATGGGGCCCTCGTCGCGGGTGGCGGTACAATAGCCGTGCTCGGCACTGGTGTTGACCGTTGCTACCCTGCTGAGGCAAGGCGCCTGTACGATGAGGTGGCAGACAAGGGCCTCCTGTTGTCGGAGTTCCCCCTTGGCGCCGGGCCCATGCCGCACAACTTTCCAAGGCGCAACAGGATCATAAGCGGGCTCTCGCGCGGTGTGCTCGTGGCAGAGGCGCCGCTTAGGAGCGGGGCCATGATGACGGCGCGCCTTGCCCTGGAGCAGAACCGTGACGTCTTTGCCCTTCCAGGACCAGTGACATCCTACAAGAGCCAGGGGCCAAACAGTCTCATAAAGGCGGGTGCCGTCCTCGTGGAGCATGCCGGCGACATATTCTCGGCCTGGGGCCTCGGAGCCGGCCAGAGAGAAGAACCATGCCATGGTGAGACGTCAAGGGCCGGGGCCGAAGAGGCCTGTGTACTAAAGACCCTCCTGGGAGGCCCCCTCTCCATAGACGAGATCTCCGCCAGGACCGGTATCGAGACAAAAGACCTCGGAGGACTTCTCCTGGAGATGGAACTCAAGGGCCTCGTAGACCAGAGGCCGGGAAAGATATTCTGCAGGAAGGTCTGAGGGCGAAAGCGAGGCGTGGGCAATGTCTTTTCTGCTCTGACCCCTCCGGGGTCCTCCAAGGGCGGGGAGACTTTCGCCGCCGGTCTTGGCAGACCTGGCCAGACCGGTCTTTTGGGCGGCAACGAGAAAATAGTTGAAATAACCTCGGGCAGATTGTACAAGAGACATTTACCTTCGATGACCCGAGGGAGGAACGAGTAGAGATAATGGGAAAATCACTTGTCATAGTGGAATCGCCGGCAAAGGCCCGGACGATCAACAAGTACCTTGGCAGAGGCTTCAAGGTCCTTGCCTCTGTGGGCCATATAAAAGACCTTCCAAAGAGCAAACTCGGCGTGGACATTGAGCACGGCTTTGAGCCCAGTTATGTCCGCATAAGGTCAAAGCAGAAGACCATCCGGCAGTTGAAGGAGGCGGCAAAGGACGCTGACGTCATATATCTTGCGCCAGACCCGGACCGTGAGGGCGAGGCCATTGCCTGGCATATAGCCGAGGAGATAGACAAGGAGAGGAAGAAGACCCGCCGCGTGCTCTTCAACGAGATAACAAAGGACGCCATTCGCCAGGCCATGGCCCATCCCACTGACCTTGACGAGAAGAAGTACGAGGCCCAGCAGGCCCGCCGCATCCTCGACCGCCTCGTTGGCTACCAGGTGAGCCCGGTGCTCTGGAAGAAGGTGAGGAGGGGACTCAGCGCTGGCAGGGTGCAGTCCGTGGCCGTCAGGCTCGTCTGCGACCGTGAGGCCGAGATAGAGGCCTTCAAGTCCGTGGAGTACTGGTACGTGGACGCCCTCTTCGAGACGCCGCGTTCTGAGCTCTTCAGCGCGAGGCTCGCAAGGAAAGACGGCAAGAAGATTCTACCTGCCACAGAGGCCGAGGCAGAGGCCGTGAAGAAGGACCTGAGGGCCCTGGACTTTGTCGTCGGCAAGGTGGAGCGTAAAGAGGTAAGGCGTAACCCCCTTGCGCCCTTTACAACGAGCAAACTCCAGCAGGAGGCCTCGCGGAGGCTCGGTTTCACGGCCAAGAAGACCATGATGATAGCCCAGCAACTCTACGAGGGCGTTGATCTCGGCACAGCGGGCCCCGTCGGCCTCGTCACATACATAAGGACAGACTCTACGCGCCTTGCTTCGGGTGCCGTAAAGGCGGTGCGGGCTTACATTGAGAAGACCTACGGGCCCGAGTATCTGCCCCCACGGCCCCTCGTGTACAGGAAGAAGAAGGGCAAGACCAAGACCCAGGACGCCCACGAGGCCATCAGGCCCACGTCCATGGAGTATACGCCAGAGAGCGTAAAGTCCATGCTCACACCCGAGCAGTGGAAACTCTACAGCCTCATCTGGAAGAGATTCGTGGCCTGCCAGATGGCCCCGGCCATACTTGACCAGACGAGGGTGGAGGTAAGGGGCGGGCCCTATACACTCACTGCATCTGGCTCTGTCATGAAGTTTCCCGGTTTTACGCGCGTCTACGAAGAGGCAAGAGAAGAAAAGGAGCCAGGCAAGGGCGATGAAAAGCAGGATAAGGAAAAACCTGCGCTCCTACCGGTCCTCGAAGAAGGCGAGGCCCTGGGGCTTCGGGAGATAATCACCTCGCAACACTTCACCCAGCCACCGCCCAGGTACACCGAGGCGACACTCGTAAAGGAACTCGAAGAGCGCGGCATTGGTCGGCCATCTACTTACGCCACAATACTCAGCACCATACAGGACAGGGGTTATGTGGAAAAAGAGGCCAGGCGTCTTCGGCCAACAGAACTCGGCAAACTCGTTAACAGTCTCCTCGTACAGTCTTTTCCCGAGATCCTCGATGCAGAATTCACTGCCCATATGGAAGAAGAACTGGACATGATAGAGGAGGGCAGGCAGGAGTGGCGTAAGGTCATGAAGGAGTTCTACGACCCCTTCAGCAAGAGGCTGGAGAACGCCGAGGTGGAGATGAAGAGCGTAAAGGGGAATGTAACGCCTACAGAGATAAAGTGCGACAAGTGCGGCAAGCCCATGGTGATAAAGTGGGGCAGGCGCGGTAAGTTCCTTGCCTGCACAGGTTACCCCGAGTGTACGAATACCGGGGACTTTACAACTGACGAGACCGGGACCGTGAGGGTTGCCGAGAAGACCGACGAGACAGATGAGAAGTGCCCCCAGTGTTCGAGCCCCATGGTCGTAAAGAGCGGGAGGTTCGGTCGTTTTCTCGCCTGTTCTCGCTACCCAGAGTGCAAGAAGACCATGCCTTACTCCACGGGCCTCAAGTGCCCAGAAGAGGCCTGTGACGGGATACTCGTAGAGAGGCGGACCAAGAAAGGCCGAGTCTTTTACGGGTGCTCCAGGTATCCTGCCTGCAAGTATGCCACGTGGAAACTCCCTGAAAAAGCGCCTCAGTAGGGTAGTGTCTCAGGCACTGCTTCGATGAAACCACTCCACGGCGTTCCAGCCCCAATGCCTATTTTCGCTTTCTCTGCCGAAACCCCTTGAAAAGCACGTTCTCCTGTCGTAGAATTAAATAGACATGTCAAGACGCCTGTTTAGTGTCTTAACGAGGTGTTACGGTCATGTCCTTATCTCCAGTTTTATAAACTAATAGTTTTATATTTTCCAAAGGGGCCTTGCCATATGGTGGAAAAGAGCAGCAAGCGCGTCTTCCTCGCCGATGATTCTCTCTTTTTCAGGATGAGGCTCAGCGAGATACTCACCGAAGGCGGCCACGAGGTCATCGCTGCGCGAAATGGCAAGGAACTCATCGACAATATCGTCAATGAGAGAGGTGTTATCGACCTCCTCGTCCTTGACCTCCATATGCCTGACATGGACGGCTTCGAGGTCCTCAAGTGGATAGAGGACAACGGCTACAAGGACAAGTTTCCCGTCCTCGTGGTTACAGGCGTCTATGATCCCCTCGAGGTAATGGGCAAACTCCGCGATATGGGCGTGGCGAGATTGATCTCCAAGGCCTACACCCCCGAGCATATCAACTTCATGGTGAACAACGTCCTGTATCGGGGCCTTGCCGCCGCTGGTCAGAAGAGATGCCGGGTGCCTGTCTCCATTCCCGTGGACTTCAGGGTGGGCGAGAGGTCCTTCTCGGGCTTCATACTCAACATAAGTGATAACGGCGTCTTTCTTCACACCAAGGAAGACCTCCTCATAGGTTCGCTCGTACACCTCAGTTTTTCCCTCCCCGAGAGCGAGAAGGTGATGAACATAAGCGGCCTTGTAAGGTGGTCTACAGAGGGGAAGGAAGGCAGTAGTCTCTTTTCCGGTTCCGGGATTATGTTTACAGAGATAGAGACTGATGACCAGGACCTCATAATAGATTTTGTGAAGGTCCAGGCCGAGAAGTTCGGGCTGGAATAGGGTGCCTGGCGAGAGGCCCCTGCGGGCCTCCCTTTTTTTGTTTCCTATCTGTCTTCTTCCAGGGGCCATCAGGGCCGCTGGCACTGCTTTTCCTGAGGGTACTTTCTTCTTCCCGAAAGAAAGAAGTAGTCTTTTTCTCTCTTCTTTTCCTTCTTCACGAGAAGAGATGGGGCCTTGGGGCTTTGCCTTGAGGGCAAACCCTCCTATTTCTCTTTCCTTTCTATCGCGTACATGATGATTAGCGAGGCGATGACGCCGACAGTTATTGCCGAGTCTGCTATGTTGAAGGCAGGCCAGTGGTATGAGCCTGCGTGCACGTCTATGAAGTCCACTACAGAGCCCCTGGTCAGGCGGTCGATGAGGTTTCCCGCGGCCCCGCCGCTTATGAGCGAGAGCGCGAGGGCCTGGGTGGTGCCCGCGGCGCGGCGGACTATGAAGGCAATGACGACTATTGCCGCGAGGCTGAGCGCCGTGATGAGTACGGTCTTGAGGGTAGAGGCCCCCTGGAGCACCCCGAAGGCCGAGCCCGTGTTACGAAAGTATACGAGGTTAAGGATGCCGGGGATCAGGGGGTGGATGGAGTTTGGTGCAAGGCGCAGGGTGACGAGCGCCTTTACGGCCTGGTCGAGGACAAGGACTACTATAGTGGTGGTAAAAAAGATGGTGAGGCGGCTCTTCACCTTGTTCGCCCCTCCCATGCTCAGGCTTCTTCAGCACCGAGGGCCTGGGCGCACCTGGAGCAGATACCTGGTTCCAAGCGGTTCTCGCCAACTGTGGGGCTGTAGTGCCAGCACCGCTCGCACTTTCCGCCCTCTGCCCTCTTTACGAGTACGCCGAGCCCTGGAATGAGGGTGGATTCGAACTCAAAGGCAGCCTCTCCGCCACCTGTCTCTGCCTTCTCACCAAGGCCAAGTATTCTTAGTTCTGAGACCACGAGGACCTCCTCGAGGGCCTTTTCCCGCCCAAGAAGTATGTCTTCGAGTCCTGGCGCAGGGCTTATCACCACCATTGCGTCGAGGGGGTGGCCGATTATCTTTTCTTTCCTCGCGCCCTCGAGGGCCTTACTGGCCTCGGCCTTTATCCTGAGGAGTTCGTCCCACTTTTCGGCAAGGGCATTATCGCGCCACTCTTCCGGTGCCTCTGGCATGGACGCGAGGTGCACGCTCTCTTCTCTTCTGCCGGGCATATGGGCCCAGGCGTCTTCAGTGGTGAAGACGAGGATGGGTGCCGCGAGGCGGACGAGGTGGTGGAGGACATGGTATATGGTGGTCTGCGCCGCGCGGCGCTCCCTTGAGCCCGCGCGTGAGGTGTAGAGGCGGTCTTTTATGGCGTCGAGGTAAAATGCGCTGAGATCCACCGCGCAGAAGTTGTGTAGCGAGTGGTATACCTTGTGGAACTCGAAGCGCTCGTAGGCCCGCTCGACGGTCTCAGTGAGCCCGGCGAGTTTGTGGAGTGTGAGGCGGTCGAGTTCCGTGAGACCGCCGTAGGACAGGGCGTCCCTTTCTGGGTCAAAGTCGTAGAGGTTGCCGAGAATGTATCTGAAGGTGTTTCTTATGCGCCTGTAGGCCTCTGAGAGGCGCTTTAATATCTCTTCCGAGATGCGGATGTCGTCGCGGTAGTCCTCGGCGGCCACCCAGAGGCGCAGGACCTCTGCGCCGTATCTCTTTATGATGCTCTCAGGGGCGATGACATTGCCCGTGGTCTTGCTCATCTTTTTTCCCTTGCCGTCCACGACGAAGCCGTGCGTAAGGGCTGCCCTGTAGGGCGCTCTGCCGCGGGTACCAACGGATGTGAGGAGCGCGGAGTGGAACCACCCCCTGTGCTGGTCGCTCCCCTCGAGGTAGAGTGACGCCGGGAACTCGAGGTTGGGCCTCTTCTCCAGGACAGCGGCGAAACTCACCCCAGAGTCGAACCAGACATCGAGGATGTCCTCTTCTTTGGCAAGGTCTTCTGAGCCGCACTCCGGGCACTTTAGCCCTGCCCCACCCGGCAGGTCCTTCAGGTCTCTCTCGAACCAGATATCCGCGCCCTCGGACTCGAAGGCACGGGCCAGGGCCTCGATGAAGGGACTATGGAGAAAACTCACGGAGCAGGCCCGGCACCTGAGCGCCGGTATAGGCACGCCCCAGGTCCTCTGGCGCGAGAGGCACCAGTCCGGGCGGTTCTCTATCATGGCGTAGATGCGGTCCCTGCCCCAGGCAGGGACCCACTGTATCTCCTCCCTGATGGCCTTGAGGGCCTTCTCGCGAAGCCCCCCTGCCTCCATGGCCACGAACCACTGGGCAGTGGCGCGGAAGATGATGGGCCGCTTGCACCGCCAGCAGTGGGGGTATGAGTGGCTGATGTCCTCGCGGCCAAGGAGGGCGCCTTTTTCCTGGAGTAGTTCTATTATGGCCTCATTGGCCTTGAAGACGAACTGGCCGGAGAACTCGGGCACCTCTTCGGTGAACTTTCCCGCGTCGTCCACAGGGGCATAGACGGGGAGGCCGTACTTCAGGCCAAGGTCGTAGTCGTCCTGGCCGTGGCCAGGGGCAGTGTGTACGCAGCCAGTTCCGGCCTCGAGGGTGACATGCTCACCTGGAAGGAGGGGCGAGTCCCTATCTATAAAGGGGTGGCGGGCCTTGAGGCCCTCTACTTCGGCGTAGCGGAATTTTTTTATAATCTCGAGTTCGTCTTTTTCCACGCCCAGGACCTTTGCCACGCCCTCAAGAAGCCCCTCGGCGAAGATGTAGGAGGTCCCCCGAAAAGACGCGAGGACGTAGTCGAGGTCAGGATGCATGGCTATGGCGAGGTTGGCCGGAAGTGTCCAGGGCGTTGTGGTCCAGATGATGACTGCGGTCTTCTCGTCATCTATGCTCACGCCGAGTTTTTCTTCGACCTCGGCCTTAACAAGAGGGAAGGCAACGTACACAGAGGGCGAGGTCTTGTCGGCGTACTCCACCTCGGCCTCGGCAAGGGCCGTCCTGCACGAGGCGCACCAGTGCACGGGTTTCTTGCCCTTGTACACGAGGCCCTTCTCCACGAACCTTCCAAGTTCCCGCATGATGGAGGCCTGGTAGGAGTAGTTCATGGTAAGGTAGGGCTCGGACCACTGGGCGAAGACGCCGAGCCTCTTGAACTCGGCCTTCTGAATCTCCACGAATTTTTCGGCGTACTCCCGGCACTTCTTCCGGACCTCGGTCTTGGGCACCCCGGCCTTGTCGCCCTTCATCTGCTTCTCCACCTGCAGTTCTATGGGCAGGCCGTGGCAGTCCCAGCCCGGCACATAGTCCGTGGCATGGCCGGTCATGAAAAAGGACTTTACTATAATGTCCTTAAGTATCTTGTTCAGCGCGTGGCCCATGTGTATGTGGCCGTTGGCGTATGGCGGGCCGTCGTGGAGTATGAACTTTTTTCGTCCCCTGCCCGCGGCCATTATCTTCTCATACAGGCCCTTCTCTTCCCATCTGGCGAGCATCCTTGGCTCTGTCTCGCTTAGCCGGGCCTTCATCTGAAACTCTGTCCGCGGGAGGTTGAGCGTTGACTTGTAGTCTCTCTTTTCCATCTTTTAAGTAAGCCTCACAGGTCTTTTTCTGTTCAATGGCGATTCCTTCTCTCTCTGGAGCGCCACCTGTTATTGGGCAGTCCAGTATTAATAACACATGGAAGGTAGAATTAAAATATTTTTCCCCTTTTGCCAGTCTTGCCCAGGTGAAATCCCAGGGCATTTCTCTGGAACCAGAGACATCACCCCCTTTGCAGGTTGTAAGCCTTCATGGTACACTCATAGGTTGGACCATAATGATTTCAGAGGGAGTATAGAGAGAGGAAGTCATTGGAAGGGCGATTCGCAATAAGTACGGACTTTACGCCCCGGGGCGACCAGCCCCGGGCCATAGAGAGACTCGCAGGAGGCATCGAGCGCGGCGAGCGCGCCCAGGTGCTCCTCGGTGTCACGGGCTCGGGAAAGACCTTTACCGTGGCAAAGGTCATAGAGGCCGTCCAGAGGCCGTCCCTCATCATCGCGCCGAACAAGACCCTGGCGGCGCAACTATACGCCGAGTTCCGCGACCTCTTCCCCGGAAACGCCGTCGAGTACTTCGTATCATACTATGATTATTACCAGCCCGAGGCCTACATACCCGCCTCTGACACCTACATAGAGAAGGACGCCTCCATAAACGACGAGATAGACAAACTCCGTCACAGCGCCACTCACTCGCTCCTTACGAGGCGCGACGTAATCATCGTGGCCTCGGTCTCGTGCATCTACGGCATTGGCTCGCCCAGCGACTACGGGAGTTTAAACCTCTACGTGGAGCGCGGCATGGAGGTGGACCGCGACGCAGTGCTCGAACGCCTCGTTGCCATGCAGTACAAGAGGAATGACCATGACTTTCACCGCGGCACCTTCCGCGTGCGCGGCGACGTGGTGGATATCTTCCCTGCATACGAGGCGGCCTCGGCCCTTAGGATCGAGTTCTTCGGCGATACCATAGAGGATATTCTGGAGATAGACCCCCTCAGGGGACGCGTGCAGAGAAAGACGCCGCGCGCCCTCGTGCACCCGGCCTCGCACTTTGTCACCACTGGAGCCAACCTCAAGCGCGCCATGGAGAGTATCCGCGTGGAACTCCGTGAGAGGCTCCGCGAGTTGAAGAACGAGGGCAAGAACCTCGAGGCCCAGCGCCTGGAGCAGAGGACGCTATACGACCTTGAACTCTTCGAGGAGATGGGCTACTGCCCTGGCATAGAGAACTACTCGCGCCATATAACGGGGCGCCTCCCAGGTGAGCCGCCGTACACGCTCCTCGATTACTTCCCAGAGGACTATGTCCTCTTTGTGGATGAGTCTCACATCACGGTCCCCCAGATAGGGGCCATGTACAGGGGAGACAGGGCGAGGAAGCAGAACCTCGTGGACTTTGGCTTCCGCCTGCCCTCTGCCCTGGACAACAGGCCCCTGAAGTTCGAGGAGTTCGAGCAGAGGGTGCGCCAGGCCGTGTACGTCTCTGCCACTCCGGCGGATTACGAAAAAAAGGCCGCTGGAGAAAAAAACATCGTGGAGCAGATAATCAGGCCCACGGGCCTCCTCGACCCTGCCGTAGAGGTGCGGCCCGCCACGCATCAGGTGGACGATCTCCTTGGCGAGATCCGCACGAGATCTGGCCGCGGCGAGCGCGTCCTCGTCACAACGCTCACCAAGCGGAGCGCCGAGGACCTTACGCAGTACTACACAGACCTCGGCGTCCGCGTCAAGTACCTGCACTCGGACATAGACACCCTGGAGCGCGTGGAGATAATACGCGACCTTCGTCGCGGCGAGTTCGACGTCCTCGTGGGAATAAACCTCCTGAGGGAAGGACTCGACCTGCCTGAGGTCTCGCTCGTAGCCATACTCGATGCCGACAAGGAAGGGTTCCTCCGCTCCGAGCGCTCACTCATACAGACCTTTGGCCGGGCCGCGCGAAACGTGAATGGCACGGTCATCCTCTATGCCGACACAATAACGGGCTCCATGCGCCGGGCCATGGACGAGACCACGAGAAGGCGGCGCATACAGGAGGAATATAACCGCAAAGAGGGCATAACGCCGACTACCATAAAGAGCGGTATAAAGGACATACTCTCCACCATATACGAGGCAGATTATTATACCGTGCCTCTTGCCGCAGAGGAGACTGAGGATTACGTGCCGCCAGAGGAGATACCGCGCCTCGTGAAGTCACTTAAAAAGGAGATGGAGAGGGCGGCAAGGAAACTGGAGTTCGAGAAGGCGGCTGAACTGAGGGATAGAATTCGCGAACTCGAGGATAGACTCCTCGGAGTGTGAGAAAGGGGAAAGGCGAAAAAAACATCCCGCTTTCTTTTGGAAAAAAGAAAGCGGGGCAAAGAAAACCGGTATTCTCGTTGCCTCTACTGCCCTGTCATCAGTCTTGCAGGTCCTCTCAAATGGCCGAAGGCCATTTGAGTATTGGTTTTCTTTGTCTTACTTTCTTTTTTAAAAGAAAGTAAGATCTTTTGATATGCGGCCAGAGGCCGCTTCTTTCTCTTTTTGTTCTTTTTTCTTCTTTTTTTCTCTTTTCAGGTGTTATTATGTGTTCTGTTGTTTACGTTTTCCTTCAGGAGGTGGGGTCATGATAAGACCGGCGAGTGAGATAGTGGCAGAGGCAAAGAAGGCCTGCCGGGGCGTAAGCCCAGCCGAGGCCGCGGAGATGGCCAGGAACTCTGGAGATGTTCTCATACTTGACGTGCGTGAGCCCGAAGAGGTTGCCAAGGGCAAACTTGCGGCCTCGCGGAACGTACCCCGCGGCGTCCTCGAGATGAAGATAGAGAAGATGACCACAGACGAGAATCGGCCCATACTGGTGCACTGTGCAAAGGGAGCCCGGGCGGCACTTGCGGCGCGGGCCCTTCAGGAAATGGGTTTCAGGAACGTCTGCTTCATAGACGGGTCCTACGAGGACATTGCCGAGGCCTTCAGTAGGCCCGCCGGCTGAGCGGCGGGGCGTTCCTTGGCCGGGGTGTCTGGGGGCAGCCTTGGGTCCGCGGGGGCCCGCTCAGCCGGTCAGCCACCCTCGGTGAACTCCTTGTCTATCTCTGTCTTTGCCACATGGTTAACATAGTTTGCTATGGTCTTGATGCCTATTAGGGCGATTATCTCGTAGAGTTTGGCCCTCTCGATTCCGTCATCTTCCAGGCCTGAGAGTTCTTCTTCCGTGAGCCATCCTCTCTTGCTCATGATGAGCCGGGCCGCGCCCGTGGCCGCGGCAAGGGCAGGGTCCTCGGGAAGATAGCCCGATTTTATGAGTTCAAGATCGCTCTTCTCTATGCCAACCATCCTGCCAATGGCCGTGTGGGCGGCCATGCAGTACTTGCACCCGTTCTCCGTCGAGACGGTGAGGTTCACTGCCTGGGCCTCTCTCTCTGGTATCTCCGCCCCTTCCATGGCCTCGTTGGCCCTGAGGTAGACCTCTGCCACGGCAGGGCTTATGGAGAGGGTTCTGAAGAGGTTTGGTACGAACCCGAACCTGGCCTTTACTGCCCTTGATATCTCCTCGTATTTCTCTCTCCTTTCCATTGCTCCCTCCTGTCTTCCCTATCCGTGTTTTTTTGCCAAATCTCTTTAGCACAGAGATTAAACCGCCGAAGTGAAAAAATATGTAAGTTCTCTTACACCTGGCCTCGCCCACGCCCTCTCGCAGAGTCTCGCTGATGCTCGAAAGGTGGGGAAAAAATAGTTGCCAAGGGCGCTTTTAATGGAATTTTAAAGGAAAGTTTCACCTGATTTTAATCTTCCTGGATCATAATATAATTGATGTGTTGACATACCTGTCATTCTCTCACCTCAGCCGGGGCCGCGTCAGTGCCCCGGGGGTCCTTCCTCCGGCCCCTGGCAAGGACGCGGCCTTCTTTTATGGGCCCACCGGAAACCAATGGCATACTATCCGATCTTTCTTGATATCAGGGACGCTCCATGTGTGGTTGTAGGCGGCGGGGAGGTGGCAACGCGAAAGGTCTCTGGCCTTCTCGAGGCAGGGGCCAGTGTTACGGTGATAAGTCCTCAAGTCACGGAAAGCCTTGGGGAATACGTGCATAATGGGTTGGTGAGGCACCTGAAGCGGCCCTTCCGCAGTGGCGATACCGTCGGCGCCTCTCTCGTCTTTGCGGCCTCGTCCGAGAGGGCGGTAAACAGAGAGGTCCTCCAGGAGGCGAGGGCAGGGGGCATACCCGCGAATATAGCCGATGACCCCGGGGGCTCGGTCTTCCTGGTCCCGTCCATACTCAGGCGGGGCGGCCTCAGTGTGGCAGTCTCAACTGGCGGAAGGTGCCCGGCGCTCGCGCGCAGGGCCAGGGAGGAGATAGGAGGGGTAATTGGGCCGGAGTTCGGCCCTCTCCTTGAGATAATGGCCCGCCTTCGCGAAAGTTTATTGAAAAGAGGGCTGAAAAGTGGTAAAAAAGATAGGATTATTAACGAGTTGTTAGACTCGGACATACAGGGGCTCATAAAGGAGGGGGATATTACGGCCCTGGAGAGGCTCATCCTTGAGGTTGCGGGATGCGATCTCGAGGGGCTCGGCATTGACCCCGGAGAGGCCCTGAACACCAGGACGCGAGAGGATGGCGAGTGATAAACATACTCTTCCATGTTGTCATCGTGGGCTACTTTGTGGCCACCTTTGTCTACGTGGGCTATCTCATCACCCACAAGGACAAGGTCGTGAAGGTGGCGCAGGGCGTGCTGAGCGCGTCTTTTGTCATACATACCTTCGTCATCATCGCGCGATGGGTGGGCTCTGGCAGAACACCGGTGGTGAACCTCCACGAGGCGCTCCTATTCTTCTCATGGATAACCGTGGCCCTCTACATGGTCATACTCCTGAGGTTCAAGCAGAGGGTGCTCGGAGCCTTTGTGACCCCCTTTGCCCTGGGCCTCATCATGACGGCCTCGCTCTTTCCCAAGACCATGCTTCCTCTGGCGCCGGTCTTGGCCAGTTACTGGCTCCCCGTTCACGTGGTCCTCGCCTTCCTCGGAAACGCCTTCTTCGCCATAGCCTTTTTTTTCAGCATCATGTACATGATTCAGGAGCATTACCTCAAGAAGAGAAAACTCAAGGGGCTGTTCTACATCCTGCCATCTCTCGGCGTAATAGACGAACTCAACTACCGGTGCCTTCAGTACGGCTTTCCGCTCCTCACGCTCGCCATCATTACAGGGGCGGTCTGGTCCGAGTACGCCCTTGGCTCGTACTGGCAGTGGAGGCCCCGGCAGATATGGTCATTGATAACCTGGTTTCTTTACGCGGCGCTCCTGCACGGCAGGCTCACCGCGGGCTGGAGGGGCAGGAAGGCCTCCATCCTCTCGGTAGTGGCCTTCATGGTGCTCGTGGGCTCTTTCATAGTCATTAACGTAGTGCTCGGGGGCGCGCACGGCATCGCGCTCAATTGATTCCTTAGGCACAGGGGTCTTTCATGAAACTCATCATAGTAGGACTCAATCACAGGACAGCCCCGGTTGGCGTGCGCGAGAAGGTCTCCTTCTCACGCGATACCATCGGCGATCACCTCAGGCGCCTCGTAAATGACTTCGGCCTGAACGAAGGCGTCATACTCTCTACCTGCAACCGCGTCGAGGTCCTGGCCCTCAGCCACGACCAGGACATGGACAAGGGCGTACTCCAGGTAAAGCGTTTTCTCTCCGCAAGTAGCGGTATTCCCCTCGATACCCTTGAGGAACACCTCTACGCATATCGCGGCGCAGACGCTGTCCGCCATCTCTTCCGCGTGGGAGCGGGCCTCGACTCAATGGTCCTCGGCGAGCCCCAGATACTGGGGCAGGTAAAGGACGCATACGCCTATGCCGTGGAGCATGACTCCGCCGGCGTCATTGTCAACAAACTCTACCACAAGGCCTTCTCCGTGGCCAAGCGCATACGCACGGAGACCAAGATAGGAGAGGCCGCGGTGAGCATAAGTTTTGCCGCCGTGGAACTTGCCAAGAAGATATTCGGCGAACTCAGTGGCAAGACCGTCATGCTCCTTGGCGCCGGAGAGATGGCCGAACTTGCCGCAAAGCATCTCCTGCGGGCCGGCATACGGGAGATAATGGTGGCCAACCGCACATATGAGCGGGCCGTGGAGTTCGTGCGGGAGTTCGGCGGCACGGCCATAATGTTCCGTGAATTCCCCCACCACCTCAAGAACGTGGACATAGTCATCGCCTCCACAGGCTCCAAGACCTTCATCATCAGGGAAGAGCAGGTTCGCGAAGTCCTTCGCGAGCGCAAGAACCGCCCCATGTTCTTCATAGATATCTCTGTCCCGCGAAACGTCGACCCCCTCGTGAACAACATTGACAACACATATGTATACGACATAGACGATCTTCAGGGCGTCGTGGCCTCGAACCTCAGGGAGAGGTCAAAGGAGGCCGAGGAGGCGGCAAGGATAATCGAGGAGGAGATAGAGAGGTTCTACCGCTGGATAAAGTCCCTCGATGTGGTGCCCACCATCATAGCGCTCAGGAACTACTGCGACGGCATAAGAAAGAACGAACTCGAACGGGCCCTGAAGACGCTCAACGGCCTTGACGCGAAGCAGATAAAAACCCTTGACGCCATGACAAGGGCCATTGTAAATAAGATTCTCCATGAGCCTGTCTCCAGACTCAAGAGGGACGCCGACAAGATAGAGGGCGACACCTATATCGACACTATTCGTAAACTCTTTGACCTCGACGCCCTCGAAGAGAGGCAGAAGACCGGCTCTGCCGAGGATTGACCCCGGCACCCACTATAAGATTGAAAAGGAGATAGAGGGTTTTGGCAAAAAACAGGGTCGTAATAGGCACACGTGGGAGTAAACTCGCGCTCTGGCAGGCAGAGTGGGTGAAGTCCGAACTCGAGAAGAAGCACGCTGGCCTGAGCGTGGAACTCCTCAGGATAAAGACCACTGGGGACAAGATTACGGACGTACCCCTTGCGCAGGTGGGCGGCAAGGGGCTCTTTGTAAAGGAGATAGAAGAGGCCCTCCTCGATGGCCGCGCAGACCTTGCCGTGCACTCCATGAAGGACGTGCCAACGGAGTTCCCTGATGGCCTCTCGCTCCGGGCCATTGCCGAGCGCGAGGACCCGAGAGACGCCCTCATAAGCAAGGGGGTGCTCTTCAAGGACCTCCCCAAAGGGGCCAGGGTGGGCACATCGAGCCTGAGGCGCCAGGCCCAACTCCTTGCCTTGAGGCCAGACCTCGAGATAGCGCAACTTCGCGGCAACCTCGACACCAGGCTCCGTAAACTCGACGAGGGCCGCTACGACGCCATAATACTCGCCAGCGCCGGAGTAAGGCGCCTCGGCTGGGAGGCGCGCATAACCGAACTCCTCCCGCCAGGGACATTCCTCCCCGCCATAGGCCAGGGAGCAATAGGCATAGAGACAAGGACCGATGACGATGAGACCAACGCCCTCATCGCCTTCTTTGACCACCGCGAGACATCCCTTGTCGTGCGGGCCGAGCGGGCCCTCCTCAAGCGCCTCGAAGGCGGCTGCCAGGTCCCCATAGCCGCTTACGGCACCATGAGCAAGGACGGCCTTGAACTCTCGCTCACCGGCCTCGTGGCGAGCACGGACGGAAAGACCATTATAAAGGACTCGCTCACCGGCTCTGCCGCAGAGCCAGAGGCCCTTGGCAGACGCCTTGCCGAGGTCCTCCTTGGCAAGGGGGCCTGGGAGATACTAAAGGACCTCTATGACCTGGCACCCCCGAAGGGACCTTCCTGAGGGATCTTTCCTGCTCTACCTGCCAGGCGGGCCTCTGAAGAGAGGTGCAGAAGGGCGCGGCCAGCGCGGCTTTCCGCGCGTTTACAAAAAAACAAAAAAACTACTTGACAGGGCCATCTGCTCGTGTAAAATGGGTGGTCTTGCCGCACTCGAAGTACCTGCTCCGAGACCATGCAACAGGCAGGCGGAGCGAGCGACCTCCGGGGAGGATTCCGGGGGTTGATTTGTACTTGACAGGTGTGGCCCGTGGTTGTAATATTAAGATACCAATCCTGCTCTTTGAAAACTAAATAGCAAGCATCTGACAGCCTGACGACCTTTAATTAAATCCTTATCAATTTAACTAGAGAGTTTGATCCTGGCTCAGAGCGAACGCTAGCGGCGTGCCTAACACATGCAAGTCGTACGAGAAAGGTGGCTTCGGTCACTGAGTAAAGTGGCGCACGGGTGAGTAACGCGTGGGTAATCTACCCTCGAGACCGGAATAACCCTCCGAAAGGGGAGCTAATGCCGGATAAGACTACGGGACACAAGTCCTGCAGTTAAAGGCGGGGATCCTTCGGGACCTGTCACTCAGGGATGAGCCCGCGTCCCATCAGCTTGTTGGTAGGGTAACGGCCTACCAAGGCTAAGACGGGTAGCTGGTCTGAGAGGACGATCAGCCACACTGGCACTGAAACACGGGCCAGACTTCTACGGGAGGCAGCAGTGGGGAAGTTTGCGCAATGGGCGAAAGCCTGACGCAGCGACGCCGCGTGAGGGAAGAAGGCCTTCGGGTCGTAAACCTCTGTCGAGGGGGAAGAACAACCTTGTGGCCAATACCCACAGGGCCTGACGGTACCCCTTAAGGAAGCATCGGCTAACTACGTGCCAGCAGCCGCGGTAATACGTAGGATGCAAGCGTTGCTCGGAATTACTGGGTGTAAAGCGCGCGCAGGTGGCGAGATCAGTCGCAGGTGAAAGCCCCCGGCTCAACCGGGGAATTGCCTGCGATACTGTCTGGCTTGAGTACGGGAGAGGGAAGCGGAATTCCTGGTGTAGCGGTGAAATGCGTAGATATCAGGAGGAACACCGGTGGCGAAGGCGGCTTCCTGGACCGATACTGACACTGAGGCGCGAAAGCATGGGGAGCAAACAGGATTAGATACCCTGGTAGTCCATGCCCTAAACGATGGGTACTAGGTGTAAGGACTTATTAAAGTCCTTGTGCCGTAGCTAACGCATTAAGTACCCCACCTGGGAAGTACGGCCGCAAGGCTAAAACTCAAAGGAATTGACGGGGGCCCGCACAAGCGGT
>CAYOVP010000012.1:0-27531 GCA_964407495.1 uncultured Thermodesulfobacteriota bacterium
ATAGGCGTTTCCGGACGTGGGTTCGATTCCCACCGCCTCCACCAAGTTTGCGTAGTAAAATCAAGGGGTTACCGTTTTAGGTAGCCCTTTTTTTGTGTCCCCTGGGCCAGCAGCGAATAAAAAACAGCAATGCCTTCAGGGGAAGTCCGATTCATTCTGGCTTTCCTGCGCTCCATGGTGGGTCGACCTTTTCGGGACTACAAGAACTTGAAAATGTGAGGGTAAGAAAAAGGACGTTTTTTTTCTTCCCCGTCTCTGAATAACGCAAGAATGGATTATCCTGCGGTTTTTTTCCGTAGGGATAACTACCTGGCCCTGGCTGGGCCGGCTACAGGCTTCTCTCTTGACCTGCCTATCCCCGGTCAATTCCTCAAAACCTCCTGCCAAGGAGGACCACGAAGCCATTGCTCCCCAATGGCAGGGCGCTCAGGGTATAGGAAGACAGTGGCTGTGTCTTTTCCACTGCCGAGGCGCTGAGATAGGCCATGAGCCACCCAAGGGCGGCCTGCGAGAAGAAGTGTTTGTCATCGTTTATGCGAGAGAACGCGGCAAGGGGAGACAGGGCATAGAACATGCCCTTTAGGTACAAACTCTTTTCCATCTTGGCGGCGGTGATGAAGGCAACGGCACCGGTGAAGGCATGACCGCTCACGCCGTTACTGTCGCTGAAGGGATGCCAGTGGGAATCTCCCTCCTCTGGCCTTCCTGCCCCTGTGACCCTCTGGAGGACAAAGGCCGCGGGACCGCCGAGGAAGAAGGCACGCAGGGAGCGGCCCGCCCAGGTACCAAGAGGCCCGTCGTCGAAGAGATGGGCGCCAAGGAGAATTGGAACTGTAACCAGGACCTCGCCTGGCAGTTTCAGTATCTTCGAGGCATTGTTCGTGGCATCTGACCTTATCTGGTCACGGTAGTATTCCTGAATTTCCCTGTCCGCAGAGGTATTGGCCAGGACCGCCGCCGTGCCTATGCCGCCGGCGAGCATGAGGAGGTTGTTGGTGTCCAGGTAGAAGTTTGCGTAGTCGTGCTCAAGGGCCTTGACGTCAGAGAGGAACTTCTCCCTCACGCCCGCCTCGGCACCAAGACAACTATGGGGTAGCAGGGCCGACAGTAAGAGGACCAGAAGGGAAAAAAACCACATGGAGTTTGCCCGCATCCGTTAAGTCTCCTTCTCGTCGAGGTCAGTTCTCCCCGACTTCTCTTAGAATATTGTCCTTACGCCACGCCCCAGAGCGTAGCAGAAGGGACAAAAGCCCAGGGGGGCTTCTCCACTCTCGTATAAAATAAGGAACCTCTGAATAATTCGTCCCTGAATCAAGGGGAGAGGAAAAAGAAAAAACGCGGTTTTTCTTTTTCTAACATCCTTGCAGGAAGAAAAGTCTGAATCAAACAGACTCTCCATAAAACAAATCAGGGCCTCACTTGTCCGCAAAGGGACCGCAGGGCTAAATACTTCCAGAGATGCTCAATTCCACGAGGCTGTCGTCGCGCCTCTCACCAATCTGGTTATCGAAATTATCGATCCTCTCGTACGCAAAGTCCGCGCCTATCCTGAGAATGCCAAGCCCCGTGCCAAAGGCGTACTCCCACCCAGTGCCAACCTGGTAATGCTTCTCCTTTACAGGCTCTGAGACAACGCCTCTTCTCTCATAATCGAAATTTACCTTGCCAGAGAGCCTCCTCCCTCTCAAGAGACCCAGTTCCACAAAGAGGTCTCTGCCGCCTCTACCCACATGGTGCCCAAGCACCCTGCCCTTGTAGGTATAGCCAGACTTGTACACTCCATGGGTGTACCACGACCTGCTCCTTATGTCCGCGAACTCTACCCTGAAGTCAAGACCTCTGTCAAGAATGGGGAGATAAACCCCTGCAATGTAGGCAATGGGGTATGACGGGAAAAACCCCCGTTGGTCCTCACCGCCGAGTTCGCCGTAGAGGTCGCCAAAGGGAAGGGTGAGCCGCATGTCTATGCCACCAATGGAGTCGGAGAGGTCTTTCTCCATAGGCTTGTTGGAGCCGAAAAGCGCATCGAGTACCCTGCCAAAGGTGGGTGTCGGCCTTCCGTCACCAAAGGCGGTCATTGTGCGGGTAAAACCTATCTCGAATATGGGATGTGGCCTGAACTCCACCCTGAAGCCGGCGAAATATGGCCTTGGTACTACTCGTTCGGCCTCGAGCCTCGATACAAAGACGTCAAAGCGGAAGGGGCCGAGATAATGGAAGAACCAGGGAAGCAGTACTGGGCCCGGGTTCGTAAGCCTCACCATGGGAAGGGGCTCTGCGTTGTTACTCAGGAATAGAGTGCCGTGATAGCCCTGTCCCCACCAGAGGGGGATCTTGCCTGCCTCAAGGTCGAGGCCCATGGCATGGAACTTGACATATCCCTTCTGAATGATGCCGCCACCGGCGCCGTCGAGGTAAAAGAGCGGGGTAAGGCTGAAGGTGAAGGGTCCGGCCGTGCCTTCTACGGAAAACCTCAGATAACCGTTGAACCCCTCATCAGGGTCAATGCCGTCGTTGTTATAGACAAGGCTGTTCTGCGACGAATTGATGCCCTTGACCGTGGAATTCTCTCCATTGAGATAGATGAAACTTGTCTCTGGCCGCGCTATGGGCTTGAACTGGAACCATGTATCATCGAGTTCAAGGGCCAGTTCCTCCTCGGCCAGGTCGAGAGAGCGCCTTACATAGGGCTCCACCTCGCCTCTATCGCCAGAACCGATGTTGTCTTGCGCCTCATCCAGAAGACGCCTCGCCTCTGCGTAGGAGAGCGGCCTCGTGGCCCCGAGTAGCCCTGTTGTGTACCCTGCGCGCTGAAGATTATCAAGAACTGGATAGAGGGGACTCCCGAGGGGGATGTCTGTCTCTGCGTAGCATGGTACAAGGAGGCAGAAGACCAGAAGAAACGCTAAGAACAAGAGGCCGCCTACAGGCGTGCAAGCAGCCAGAAGATGCCCCTCTGCCGTACCTTGCTCCGTCTCTCCTTGCTCTCTCACAAGTATCTCCAGATACATAAGTAGACAAGCCGCGATCATACCTCGGCATGAAGGAAGACGTCACAGAGGTCCATAGAAAACAGGCGCCCTGCGACACAGGGGTCTCTCAATCAATCCCACATATGGATATCCTTTCACAAAGCCTGGACAAAATCAATACACAAAGACGCAGGGGAACCCGGCCTGGCAAAACTATTCTGTGTCAGCCAAGGCCCTTATTGGAGAAGTACCGAGACAGCGGACCGGCCAGCATGGCGGATGCAGAGGGACACGAGGGCCTTCACCTCCTGCTCTCTTCTATATGCCGAGGGGTGGTGCGCCAAGGGCCGCTGTCTCCTCAAACCCCAGGACAAGGTTCATGTTCTGCACGGCCTGGCCAGAGGCACCCTTGACGAGGTTGTCTATTGCGCTGATTGCTATCATGCGGCCCGTGGCCGCATCGACATGAAGCCCTATGTCGCAGTAGTTCGAGGCCCGGACAGCGCTTATGTTGGGAAACTCCCCCTCTGGAAGTACTCGAACAAAGGGCTCGTCAGCGTAGGCCTCATGGTAGACTCCGAGAACTTCCGCCGTGGTCAGGCCCTTGCCGAGCGTGCAGTAGAGGGTCGTGAGTATCCCCCGCGAGAGGGGCAGTAGGTGCGGAGTAAAGACAACACTGACCCCGCAACCTGCAAGCACCGAGAGGTTTGCCTCTATCTCTGGCCCATGCCTGTGAGAGCCCACCTTGTAGGCCTTGAACCCTCCGGATACATTGACAAAACTCGTGCCCTCGGAAAGCCCCCTGCCAGCCCCTGAGACACCGCTCTTGGAATCAATGATAATGGGTGATGCTGTCTCGACGAGGCCTGCGCGGAGCGCCGGAAGTATGGCAAGGGTTGCACCCGTTGGATAACAGCCCGGGTTTGCCACAAGATCAGCACCCCTTATCTTCTCACGGTTCAGTTCCGGCAGGCCATAGACCGCATCAACAAGAAGCCCTGGGCGAGTATGCTCGCCATACCACTCGGTGTAAGTGCCAACGTCCTTCAGCCGGAAGTCTGCGCTGAGGTCTATGACCTTTTTGCCAGCATCCAAGAGACCTGCCACGACCTCCATGGAGGCACCGTGAGGAAGACAACAGAAAAAAACATCGCCCTCGAGCGCCGCCGGGTCCCCGGGGTCTGCAAAGACAAGGCCATCGCAGAACGTACGGAGCGATGGAAAGACCTCGACGACACTGCGGCCAGAGAACTGTCTCGATGTAACAGCGCTGACCTCTACACTGCCATGTCCATTCAGGATACGCAACAACTCGAGGCCCGTAAAACCACTTGCTCCTATGACCGCCACGGAAACTCTGGCAGATGACATAATCAAACCCCCTTGAGAAGAGATGGAACAGAAGAGGAAGAAGCAGGCTCTGCCCGCAAGATGAAAAATCATCCCCTTTCTTTCGGGAAAAAGGCGGTGGCAAAGAAAACCTTCCACTTTCTTTTTAGGAAAAAGAAAGGGGAGCAAAGAAAACCGCTTGGGCGTGTGTCTACGTCGCCTCTGCCGCCCCCCTCAACCCCCACTCAGCCCCCTGGTCCATGAACACCAGGAGAAAAGAAAGTGACAAAAAAAATGGGGAGGCCAGAGGGCCTCCCCATGAGTAGTTGATAAGGAGAAGAGTACGAGGCCGTCTTACCTCTTGGAGAACTGGAACCTCGCTCTTGCGCCCTTCTGGCCGGGCTTCTTGCGCTCTTTCATGCGAGGATCGCGCGTCAGGAAACCCGCCTTCTTGAGCACTGCCCTGTGGCCTGGGTCAGACTCTACGAGGGCCCTTGAGATCCCGTGCCTTATTGCCCCGGCCTGGCCAGTCATGCCTCCGCCCGTAACCCTGGCAAAGACGTCGTACTGTCCCGTTGTCCCTGTAATGTTAAAGGGCTCGACCACTGTCCTCCTGTGGTCTTCACGCCCGAAGAACTGGTCTATGGCCTTCCTGTTTATCTTTATATCGCCGGAGCCTGCCCTGAGCCTAACACGCGCTACGGCGGTCTTTCTTCTGCCAACAGTGACTATCTCTTCTGCCATCTCTTGTATACTCCGCTTTCTCTCTCCGGGCCAATGCCCCTTATCATTCGTTATTATGTAATTATCTGCCGGCCACTTCCCCTGTCTTCCGAACCTCTCAATCGGGAAGTGGCGCAGGCTTCTGTGCCTCATGCGGGTGTGTGGGCCCGGCGTAGACCTTGAGTTTTCTGAACATGTCCCTTGCGAGCGGTCCTGAAGGGAGCATGCCTCGAACTGCTTTCTTGATGACTTCCTCGGGCTTGGTCTCGAGGAGTTTTCCCAGGGTGACGGATTTTATGCCCCCGATGTAGCCGGTGTGATGATAATAGACCTTGTCACTGTCTTTCTTGCCCGTGTAGCGTATCTTCTCTGCGTTCACGACAATGACGAAGTCGCCGGTGTCCATGTCCGGGGCATACTGCGGGTTGTGCTTGCCGCGTAGTACTGAGGCGATCCGCGAGGCAAGACGGCCAAGGGTCTTGCCCTCTGCATCTACGACAAACCAGCGCTTGGTATTTCTGTCAACTCTTGGTATGAAGGTCTTCATTTCAGTTTCTCATCCTTAGAAGTATTGGAATTTTCTAATTTAGGCGATTTTTTGTGATTTGTCAAGATGTTTTAGGAAAGGGCCGGATAATTCGTCCCTGGACTACTGGGAGACGGGAAAGAAAAGGCGCTGTTTTTCTTTCTCTCGCATTTTAGGCAACTTATTGTTCTCGAAAATGGCAAGGTGGCCATGTGTCGGCGTAAGGTCTGAATCGATCAGATTTTCCCCGCGTTGGAGAGGAAAAAAATCCGTCTCTTCGCCTCTCCGTGCGCGCCATGCATCTCAAGGCCGTCATATCCTGTTCTCCTCGCCCGCAATGAGGCGTCTTATATTTGTCCTGTGTTTGAGGATTATCAATAGGGCTATGATCAGGCCGAGTCCCACGAAGTCTTCTCTGCCTGTAATAAAGAGGAGGGCGGGCATGGCGCCTGCGGCGAGCATGGAACCGAGGGAGACGTATCTCCTTAGAGCAACGGTAACGATAAAGACAACCAGGGCGAGGACCGTGGCAAGGGGAGAGATGACGAACATAAGACCACAGGCCGTGGCAACGCCCTTTCCGCCGCGAAAGCCGAGAAAGAGGGGGTAGAGGTGTCCGAGAAAGGGTCCGAGGGCCGAGGCCGCCACAATGGCCGGCGGTAGACCGAGTTCTACGGCGGCGTAGGTAGGAAGGGCGCCCTTGAGTATATCTGCAATGAGCGTAAGGGCAGCGGCGGGCTTGCCCGCGGCCCTTCGGACATTGGTTGCACCGATATTTCCGCTCCCTGTGGTGCGGGGGTCCCTCCCTCCGAAGAGGCGGGCAAAGATCAGGCCAAAGGGTATTGACCCGAGAAGGTACCCCAGTATGGGCAGAACGTATCTCATCATATCGATATAAAGACCTTGGGGCTCAGCCCTGATGACAGCGCAGTGTCGCTATCAGTATTCAGGCCGCCCCGCGGCCCAAACCCTCATAGTGGTGCAGAGGGCCCATACCCCACTACTCCACGGTTACGCTCTTGGCGAGGTTACGGGGCTGGTCCACGTCCGTACCCTTGAGAACCGCAATATGGTAGGCAAGGAGTTGGAGGGGCAGGGACAGGAGTATTGGTTCGAGCGGCTCGGCCACGGGCGGCAGGAGAAAGACGCTGTCTGCCATGGGCGCGCCAAAGGTCTCGTTCTCTGTGAGAAAGGCAATTATCTTACCATCCCGTGCCTTTACCTCTTCCATATTGGCCAGCATCCTCGGAAGAGACGAATCCGCCGGGGCCAGTGCCACCACAGGCATGTCTTCGTCTATGAGGGCTATGGGGCCGTGCTTCATCTCTCCTGCGGGGTATCCCTCTGCGTGGATGTAGGATATTTCCTTGAGTTTCAGTGCACCCTCGAGGGCAATGGGATAGTTTATACCTCTGCCTATGAAGATGAAGTCCCTGTAATGAAAGTACTCCTTTGCAATGGCCTCTATCTCTGGCGCCCGGTCGAGGACCTTTTCCATCTTGCCCGGCAGATGAACGAGTTCCTGGAGGACCACCATTGCCTCGTCCCTCTCGATGCTTGCGCTCTGCTGGCCCATGCCTATGGCGATGAGGAGGAGGGCGACGAGTTGGGTGGTGAAGGCCTTGGTGGAGGCAACGCCTATTTCCGGGCCTGCGTGTGTCATGAAGTTCCACGAGGCCTCTCTCGTGAGGCTGCTCTCCATTACGTTGCAGATGGAGATTACGCGCGCACCGCGTTTTCGGGCTTCGCGGACCGCGGCAAGGGTATCTGCCGTCTCTCCGGACTGGGAGATGGCTATTACGAGGTCGTCTCTACCTACGAGGGGGTCTCTGTATCTGAACTCGCTCGCAAGGTCCACTTCCACAGGTATGGCCGCAAAGCGCTCAAGGAGAAACTTTCCCACAAGGGCTGCGTGCCACGAAGTGCCGCAGGCCAGGATGTAAATCCTCCTGATGGCCTTGGCGTTCAGGTCGAGGCCATCAAGGAAGACCTCTGCCCTCTCCTCGCTGATAGCCCCACGGAAGGTATCTGTCAGGGCGCGTGGCTGCTCGAAGATTTCCTTGAGCATGAAGTGCCGGTACCCGCCCTTCTCGGCCATTACCGGGCTCCAGTCTATGTGAGAGGGCCTTTTTTCCACCTCCCTGCCTTCAAGGTCTGTTATCTCCACCTCACCACCACGGACCACGACGACCTCTCCGTCATCGAGAAAGACTGCAGTTCGTGTAAGGTCGAGGACAGCGGGTATGTCGGAACTGATTATGGCCTCACCCTGGCCAAGTCCCACTATGAGTGGGCACTCCTTGCGCGCACCAACAACTGTGCCAGGCTCGGTCTCTGAGATCGCGGCAAGGGCATAAGTGCCCCTTACATGAGAGACCGCGGCGCGCACGGCGCCAGGGAGTGTGAGCCCTCTGCCTATCTCCCGATTTATGAGGTGAGCGAGGACCTCGGTATCTGTCTCTGACTTGAAGGTGGCGCCCTCCTCGACAAGTCTTCTCTTGAGGTCGAGGTAGTTCTCTATGATGCCGTTATGCACCACTGCCACGGAGCCTTCCATGTGCGGATGTGCGTTGGCCTCTGTGGGGCGTCCATGGGTGGCCCAGCGCGTATGTCCTATGCCGGTATGCGCCCTTAGGACCCGGCCTGCCGTGGCCTCTATGAGTTCGTCGAGTTTTCCCACGGCACGGATGATCTCTATGTGGCCGTCTTCCATGAGGGCAAGGCCGCTCGAGTCATACCCCCTGTACTCGAGCCTTCTGAGCCCAGCTATGAGTATGTCCACGGCATTTCTTTCGCCGCTGTATCCTACAATGCCGCACATTTTTTCCCGAGATCTCCGTCAATTTGTCCTGCGGCCAGAAGGGCCGCAGGTACTGGCCTTCCTTACTTGCCGAACCTGCGCCTCACCCAGCCCTTTATGACCTTTTCCGTTGCGCGCGACGTGACGAGCGCCCCTGGGGGTACGTCTCTTGTTACCGTGGTGCCAGAGCCCACGTAGGCCCCGCGCCCCACGCTGACAGGGGCCACGAGTTGGGTGTCGCTCCCTATAAAGGCGCCTGCGCCTATGCGGGTTGTGAATTTTTTCTTTCCGTCATAGTTGCACGTTATGGTGCCTGCGCCGATGTTTACTCCTGCGCCTATGACGGAGTCGCCGAGGTAGGAGAGGTGCCCGGCCTTTACGCCCCTTGCGAGTCTCGATTTTTTTATTTCCACGAAGTTGCCTATCCGGACATCCTCGGCAAGGCGGTTGCCGGGCCTGAGGCGCGCAAAGGGACCGATGACCGCCTTCTTGCCTATACTACTCTCCTCGATTATGGAATAGGCCCGTATGGTGACGCTGGTACCGATCCTGGAGCCGGTGATAATGGCGCCCTGCTCTATTACAGAGCCACGGCCAATGGCGGAGGCCGTGATACTTACGCCCGGGTGTATTATGGTGTCACGGCCTATTCTCACATCCGCGCCTATGACCGTTCTATCGGGGTCTATTATGGTGACGCCGCTCATCATGAGATGGCGGAGGATGCGTTTACTCATGACGCGTGTTGCGGCTGCGAGTTCCACGCGGTTGTTTATGCCCATTACCTCGGTGGGGTCAAAGAGCGTAAGGGCCGCGACCTTGCGGCCTGCTTCCACGGCGAGACGGACAAGGTCGGGCAGGTAGTACTCGCCCTGTGCGTTAGAGGCCCCTATTCTACCTATATTCCCCTTCAGAAAGGCGGAATCAATGAGATAGCACCCTGTGTTCACCTCGCGGATGGCCTTTTCTCCAGGCCTTGCGTCCTTTTCTTCCACGATGCGGAGAATTTTCCTGCTCTCATCGCGTATGATGCGTCCGTAGCCAGTGGGATGGTCGAGTACGGCTGTGATGAGGGCCATTGCCCTGCCGGGCCCGGCCTTCCGATATATCCGGAGCAGGCCCCTTACTGTTGGCCGGGTAAGGAGAGGCACATCGCCCGAGAGTATGAGTATATCTCCTGTAAAGCCCTCCAGGGCCTCGACGGCGGTCAGCACGGCATGTCCTGTGCCAAGTTGTTCTTTCTGCTCTACGAATGTTATGTCGAGGCCCTGGAGACAGTCCCGGACCATAGGCGCGCCATGCCCCACGACCACGATGATCTTTCCAAGACCAAGGGCCTTTAGGAGACTTACGACGTGAGTGATCATGGGCACGCCCGCTACCTCGTGGAGTACCTTTGGGAGGGCGGACTTCATGCGCGTGCCCTTTCCTGCGGCAAGCACTATGGCGGCAAGGTTCTTCATAAGTTTTTAAGATATATCAGATACTTGGGTTCGTCAAGGTTTTTAAGGAAGGGGGCGGGAGCAAGGGGATGTGCCGGGCAGGGGAGAGTTGGCCTCGGCATTGACAAACCGGACAGTAGTGCCTATTATTAAATAGCGGACTATTTTGCTCTGCCCTCTTTCTTCAGAAAGGTCATGGCTCTGGCGCAGGGGTGCCGGCAAGGCGACTCGCGGCATGGGCAAAGACTGGTTTTCTTTGCTCCACTTTCTTTTTCCTGAAAGAAAGTGGAAGATTTTCTTTTTCACAACTTTTTCTAAGGGTTCTTCTATTGTTCATAGGGAGTGGCAAGGTTTCGGACATAAAGTTTGACTCAGCGGGTCTTGTTCCTGCCATTGTTCAGGACAGGTCTACTGGCAGGGTTCTCATGATGGCCTGGATGAACAGGGATTCTCTTAAGGAGACCCTCTCTGGTGGCAAGGCCTGTTTTTTCAGCAGGAGCCGCGGTTGTCTCTGGGTAAAGGGTGAGACGAGCGGCAACTTTTTATACGTCAGGACTGTGGACTACGACTGTGACGGCGACACCTTGCTCCTCAGGGTAGACCCGGCGGGCCCTGCCTGTCATACCGGGCAGAGGAGTTGTTTTTTCAGGAGGCTCCATACCCTTGGCTCCGGCGAGGTAGAGGGTGAGGCCGATGGTGGCATCGGCGGGATCTTCGAACGCCTTCAGGAGGTCCTGGAGGAGAGAAAGTCGGCCTCGCCTGAGAGTTCCTATGTTGCCGGGCTCTATGCAAAGGGTGCCGGGGCCATCCTCGAGAAGGTGGAAGAGGAGGCGGGAGAGTTCATGGAGGCGGCGCGCGAGGGAACGGACAAGGAGGTGGTTCACGAGGCCGCGGACCTTGTCTTCCATCTCATGGTCATGCTCTCAAAGAGGGGGCTCGGCATGGGGGAGGTTGGGAGGGAGTTGGAGCGCAGGTTCGGGGTCTCTGGCATAGAGGAGAAGAGGTCACGTAAGAAGAAGGCGGGCAGAGTAGATGGGTGAGTGCATATTCTGCCAGATAGTCTCCGGCACTGCAGTGGCCGAGAAACTCCTCGAGACAGATGACCTCATTGTCATAAAGGACAAGTTTCCCCAGGCTCCCACGCACCTGCTCGTGATTACGAAGAAACACTACAGGAATATGATGGAGTGCGTGCATGACGACGCGTCGCTTGCGGGAAAGATGCTCTCGATTGTAGTAGATGTTGCCGAGGAGTTCGGTTTTGGTGAGAGCGGTTTTCGCACTATCATAAACACCAACGCCGGCGGTGGTCAGAGCGTTTTTCACATGCACGTGCATATACTCGCTGGCAGAAGACTCACGGAGAAGATGGTCTGAACCTCAGGATACAAGGGTAAACAAAGAGCAACAACAACAAGGAAGCACAAAGGAGTAGCAAGATGGGAACGCCAAGACTTTTATCGCCATCGTGCCAGAGTTGCGGTGCTGAGATCAAGAACCGTTTCGATTTTGGGACAACAGCAACAGGCGTGATTGACGTTAATTACTGCAAGTACTGTTTTTTCAAGGGTGAGTTCACGGAACCTGATATCACCATGGAGGAGATGATAGAGAAGGTTGCCGCCTCCATGGCAGAGAAGAAAAAGATGCCCGTTGAGCGTGCCAGGATCCTGGCTTCAGAACTAATACCCACTCTGAAGAGGTGGCGCAAGGAAGAAGAGAAGGCCGGATAGGCGGCCTTGGGGCTGGCGTAACCTTGCCAGGGGGCGTTGCGATCAATCCTCTTCTGCTCTCTTTCCGGCCATGGCCTGGCGCCTTGCCTCGAAGAGGGCGATGGCCCCGGCCTGGGCGGCGTTCAGCGAGCCCACTGCTCCGGCCATGGGTATGAAGGCGCATTGATCGGCGGCTTTCCTTACGAGCCTTCGGATCCCCTCACCTTCGCTCCCCACTATTATCGCCGTATCACCGGCAAGGTCGACGGAGTAGATATCCACGGATGCATCGGCCTCGAGGGCAACTGTCCAGAGGCCATGGTCCTTGAGTTCTCCTATGGCGCGCACGAGGTTCGTAACCCTGGCCACAGGCACGTGGCTCACCGCGCCTGCCGAGGCCTTTGCCACTGTGGAGGTAAGGGGACAGGCCCTGTCGCGCGGTATGACCACTCCTACTGCCCCTGCAGAGAGGGCGGCCCTTATGAGGGAGCCAAGATTGCCGGGGTCTTTTATGGAATCGAGCACAAGGACGATGCTCTGCCGCCCCGCCTGGCGTTCGCGCTCTACAGAGCCGATGATTTCATCGAGAGAGACATAACCAAAGTCCCGGTCCACCAGGGCCGCCACGCCCTGGTGTTTGGGTGTGCCGGCAAGGCGCGTTATCTCCGAGGCGCTCACCCTCTCTACAGGTATACCCAGTGCCAGGGCCTGCCGCACGAGGCCCTGGACCGAGCGGCCCTCATGGGCCTTTCCGGCGTTCCTGCCCCCTACCCTGGCCAAGAGCACCTTGCAAAGGCGCGGCGTGCCCGCGGCCATGGCCTCTCTGAGAGGGTTCATCCCGTAGATGACTCTTGTCTTTTTTCTTCTCATACCGTAGTCCCCTGCATAAAGTAGAGACACACACGATATAGGATAAGGCCTCCTGCGTCAAGGCTGCTTCAGGCCGGCAAACTTGCAAAGAACCCCCTGCTGTGATAATTTCTTGGTATGCGTATTAAGAGAGACCAGATAGACCAGATCACGAAGAGTGTCCTCAGTGGTCTCAAGGAAAAGGGGCTCATCGTATTCAAGGCAGACGAGGACAAGGTCCTTGAGCGAATGCGCCGGGCCGTAATCGAGGACATGAGGGCAGAGGAGGCACTTGACCGTGAGGTAGAGGGTATCCTCAACTCCCATATGGGCGAGATGGACAGGGGCGGCGTTGATTACAGGAAGATGTTCCGCATGCTCAAGAACAAACTGGCAAAAGAGAGGGGTATAGTCCTGTGAGGCTCTCAGAGGAACGCATCTCCCACATAGCGCATCTAATGACAGACGCTGTCTGGAAGGACGACCTCGTGGACTTCACCGACGACGCGCGGGCCCTTGCCGAGACAAAACGCATCATAACCTCTATCTTCGAGATAGAAGACCGCGCCGATGACCTGGCGCGGCAGAAGATACGATCGCTCTCAAGAGACATCCCCGAGGGGAGCCGCGAGTGGGAGATCCTGTACAGAAAGTACTTTGAGGAGGAGATGAACAAAAAACGGCCCTCGAAGTCCTGAAGAAAAACCGTTGCGGTTTTCTCTTTGTTGATGGGACGCGCCCACTTTTTCCTGATGATAACGCTCTCATGGGGCGCAGGCGGCAGGCTGAGGGGGGGAGGGGGAGCATGGTGGAGTGACCGCCCCATACTGGTTTTCTTTGCCCCGCTTTCTTTTTCCTAAAAGAAAGTTTTTTCAATGTGCGGGCGTTGCCCGCTCCTTTCTCTTTTGTGTTTTTCAAACTGCGGCCCCTGTCCGCCTTGTTCTCTTTTCGCTTTTTAGTAGACCCTCATGAGCCCTATTCTTACTCATTACAAGATTTTCTTTCCTCCCGTCATCGGTGCTGTCATAGGCTGGCTCACCAACTATGTTGCCATAAAACTCCTCTTCAGGCCATTAAAGCCCGTACGCATAGCAGGCCTTACCTTTCAGGGCCTCATACCCAAGCGCCGCAAAGAGATAGCCCGCTCCATAGCAGGCACCATCGAGCGCGAGGTCATAAGCGCCGAGGACATTACAGGCCTCTTGTCCGGCATAAACTGGGAAGCCGAGGTAGAGGGCATGATTAACGACCTTGTGGAAAAGCGCCTCAGTTCGAAGAAGGTCAACTCCATCCCTGTCATTGGTCTTGCCTCAAAGGAGATAACGCGTCAACTCAAGCGCCGCCTCACAAAGGACATCATCAGGCAGATAGAGAGGAAGAAGCACGAACTTGCCGCCAGGTTCAAGGACGGCATCGACCTCAAGGCCCTCATGGTCTCGCGGATAGACAACATGGACTTCGAGAGGTTCGAGGGACTACTCACGGGTTTCATCTCCCGCGAACTCAAGCACCTCGAGTACCTCGGCGGGCTCATGGGGTTTCTTATCGGCGTGGGACAGTCCATTCTCTTTCTCCTACTCGGCTGAGAGGACGGTAGATGGCTATGGAGCACGATACCTTGCGAAGGGCCCTCACCATAGCGGGCTTTGATCCCACGGGTTGGGCCGGGGTCCTGGCCGACGCAGGGGTCTACTCAGACTTTGGTCTGGGCTCGGCAGGAGTGGTCACAGCCCTTACGGTCCAGGACCTTGAGCGCGTACAGGAGGTACGTCCCGTAGACGCCCTACTGCTCTCTGCAGAAATAGAGTCGGCCCTCTCCAGCCCCCTTGTCTCTGGTGTAAAGATAGGCATGCTCGGAACAGGGGCCAATGTGGAGGCCGTAGCAGACATGATAGAGCGCCATGAGCCCTGCCTCGTAGTCCTCGACCCAGTGCTCGGCTCAACGGGCGGCCTTCCCCTTCTGGACAAAGATGGTGTAAAAATACTCAGGGACAGGCTCCTTCCCCTCTGCACCCTCGTGACACCAAACCTCTCCGAAGCCGCAACCCTCACAGGCAGAGAGGTAAATGATATTCATTCCATGCGAGAGGCCGCTGTAATTATCTACAATGAACTCGGCCCTGACGCTGTGCTTGTCAAGGGAGGACACCTTGGCACAGCGCCTCTGGATCTTCTCCACGATGGAACGGATTTTCACGAGTTGGCGGGAAAAAGGATCCACGGTCCGGCAGGAGCCTTTCACGGAACAGGTTGCCTCCTGTCGAGCGCAGTTACAGCAGGTCTGGTCTCTGGCCTTGGCCTCCATGACGCAGTAGAGCGGGCGAAGAGATATACAGAGAAGATCCTTGAAAAGAGAATAAGGCTTCTTGGCGGCCACTGAGACAAGACCAGGGAAAGAAAGGGTCTATTGGCCGACTGGGAGCAAGAAACCTCACAAGCACGGCGAGGTCAGGCCTTGAACCAGCCCTGCTCGCTGGCACTCAAGACCTCGTCTTTCGCAAAGATGATATAATCGTGAACAAGGATATCGAGGGAAGAAGCCAGAGAGCGGAGGGCCATGGCAAGAGGCCTTGCCGGCGCTCCCTCGGCGGCAGAGAGCGCTGGCAGGGTATGGACAAAGATGATGGACCTTGCGTTATGCTCTATGGCCATCTCCATTATCCGCCTCCTCGGAAGGCTTGCAGAATCTGGCCGCCCCTCGAAGATGGTCTCGAGGCCAATGGGCCGGTTCTTGGAGTCGAGGTAAAGGGCGTAGAGGAACTCTCCCTCCCCCGACCCTATGCGCGGCCTTATGAAACGCGCTACGTCTGCGGGCGCATTAAGGGCCGGACCAATATCGGCACGCTCTGAAAGGAGGACCTTGGCAAGCGCGCCCACAAGCCCCATAAGGGCCGAAGACCTGGTTCCAACCCCTGGCATGGCGCGCAGTTCTGAGGCCGGTGCGTCAAGGACCGCAGAGAGACCGCCGAACTTCTTGATCAGGGCCTTTGCCCTTGGCTTCACATCACACCGAGGTATGACAAAAGTAAGAAGGAACTCCAGGGTCTCGTAGTCGTGAAACCCACCAAGACCCGTGCCAGAGAACTTCCTGCGAAGCCTCTTCCTGTGACCAAGATATGTCTTTTCACCAGGTGCCTTTCTCTCAGTTCCCATCACGCCCCCAATATGCCTGTATAAACTCTTTTACCCCGAAAAGACCAGAGACCGCAAGACAAAAAGAACGAGGAGTAAATGACCGAAGAGACAATACACCCCCCCACTTTCTTTTAGGAAAAAGAAAGTGGGACAAAGAAAACCAATTTTTGTGCAGACGCCCCGACACCTAAAAAACCCCGCCAGGGGCACAACCCCTGGGATGCCTCAAGGAACAAAGCGGGACAAAGAAAACCAATTTTTGCGAAGACGCCTCCACACCGAAAAAAACCCGCCAAGGACACGGCCCCTGGAATGTCTCATGGAACAAAGCGGGAGAAAGAAAACCTATTTTTGCGAATACCACTGAGACTGAAAAAAAACGCCCCTCCCGCCATCACCCTACTCGCCGCTCTTCTTGCCAGTCATGAAGGGCTTCAGTAAATCTATGGGAAGGGGAAAGATTGTTGTCGAGTTCTTCTCCGCAGCCACCTCGGTAAGGGTCTGGAGATAGCGCAACTGCAGTGATACCGGGTTCTGGCTCAGGAGGTTTGCGGCCTCCAGTATCTTCTCCGCGGCCTTGAACTCTCCGCTTGCGTGTATCACCTTGGCGCGCTTCTCGCGCTCGGCCTCGGCCTGCTTGGCCATGGCCCGCTTCATCTCCTCGGGCAGGTCAATGGCCTTTACCTCCACGACGCTCACCTTTATACCCCATGGGTCTGTCTGCTCATCGAGGATGGACTGGATATGACGGTTTATCTTATCGCGCTCCACAAGGAGTTCGTCCAGTTCGGCCTGCCCGCAGACGCTCCTGAGCGTCGTCTGAGCCAACTGGCTCGTGGCATAGAGATAGTTCTCTACTGCGATGATGGCCTTCTCGGGAGAGACGACACGAAAATACACCACAGCATTCACCCGAACGGATACATTATCTCTTGTTATGACCTCCTGCGGTGGCACGTCCATGGTAATGGTCCTCAGGCTCACCTTTGTCATCTTCTGGATCCCTGGAATTATGATCACCAGCCCAGGCCCCTTCACGGCCTGGTACCTTCCGAGAAAGAATACCACTCCCCTGTCATATTCTCTCAGTATCTTTACCGCGCTGAAGAGGAGCAGGATTACTATTACTGCAAGTACCACCCCGCCTGTTGCTACATTTACCGGCATCTCGGGCCTCCTTCTCTCTTGCCCTGGCTACTCTTCTCTAAGACCAGGGCGGTTTGTCTCTTTATCCCCTTCATGGGGTTCCCTTCTTTCTCACGGTGAGCAGAAGGCCCTCTACGCCCACTACCTCCACGGCCTCGCCATTTCTGACCTCCCTGTCGCAGACAGCGTCCCAGTACTCTCCCTGCACAAAGACCTTGCCCCTCTGGCCCGGGCGGATCTCACCCACTGCCCTGCCTCTGGCGCCTATTATACCCTCGGCCCCGGCAACGGACCTTCGCCTCTGCAGACGCACTGCCATGTACAGCGTAAAGGCCACGAAACCCGCCATGAAGACCACGGCAGGAAGCATCACCCATATTGAGAGCCGCATGAAGGGAAGGGGCGAGTCAAAGAGCATGAGAGAACCCAAGACCAGCGAGACGATACCCGCGAGCGTGAGGAGCCCGTAACTCACCACGTTTATCTCCACTATGAAGAAGACTACGGCAAGGCCTATGAGGATGAGGCCCGCGTAGTTTATATTGAGGGTATGAAGGGCGTAGAAGGCAAGTACGAGCGAGATGGCGCCCACAACGCCGGGAAGTACGGCCCCTGGGTTCGAGAGTTCGAAGTAGAGGCCAAGAATGCCTATCATCATGAGGACATAGGCAACGTTTGGGTCTGAAATGGCCTTGAGCACCCTCTCTCTAAGCCCCATCTCCACCACACGCACCACCGCGTCCTCTGTACTGACGACCGCTGGCCCTCCAAGAAGGTCCACCTTCATGCCGTCAATCTTCCTGAGGAGTTCGCTCCTGTTCCTTGCCAGGACGTCTATGACCTTTATCTTCAGGGCCTCTTCCGCCGTGATGTTCACGCTCTTGCGTACTGCCTTCTCAGCCCACCTGGCGTTTCTCCGCCTCTTTCGTGCTATACCGCGTATGTAGGCCGCGGCATCGTTCTCCACCTTCTCGAGCATGGTCTTGTCCATCTTGCCACCGCCCATTGCCACGGGGTGGGCAGAACCAATATTCGTTCCCGGGGCCATGGCCGCAATGTGCGCCGCGTACGTTATGAAGACCCCTGCAGATGCGGCCCTCGAGCCTGCAGGCGCAACATAGACCACGATAGGCAGGGTAGCGGCGAGTTCGCGCTTTATAATCTCGCGCATCGACGTGTCGAGCCCGCCTGGTGTATCCAGTTCTATGACAAGGGCCGCGGCCCTCTCTGCCTCGGCTCTCTCGATGTTGGAGACTATGAACTCGGCCATTACAGGGTTTATGACGCCCTGGGCGCGAAGATAATAGACCTCTGCCAAAGAGGCCGCGCGACCCTTCTGTCCCTGCGCCTCTCGTACACTCTTGCCAGCCCCTCTTATTTCTGCGCCTGAACCGGCCCTGAGGCCAGGCGCTATGAGAACGAGAAAGAGGCCGGCCAGTATGACGATGAGGGTCGATATGCCTCGAAACGTACGCATATATACAGTTTAGCAGTATAAGCGCCCTTTTGAAAGACAGGTCTAAAAGAGGTGAGTACAAGAGAGGGGAAATAATACCCCTCTCGAGGGACCCCATGAGGCCGGGCCAAGGGGTGGCGAGTGGGGCGGGGAGAGGGTTAAGCACAAGTCGAGGACAAGTAATGGAAGAAAGGTGGCTGAGAAGAAAAAGACCTTGGTGCTGACCAAAGAAGGTCTCAGCCCTCCAGGACCTTGAGGGCCCGCTGGATATGAGACCAGGTGGCTGTCCTGAGGGTCTTTTGGTCATCGTCTCTCAGAAGATCGTCGAGACCATGGGTCAGGATAACCTTCATTCCATGAATTTCTGTAAGCGCGCCCCTCTGGGGCGCCTGGCCATCTGGACCAGTCAGCGCGCGCAGGGCTTCATCTCCAAAGGCGAGGACAACCGGCGGTGCAAGACATGCAAGGCCTTCTCTCAGAAGGGGCGCGCAGGCCTCAAAGGCCTCTTCAAGTTGGGCCCGCTCCCTGTTCTTCGGCGGCACGCACCTTATGGCAAAGAGGATAGCCATATCGTCTTCACCGAGGCCGGCCTTCTGCTGCGCTGCCTCGATAATTCTACGTAGGAGTTGGCCTTTCTCTCCGGTAAAGGGCGAGTAGCGGGCAGTGCCCCATGAGGACGCTGGCGGCGGCACATCGCAGACAAAGGCCAACTTCGGGCACTCGCCTCCAAGGCCCTCGAAAATAGCCTCCCTTGTCTTGCTAAATGGGCAGGCCGCGCACTCTGCTGGCTCGACCCCACGGCTCCCTACCCCTTCGCGGCCAAGGGGCAGTAGGTCTACGCCCGCCAGGGCCACGTACTCGAGGTAGGCAACAGCGTCTCTTAGAAGGGTCTCAAGGGCATCGTCCGCGCCGCCGCCCCCCTTGTCATCTCTCTTGTCCTGTGAGTTTTGCACTTTACAGTCCAGGTTCCTTGAGATAAATTATAAGTAACATTTTTCAGCGGCCAGGAGGGCCGCTGGTATTAGTCTTCTTTGTCTTACTTTCTTTCTTGCGGGGCCGCCGGTGTCGTGCCTGCCGCCCTTGACGCTAACACATGACAAGGGACCTGCGCTAATACCGGTTTTCTTTGTCTTACTTTCTTTTTTAAAAGAAAGTAAAGGAGTTTTTTTCTTTTATGATACTACCGCTCATCATATTATCCAGTCTTTTTTTAGTCCTCCTCTCACCGCAGAGCGCCTGGGCCTGGGGTCCTGCCACTCATCTCGAGATAGCCCACACCCTGCTCTCAAGCCCCGGCCTTGTCAGCGGCGCGCTACGCGAGATTATCGCCTGTTTTCCCCACGACTTCATCTACGGGAGCGTAAGTGCGGACATCGTTGTAGGCAAGAACCTCGTCGATGAACTCCGCCACTGTCACAACTGGCGCATAGGCAGGAAGGTCTTTGAGCGGGCAAAGGGGCCGGCTGAGAAGGCCTTTGCCTGCGGTTACCTCAGCCACCTCGCCGCGGACACGGTGGCTCACAACCTCTTCATACCAGAGATGATCATACGCTCCTTTCCCACGCGTACGCTACGTCACCTGTACTGGGAACTCCGCTTCGACGCACTTGCAGACAAGGAGGCCTGGAAACTCCAGAAGTGTCTTGCTCTCGGTGCGAGCGCCGAGAACCATCGCCTTCTCGACTCTGTCATCACGGGCACACCGCTCTCCTTTACGACGAACAGGGCCATATTCTCGAGTTTCATGCTCCTTAACAGGATAAGGCACTGGCAGAAGGCACTGCGCCTCATGGACAGGTCTTCGAGTTGGCCCCTGCCCAGGACTCTTCGAAAAAGATATCTGAGCGCCTCCATAGAGGCCGCGGCAGAGGTGCTGAGCGACATGGAGGGGGCAGGTTGTCTTGAGAGGGACCCAACGGGCAAGAAGAATCTCAGGGCCGCCGGGCTTGCGAGACGCCGCCTCAAGACATGCCTGAGGGATGGAGGAGACTGGGAGAGTTACATCAAAGAGGCCCTCAGGGAGGTTGGGGGCTAAGTCCTCTCCACGGTGCCGGCCCTCGACCTCAGCCTCGCGGCCCTCTCAAGGACCCACTCTGCTATCCTGTCCTTTCCTGCCTCTGGCATCTCCTCGGCCTTTATGCCGCTGGGGCCATCGCCAGCCGTGATGATCATGACCCTGCCTGTCTCGCTCGACATGGCCTCGGGCCTGTTGGCAATGATCATGTCCAGGTTTTTTTCCCTGAGTTTCTTCGTGGCGTTCTCGAGGAGGTTGTCTGTCTCGAGGGCAAAGCCGATGAGGATCTGGCCTGGTCTTTTCCGTGCACCCATTTCCTTGAGGATATCCAAAGTCGGCACGAGCCTCAGCGCGGCAGAGGCCCCTGTCTTCTTTATCTTTGTCTCAAGGGTCTTCTCAGGCCTGAAGTCGCTTACCGCGGCGCTGGAGATTACGAGCGTTGCGCCACCAAAGGCCGCAAGAGCGGCTTCCCGCATCTCTGCCGCTGAACTCACGCCATTAAACTCCACGCCAGAAGGGGGGTCCATGGCCACAGGCCCGCTTATGAGCCTCACGCCTGCGCCCCTGCGCCTGGCCTCGCGGGCAAGGGCATAGCCCATTCGCCCCGAGGAGGCATTGGAGAGGAAACGCACGGGGTCGATGTGCTCGCGCGTTGGCCCGGCGGTTATAAGTACCTTTTCGCCGGCAAGGTCTTTTTCCGTCAGCATGTCCTCCATTGCTCCGAGTATGGTCGCTGGCTCGGAGATGCGGCCCATGCCCGTGGTATTGCAGGCAAGGTCGCCGTATTCCGGCCCTACGAAGACACATCCACGGGACTTCAGGCTCTTTACGTTCTTCTGCACCACCACGTTCTCCCACATGGCAGTGTTCATGGAGGGGGCAATTAGGATGGGGGCCCGTGTTGCCATGGCAACGAGGCTCACCGGGCAGTCGGCCAGGCCAGAACCTATCTTGCCTATGATATTGGCAGTTGCCGGTGCTATTACAACGAGGTCTGCTCCTTGCGCCACGTCGATGTGCCGCACATACCCGCCTTCCTTGGCCTCGCGGCCACCAGAGTTGCCCGTAAAGACGTCTGTAAAGACCTCTGCACCTGCGAGCACACCGAGGCTCAGGGGCGAGACGAACCTTGCCGCCGACTCTGTCATCACTGGGCTCACAATGGCGCCTGCCCTGACGAGTAAACGGGCGAGTTCAAGGCCCTTGTAGGCCGAGATGGCCCCTGTAAGGCAGAGCGTTATGTTCTTTCCCCTGAGTTTACTCATGCTCCTGGAGATAAGACTCCTCGCTCAAAAAGTGTGATGTCCCGAAAAAAACCTTGAATAACAGTATCTTTCTATCTCGTGGGCATGGGCGCGCCTCTGCATTAAAAGGCCGTGCCTCCGCCGAGATAGGGGTTATGGCGGCGCTCATCTCCAATGGTTGTGGCCGGGCCGTGCCCGGGGAACACGGTCACGCTGTCATCGAGCGTCAGGAGACGCGTGCGTATGGAGTGAAGGAGCGTCTCCGTAGAGCCTCCCTCTAGGTCTGTGCGCCCGACGGAGCCAGCAAAGAGCGTATCTCCGCTGAAGAGGATACCCTCTTCTCTCATGTACAGACAGACCCCGCCAGGCGTATGACCTGGTGTGTGGAGGACCTCGAGTCTCAGAGGCCCTGTCTCCACCACACCATTGTCTTCGAGAAAAAAATCGGGCGCAGGCTGGGCCTCGGCCCTGAGGCCGAAGAACCAGGCATGCTCAGGGGCCTTCTCGAGGAGCGCGGCATCGGCCCTGTGTATGCCAAGGGGGACGTTGAAGCGTTCTTTTACCTCGCCATCGGCGCCCACGTGGTCGAAGTGGCCGTGCGTGTTCAGTACATACATTACGTCGAGGCCCTCGGCGCGGACCTCTCTCTCTATGACCGGGGCATCGCCGCCGGGGTCTATTATGACGGAATCGCGCGTCTCCTCGTCCCAGAGGATATAACAGTTCACGTCAAGGGGGCCGACCTCGAGAGTCTTTATCTTTGCTGCCATCGGGTCTCTCTCCGATTGCGCTATTTTTTCCAGAGGCCCCCTCCGGGGGGCTCTGGGACTGGTTTTCTTTGCCCCTCTTTCTTTTTTCCAAAAGAAAGCGGGAGGTCTTCCTTGCCAGGCGTTCTTTTCTCAAAAAGTTTTTTTGATATGCGGCCAAAGGCCGCTTCTTTCTCTTACCTTACTTCTCTTCTCATCCCTGCCTCTCCTGCCATTTCTTTATCTTCTCGCAGTACTCGGAGATGAGTTCCGTGGCCTGTTGTCTTGTCGATGCCTCGGCCATTACATGGAAGTAGGGGTGGTCCTGGCTGGGGTAGGCGGCCACCCAGTTGTCCTTGAAGTTTATCTTTATGCCATCAAGGAGTATGGTGTCCTTTCCGCCAGAGTCCTCGGCAAGGCGGCGCATCACGGCTCCCTTGTGCTCAAAGGCGCAGGGTACCTTTTGCTTTATTATGATGCTCGGTGGTATCTCGCGTATGAGGCGGTGTATGCTCGTACCTTCTATGGCGAGCATCTCCAGTATCTTTACTATGGCGTACATTCCGTCGAAGACGGGCTGAAAGCGGGGGAAGATGAACCCTCCGGTAGGCTCTCCCACAAAGAGGTTCTCGCTGGTGCTCGCCTCTGCCATGAGGCCATGGGGGCTCGTGCGCGTCCGCCTCACCTCAAAGCCATAGGTCTTTGCCATGCTGTCTATGGCCCGCGGCGCGGTGACCGGCACAGAGAGGCTGCCCTCCATGCCCAGGTTCTTGGCGCACTTGAGGACAAGGAGGCTGACGAGATTGAGTGCTGTCTCGCCGTCAAGGGCCTCGCCGGTATCGTCTACTATAAAGACCTTCTCTCCCCCGGAGTCCAGGAGAAAGCCTACATCGGCATTAAGAGAGCGCACTATTGTGGAGAGTTGCGTTACGGCCTTTTCGAACTCCTCGCGGGTGCGCGTAATCTTGGTGCCGTCGAGGTTGGCGTTCAGAGAGATGACCTCGCAGTTCAGGCGTCCCAGTATGGCAGGGAAGATACGCGACGAACTCCCATAGGAGTAGTCCATCACCATTTTGAACTCTCTCTTCTGAATGGCCTCTGCGTCAATGGCCGACATGAAGCCTTCCTGGTACGACTCGAAGCCATGGATGGGAAAGGTCAGTTCTCCTGTGTCCTCGAGCGAGACCCTGTTGAAGTCTTCCCTGAAGAAGAGTTTTTCTATGGTCTTCTCGAAGCCTGGGTGCAGGTCGAGGCCGCTCTCGTCAAAGAACTTGAGGTCTATAAGGAGGGCGTCAAAGGGCGAGCGCCGCGTGTGTATGCCGCCGAGTTCGTTACTGTTTCGCGCAAGGAAGCGGCAGACCGGCATGGGCACCACGCCGTAGTCGTGTACATTGACGCCTGTAGAGAGTATGCCTGTCATTACGGCCCGGTTCAGCATGCGGGACGTCTTGTGGGCGTCGCGGCTCGTGGAGACGACGGCCCCTGGCTTGAGGGTGGCGCCGTATGCGGCCCCGAGTTTTGCGGCGAACTCGGGGCTCAGTTCGATATTGGCAAGGCCGGTGACGCCATAGGTCGAAAAAATACTCCTGCTCCAGCGTTGCCCCCAGATGAGGGAAGAGGCCAAGGTCGCCTCGTCGTCAACGGTCTTATGGGGCCAGACCTTCACATTGGCCTTGACAGTGGCGTTCCTTCCTATGCGGCAGTGGTCGCTCACCACCACTCCCTCAGAGAGGTGCGCGCCAGCGCCGATGTACGTGTCATTGGCAATGACGTTTTCCTGGACAAGGGCGCGGGTGCCGATCGAGACCTTGTCCCAGATGACCGAGTCCATGATGACCGTGCCCTCGTCCACCACAACGCCGCTCCCTATGACAGAGTTGAGAATGCGAGTATCAGGCCCGATGCGGCAGTTCTCGCCTATGACCACGCTCCCTTCGAGACTCGAAGTAAAGTCTATCCTTGACCCCTCGCCCACCCAGACGCCGGGCCTTCCCGTCTCCCTGCCGTGTATGTTTACCTTTACGGCGCCGTTGAGGATATCGAGGTTTGCCTGCCGGTACTCGTCGAGGCTCCCCACGTCCTTCCAGTACCCCTCGCCTATGTAGCCGTAGATGGGGCGCTTTTCCCTGAGGAGTATGGGGAAGAGTTCCTTGGAGAAATCAAACTCGACCCCCTCTGGCACGTATTTCAGGACTTCTTTCTCGAGTATGTAAATGCCCGTGTTTATGGTGTCGCTGAAGACCTCTCCCCAGCCTGGTTTTTCTAGAAAACGCGTGATCCGGCCCCTCTTGTCAGTTATGACTATGCCAAAGGGCAGGGGGTTCTCCACACGTGTGAGCACAATGGTGGCAATGGATTTTCTCTTCCTGTGAAAGGCCAATGCCTCCTTGAGGTTTATGTCCGTGAGGACATCACCGCTTATGACGAGCGTTGTCTCGGGCCTCTTCCACGACCTCATGGCCGCGGCCACGGCCCCTGCTGTTCCAAGGTCTGCGGTGGCGCTTATATACTCCATGCGCGCGCCATACCTGCTCCCGTCTCCAAGGTGCTCGGTTATGATCTCGGGATGAAAGTAAAGGAGGGACGTAAGGTCCTTGATGCCGTGAGAGACGAGGAGTTCCACGATGTGTTCCATCATGGGCCTGTTGGCCATGGGGACCATTGGTTTTGGCAAGGTGTTGGTAAGGGGCCTGAGCCGGGTTCCGAAGCCTCCGGCCATGATTACGCACTTCATAATAGACCTCCCCTGGTTAAGGCACTCAAGAAAAGGCGCGGCGGCCCAGATTGTGAGCCATTACGGACATACACGAGAGGGGCGGATATTTATATACGCAAAGACGCAAGACGGGTACGGCGGTCAAACTCCGCATCTACCCATACAGAGGGCCTGGGCAGTAATAACGCCGGAACAAAGGCCGCAAAACACCCGGCAAGTACGGCCAAACGTCTTATTTGGTGGTAATTTTTCTCTGGTGCCACTCAAGCAGATTCTATCAGCAAAAAGGGATAGCGTCAAGACAGGCCAGAAGGGAGACGATGGACGAGAATAAAAAAATGGCGGAAGGGGGAGGGAGTCGAACCCACCCATCCCCTGTAAAGGCGACAACAGGTTTTGAAGACCTGCAGGGCCACCGGGCCCTATCCCCTTCCGCATTGAGAATATTTTAACATATGAAAGAATAATAAAAGACTAAAAAATAGCGCATGCTGCCTGGAAAAAGCATACGGCATACCGGTGTTCTTTGCTCCACTTTCTTTTTCCTAAAAGAAAGTGGAAAATCTTTTTCATTTTCTTTCCTTCTTTATCACTCCATTACTCCGGCCTTGTCTTCCATCTCCTATGGACCCAGAACCACTCTGCAGGGGCCCGTCGTATGGCCTCTTCCACGGCCCTTGTAAAGCGGGCAGTGTTCTCAAGGGCGTCTTTCTTCCTGTCTCCCCTATTCACCACCTCTATCTCCGGGCCTATCCTTATGACGTGGCGGCCATTTTCACGCGTTATGAAGGTGGGCAGAACAGCGGCCCCGCTTACAGCGGCGAGCATGGCCGGGCCCTTGTTGGTGCAGGCCGGCAGACCAAAAAAATCGACGAAGACCCCCTCTACGCGCGCCACGTTCTGGTCGATGAGGAGCCCTGCAATGCCGCCAGAGGCAAGGGTCTTCAAGAGCCTCCTCATGGACCTCTTCTTCAGCACCATGGCGTTACCATGGCGCGTTCTCATCCATTTCATGAGTTGGGCCCCAAGGGGGCTGTCCAACTCTCGTACCACCACGTCCATGGTATATCCATGAAGGGCGTACCACGTGGCCATGAGTTCCCAGTTGCCGAGGTGCCCGGTTATGAGCATCACGCCCCGGCCACGCTCCAGGGCCTCGTCGAGGAGTTCGAGCCCCTCGCACCGCACCATGACATCGAGGTCCGAGGCCCTCTTCACCCAGGGAAGCCTCATCACCTCGAGGAGCGTTATACCCATGTTCTCGAAGACCCTCCGCGTAAGGGCCTCTGCGCGTGATGGGCTGTAACCTGCAAGTATCATATTGTCCAGAGCCCGTTTCCTGTGGCTCTTGTCAAGGGCATGGTACAGCCTTCCGAGTAGCCTTCCAAGGGGCGGAACCAGGGCCCTGGGCAGGTGGCCAAGGACATAGACAAGGAACTTTACAAGGCGAAAACTCACTTTCCACCCCCTCTGGCGCCTTTCCTGCAGCCAGCGCTCCCCAGGCCGCCTGCCCCGTGCCTCGTAAAGGGCGCAAGCGCGGCGTCAAGGACACCCCTGCCCTCTATCTCCACGTCAATGACAAGGGCATAGCACCGCGGGCCCTTACCCCCAAGGAGACCTTCTATCTTTACACCGTCTTTCTCGGTTGTAATAACTGCCTCGGCGCCGGTCTCTCGCATCTTGGCGCCAATCACCCTCATGTCTTCTGCGCCATAAACATGGTGGTCGGGGTAGGCGAGCGAGCCTTTCACCTCCAGGCCAAGGCCCTCGAGGGTCTCTGAAAAAGACCCCGGCCCGGCAATGCCAGAGAGGGCGAAGAGCGGGGTTCCCCCGAGGGCATCGACCTCAAGAGACTTACCTGTACGTAGATCCTTCACTCCCACCGGCCTGTAGACAAAGCCGGTGCTCATGAGACCGTGGTCATCAATAAGGGCCCTGTCTTCGCTGGAGAGGCACCCCCCCTTTACGAGCACGAGGTGAGCGCGCGAAATACTGCCGAGGGGCTCACGCAGAGGCCCAGCCGGAAGAAGCCTCGCACGAGAGAGGCCCATAGCCCCGTCTACAAGGAGTATGTTTAGATCTCTATGAAGCGCCAGGTGCTGAAAGCCGTCATCAAGGACTATGACCTCGGCACCAAACCTCTCCATGGCCAACCGTCCGGCCTCGTAGCGGTCAGAGGATATGACAACCGGAACGCCCACGAGACGGCGCGCCATGAGCACAGGCTCGTCTCCTGCCTCACCAGGCCCCATGAGTACACCCGCGCCATCGCTCACAACAGAGACCCCCTTGCTCGTACCGCCGTACCCACGGCTTACGACGGCAACGCGTACGCCCCTGTCCCTGAGGTAACCCGCTATGAACATGGTGACAGGGGTCTTGCCAGAACCACCTGCCGTGATGTTGCCGATAGAGATAACACCGCAACCAAGGCGGCGTGGCTTCAGCACCCCGGCCCTGTAAAGACCGAGGCGGACGCTTACGCCAGCACCATAAAGAGAGGAAAGCGGGCCCAGCACGGCGCCAAGAACCCCTCCGCCACCCTCGCCGCGAATGCGCGCCTCAATAGACTTTCGTAAAAAACCCGCCATGAAAGACCTAAAAAAAGACTTCCTTACTTTCTTTTAAAAAAGAAAGTAAGACAAAGAAAACTGATATTAGCACAAATAGTCGAGACCGAACAGAACCGTAGAGAAGGCATAACACCTATGACACTTTAAC
>CAYOVP010000012.1:27631-47316 GCA_964407495.1 uncultured Thermodesulfobacteriota bacterium
AACAGAAAGTAAGACAAAGAAAACTGATCTTGGCGCAAATAGTCGAGGCCGAACAGAACCGTAGAGAGGGCATAACACCTATGACACTTTAACAACAGAAAGTAAGACAAAGAAAACTGATCTTGGCGCAAATAGTCGAGGCCGAACAAAACCGTAGAGAGGGCTCTGCCCGCCACAAAAAACCTCACAATCATCTCTTTTTCAGTAGCCCCTCTATTACGCCGAGAGTTCTCTTTACTGCCCCGCGGTTCTTCTCTACTACGCCCCTTGCGGCGCGGCCCATGGACTCACGAAGGGTCTTGTCCGCGGCGAGTTCCCCAAGGGCCCCGGCAAGGTCTTCAACCCCTCTGACAACACGCCCGCCCCTGGCTTCAAGCAGCATCCCGGCCATCTCAGCGCAGGTCTCTGTGTGCGGACCAAAGAGAACAGGAACGCCGAGCCCCGCGGGCTCGAGAAGGTTATGGCCTCCAACGCCAGGCAGCAGGCTTCCGCCCACAAGGGCGATGTGAGAAAGGCCGTAAAGAGCGAGGAGTTCGCCCATTGTATCAAGGAGAAAGACATCACAGGCGCACTCTCCAGACTTCTTGCCCAGGCCACCCTTTCCTCTTGATCGTTTCCTGTACGAGAGGCCGCTCTTCCTTATTATCTCCTCCACCTCGCCAAACCTCTCGGGGTGGCGCGGGGCAATGGCAAGCCTGAGGACATCGTGTCTTTTCCTTGCTCTCTCAAAGGCCGAGATAATTATCTCATCCTCACCGCGGTGCGTGGAGCCTGCCACGAAAAGAATATCCGAAGGGCCAAGACCGAGCGCTCGCTCAAGGCCTGCAGGAGGTTTAACACGACTCCCTGCCAATTGATCAAACTTGAGGTTGCCCGCCACCATGGCGCGGCCTTCCCGAACACCAAGGCCTATGGCGCGGTCCAGGTCTACCTCTGTTCGGGCACAGAAAAAACCTATCTTCGAAAAAATGTCCTCGAAAAAAAACCTGAACTTCAGAAACCTCCTGTACGAACGCTCGGAGATGACCCCGTTCACCACCACTATGGGCACGCCCCTCTCGTCCAGTGCATGGTACATGTTGGGCCAGACCTCTTTTTCCACCACTATGAAGATATCAGGACGAAATTCATCAATGACCTTCTTTACGGCCCAGGAGAAATCGAGTGGAAAGTACACAAGGGCATCTATGAACTCTCCTCCCTCGGCTCGGGCCACGGCCTGGCCGGTCTTCGTGGTAGTGGAAAAGAGTATTCGGGCAGCGGGGTGTTTCTTTCTAATGCCTCTTAGGAGCGGCATGACGGCCCTGGTCTCGCCAACGCTAACGGCATGAATCCAGACACCCGGCCCCTTGCCACCTAGGCGGGCAAGTTTTTCCGGACCTATGCGGCCAAACCTCTCGCCTATGCCTTCGCGGTATTTTTCCGTAACAGCGGCCTTGTACAGGACATAGGGGAGGGTGGCCGCGAAGAAGCCATGAAAAAGGATATCGTAGACAAGGTATTTCATGGGAAGATTTTTCCGGGCTGGAGCATGGGGCTCTTGAAAACTGTTCTGATAAAAGGCCGTCCATCAGAGGGCGCCTCAGAGAGGAGAGCCCGCAGACGCTCTACCTGGCCACCCGGGCTTCAGCCTCTTGAGTCAGGGAGTTCAGCCTCTCCTCAAGCGCCAGCCTCGCCTCTTCGGCCTCACTGGCCTTGAGTCTCCTTGGGATAAAGACCGGGTCGCCATAGACAAAGGCGCCGCGCGAGAAGAGCCTCGGCACCATGAAGGAGTCCCAACTCCTGAAGGTCTTTTTCCGCGAGGCCGCGAATGCCACGGGCACGATGGGAAGACCTGTCTTGGAGGCGAGTTGTATCACACCGCTCTGGGCCTTGCGGGCCGGGCCCCTGGGACCATCTGGCGTAATGGCCAGGTCTCCGCCGCTCCGCGCTGTCCTGAGCATGGCCTTGAACCCGCCGAACCAGCCCCGCGTGGTAGAGCCCCGCACAGAGCGTATGCCGAAACTCTTCACTGTCCTTGCTATGAGTTCGCCGTCGCTGTGCTGGCTCACGAGTATCGTAACGCCCTCTGTCCCGAAGTACGAGTAGGGCATCATGAGGAGTTGACCGTGCCAGAAGGCGAGTATTATGTTGCCGCCGTCACGGAGAAACTCCCTGCAAGGCCCGTCGTTCACGTACTCTATGCGCATGGTGGCGTGAATGAGACGTATTGCGCGGGCGGCAAGGGGCGGGCCGAGTGTACGCGTAGCGGCCTTGAGTATCTTTTTCATCTTCTTTGATGGACGTCGCTTTGCTCCGCCCACCCTGCGGTTCTTTCCAGCGGCCCGCAGGGCCGCTGGTACTGGTTTTCTTTGTTCTACTTTCTTTTTTAAAAGAAAGTAGATTTTTTCAATATGCGGCCAGAGGCCGCTTCTTTATATCCCGTTCTTTTATCTTTATCTCCATATCATCATCATTATCCGGCTGGCTCTGCCAGCCGGCCAGACCCTTTTCGTCTTTTAGTGTCTCTCTCTTATATCTTCTTTCTCAGCCTGCCTGTATTTTTCCGCCGAACTGCATGGCGTATAGCCGCGCGTACTCGCCGTTCTTTTCGAGTAGTTCATCGTGCCGCCCTGTCTCCACTATCCTGCCCCCGGAGAGCACGATGATGCGAGTGGCGTTGCGAACGGTCGAGAGCCTGTGCGCTATGACAAAGGTGGTCCTGCCTGCCATGAGGTTCTCGAGGCCCTTCTGTACCTCTATCTCGCTCTCCGTATCGAGCGAACTGGTGGCCTCGTCGAGGATGAGGAGCGGCGCGTCCTTCAGGATAGCCCTTGCTATGGAGAGGCGCTGGCGCTCGCCGCCCGAGAGGCGTACGCCCGACTCTCCTATCATGGTATCATAGCCCTCTGGAAGACGTGAGATGAATCCATGGGCATTTGCCGCCTTTGCCGCGGCAATGACGTCTTCCCTTGTACGCTCGGCATGTCCATAGGCGATGTTGTTCGTAACCGTGTCATTGAAGAGCACCACCTGCTGGGTGACTATGGCAATCTTCGAGCGGAGCGAGCGGAGGCTCACGTCGCGTATATCCACGCCGTCTATGCGTATGGCGCCAGAGGTGACGTCATAAAACCTTGGCAGAAGGTTTACGAATGTGGTCTTTCCTGCACCGCTGCTCCCAACAATGGCCAGGACCTCGCCTACCCTTACCTTGAGATCTATCTCCTTCAGTACTTTCTTATCCCCATAACTGAAAGATACGTTATCAAAGACCACATCACGCGTTACGCCAGTAAGTTCCGCCTCGCCCTTGGCGGCGTCGGTCTCAGGCGTCATGTCTATTACGTTGAAGATCCGCGAGGCCGCAGCAAGTCCGTTCTGTATGTTCAGGTTCACGCCGTTAAGGGCCTTGACTGGCTGGTAGAACATGATGACAGCCGCGAAGAAGGAGATGAAGGCCTCGGGCCTGAGTTCGCCTGTTGCTATCCTGTACGATGCATACCAGATGGTAAGGGCAAAGCCCACGGCGCCCACTGTCTCCATGAGCGGCGAGGATATGCTCCGCACGCGTATGGCCTTCAATCTGTACCTCGTAAGGCGCTCGTTCTCGGCCTGGAAACGGGCGGACTCATAGCCCTCCATGCAGAAGGCCTTGACTATACGTATGCCGCTTATGGCCTCGTTCAGGAGGGCCATCATCGTGCCCATGGTCTCCTGACCGCGCGTGGAGACGCGCTTCATTTTTTTGCCGAACCTGCGTATGGGATAGAAGCATAGCGGAAGGGCCACCGAGGCCACGAGAGCGAGTTTCCAGTCCATGCCTATGATTACGGCGGCAAGGACTATTATGGAGAGGCTCTGCTTGAGAAGCGTGGTAAGGGCATCCGAGGTGGTCATCTGCAGAAGGTTCACGTCGTTGGTAAGGCGTGAGACGAGTTCTCCCGTTGGCGTGGAACTGAAAAACCCAACAGGCATGCTGAGTATGTGGTCGTAGAGTTTTTTTCGTATGTCGCGCACAACGCCCTGGCCCACGTAGCCCATGAAGTAGGTCTGGCCAAAGGAACTCAACCCCTTTACAACGCCCACGATTATTATGGCCAGCGGTATGGCAAGGAGCATCTTCTCGCGCGGGATGCTGAAGAGTTGGAAGGGCACGAGCACCACGCCCTCGCCCGTGCCTGCGCTGAAGAGAAACTTCATGACCGGCCCGATGAGATAGGCCATGGCACCATTGGAGAGGGCATACCCCACCATGCAGAGAAGCGCTATGGCAAAGCGTCCCTTGTACGGAAGGAGGAGTCTCAGTACCCTTAGATAACTTTTCATTCAGTCAGTGCCGCTGTTCAGGTTAATCTTTCAGGAACGAGGCGACAACACGGGCCGCTTTTTTTGCGGCACCCTTGCCGAGGCCGGCTCGAAGGTCCTTGAGGGTTCTTATTATAGCACGTCTCCTATCACGGTCTCCAAGTATGGAAAGAATCTCTTCGGAAATGTTCTCTGGCCTTACGTCCTTCTGTATGAATTCGGTGGCCACCTTCCTGCCGGCGATTATATTGGGAAGACCTATGAAAGGCACATCCACGAGGGCCCTGCCTATGCCGTAACTGAGGCCCGACATCCTGTATATAATGACCATGGGTACGCCCATGAGCGCTGTCTCAAGAGTAGCCGTGCCCGAGACGACCACCGCCGCATCACTCGCCTTCAGGGCCTCGTACATCCTGCCATCAACTATCTCGACCCTTACACCCCGGGCCCTGCGCGCAATGTCAAAGGCGCCGGTCCCCACGCTCCTTGCCGCAGGTATTACAAAAGAGGGCTTCTTTTCGAGACCGCGCTGGATAAGTTCGGCGCTCTCGATCATCACAGGAAGGTGCCGGCCCACCTCGGCGCTCCTCGAGCCCGGTAAAAGGGCAACCACCGGCCCCCTTGACGGCAGACCAAGGTCTTGCCGCGCCCCAGCCTTCGTAAGAGAACACTTTACAACATCGGCAAGGGGGTGGCCAACATACTCCACATCCACGCCCGCCTTCTCGTATATCTCCTTCTCAAAGGGAAGAATGACGAGCATCTTGTCCACAAGGCGGGCAATCTTCTTTACGCGCCCGCGCCGCCAGGCCCAGACCTGGGGGCTGATGTAATATATGACCGGAATACCACGGGAGCGGGCCTCCCTGGCAAGACGCAGGTTGAAGTCAGGGAAATCGATGAAGACCGCCGCGCCAAACCGGCCCTTACGAAGCGTCTTCTTGAGCGACGAGAGCGTTGCCATGATCTTGGGCGACTTTTCGAGGACCTCGAAGATGCCCACTACCGAGACGTCTTTAGAGTCAGGGCCCCGTAGCCCGGCCTCGTGCATCCTGTATCCACCCATGCCCCAGACCTCGAGCCCCGGCACCATGGCCCCAAGTTCCCTCAGGAGGGCCGCCCCGTGCATGTCGCCCGATTCCTCGCCGCTTGAGATGAATATCCTCTTGCTCATAAAAAAACCTCCCACTTTCTTCTGAAAAAAAAGAAAGTGGGGCAAAGAAAACCAGTATTGAGTAGAAGCCCCCTAAACCGGAAACTCCCTCGCCACGCACGCACCACCCCTCATACAAAAGAAAGTTGCGCACATGCTCTTTCCTCTTAGGCCCCTTCGGCCCCCATGGCCTCACCACTGAAACGGGCCATGGATTCCCGCACAGACGCCTGTATGCGCTCGGCCACCTCGAGGGCCCTCTTTCCTGCCTCGCCAGAGACAAGGGGCGTGGTGCCTTCGATGCATGAATCAACGAAGGAACGGATCTCCTCCAGGAGCGAGTCTTTTTTCTCTATCTCCATGTCCTCGTCTATGAGCCTGCCCGGCCCGCCATCGTCCGCCCCGCCGTCCTTGCCCTCGGCCCGTGTAATGTATATATGTTGCGCGGCATAGTCTATGGAGATGATGGAGTCGCTCTGAAAGAGCCTGATGCTCCGGGCCCGCTCACGCGAGACCCTGCTTGCCGTAACATTGGCCACGCAACCTCCCGCAAAGCGGAGCCTTGCGTTCGCCATGTCAACGTGCCTCGTTATGACAGGTATGCCCATTGCCTTTATATCCACGATCTCCTCGTTCACGAGGTTGAGGATGATATCTATATCGTGGATCATGAGGTCGAGGATTACGTCTATGTCCGTGCTCCTGGCAGGAAAGGGCGAGAGCCTGTAGGACTCTATGAAGAGAGGCCTTCTGACCCTCCCTCCGAGGGCGGTTATGGCAGGATTGAATCTTTCGAGGTGGCCTACCTGAAGGAGCGCGCCCGAGGCACGTGCGGCCTCCACAAAGGCCTCTGCCTCCTGCGAGTCCATGGCAATGGGTTTCTCCACAAGAACGTGTACACCGGCATCGAGAAAATCCCTGCCTATCTCGAGGTGCGACTCCGTGGGAGTAGCAATGCTCACGGCATCGACCAGGGGGATGAGGTCTCTATAATCGGTGAAGGACCGAACCCCGAGTTTACGGGCAACCTCACCTGCCCGCGCACTGTCCGTGTCCGAGACGCCGACGAGGTCCGCTGAATCGAGACTGGCATACTTCTCGGCATGAAACCCCCCGAGACGGCCCACGCCAACTACCGCTGTTCTAATCTTCTTCGTCATGGTGCGCGCCCTTGCCCTTGAGCCTTACCCTCGTAATGCCCCTCTTCGACCTGTCTATGAAGTCGAGAAATCTCTTTGCATGCACAGAGCCCGGCATCTCGGCAAGGAGTCTCTCTCGTGCCTCCTTCAGGCTGAGGGAAGAGAGGAAGATTATCTTGTAAACCCGTCTTATCTCGTCTATGTCTTCCTTGCCAAAGCCCTTTCTCTTCAGCCCCACCTTGTTGAGACCATACAGATGAGCGCGGTTTCCTACGGCAAGGACATAGGGCGGCACGTCTTTACTCACGGCCGAGAGCCCGCCGATTATACAGTACGCACCTATGCGCACGAACTGGTGCACAGCAACTATGCCGCCCACAATGGCATGATCCTCAATGGTGACGTGGCCGGCAAGGGTGGCGGCATTGGCCATGATGATGTTGTCGCCGAGTACGCAGTCATGGGCCACGTGGACGTAATTCATGAAAAGATTATTACTGCCGCAGACAGTCTTCCGCGCCGCCTTCGTGGTGGCCCTGTGTATGGTGACGAACTCGCGGATGATGTTGTTGTCGCCAATGACGACCTCGGTCTTCTCACCCCTGTACCCAATGTCCTGGGGAGGAGCGCCTATGGAGGCAAACTGAAAGACATCACACCCGCTCCCAATGGTGGTCCAGGGTCCGATGACCACATGCGAGCCTATCCTCGTTCCCCGTCCTATGCGTACGCCCTCGCCTATGACGCTGAAGGGGCCTATCTGTACACCGCTGTCGAACTCTGCCGAGGGGTGCACAGATGCAAGGGGGTCGATTACGACCTCGTTATCTTTTTTCTTAACTCTGCTCTTCAAATATGAACCTCGTCAAGTGTATTTGTCCCAGGCCACGGGAGCGGCCAGGGTACGGGACTGGCCTTGATGATGACAAAGTCTTTCCGTCCCGCGCCGTAGCACCTCGCCTCCCGGCATCAGGCGTCCTTTATGGTCGCGAGAAAACCTGCCTCGGCGGCAAGTTCTTCCCCCACGGTCACTACACCACTGCACGACCAGATGGGCCCGCGTATCTTGTTCACCCTTACGTCTATCTGGAGCGTGTCTCCCGGCACAACAGGGCGGCGGAAACGCGCCTTGTCTATACCCATGAAGTATATCACCTTGTCCTTGGCCCCTGCGGTCTTGAGGGCAAGGACACCCCCCACCTGAGCCATGGACTCTATGAGGAGTACACCCGGCATTATGGGGTGCCCTGGAAAGTGCCCCTGAAAAAATGGCTCGTTTATCGTAACGTTCTTTATGCCCCTGGCGCTCACCGCAGGTTCGAGCTCCACTATCCTGTCAACAAGGAGAAAGGGGTATCGGTGCGGTAGTATTTCCTGAATCTCCTGTATACCTATCATCGCTCCTCCTCTTTAATACCTACAACTTCCTGCCCTTCTGCCTGGCCAGGCCTGCTTCGACCTGCCTCAGCCTCCGTTCGAGTTCATCCACGCGCTTCTTCATCTCAGGTAGCCTCGCATACATGGCCTGGGCCCTAAGCCACTTCGCGTGAGGCATGGCCGGTATGCCCGAGAAGGGCGCGCCGCCTGGAAGGTCCTGTGATATGCCCGACTTGGCACCTATCTGTGTCCCATCGCCTATCTTTATATGCCCGCCTACGCCCACCTGGCCCCCGAACTGACAGTTGCTCCCAATCTTCGTAGAGCCTGCTATGCCGGTCTGCGCCGCGATGACCACGTCCTCGCCAATTGTCACGTTATGTGCCACCTGAACGAGATTGTCTATCTTCGTCCCCCTGCCTATGACGGTCTCACCGAGCGTGGCCCTGTCAATGGTGACGCATGCGCCGATCTCCACGTCATCACCCACTCGCACCGTACCTGTCTGAGGTATCTTGTAATACCTCGCACCCTCGCGGGCATACCCGAAGCCGTCGCTCCCTATGACTGCATTGGGGTGCACAATGACCCTTCTGCCGAGTACGCAACGCTCGCCAACCACTACACCGGCATGGAGGACCGAGCCCTCTCCTATGCGTGCGCCGCGGCCAACCACAACAGAGGCGTGGAGCACAACACCAGGGCCGATCTCCGCGCCCTCTTCCACCACCACATAGGGGCCTATGGAGAGGTCCTTGCCGAGGACAGCACCCTTTGCTATGGAAGCCCTGGGGTGAAGACCAGGAAATGGTCTGGCACCAGGCCTCAGGAGTTCCAGGACCTTGGCAAAGGCCAACTGCGGGTTGGGCACAAGGATAAGGGCCTTATTCCTGAGAGTTACGGAGCGCAGTTCTTCTGTATCACGTGCTATGACCGCTGTTGCCCCTGTGGCCCTAATAGCGCCGAGGGGACGGCTCCCGGCCGCAAAGGCTATCTCTCCAGGTCCCGCGCTGTCTATGGGCGCGGCATCCCTTATGAGAAGGGCCCTGTCGCCCACGATACTACCACCGACGATGGCCGCTATCTCCTCAACGCTCTTTTCCATGGCCTCCCTACTTGGCCGCTTTTCTCGTCCTCAGGTTGTAGAGTTTTATGACATCGTCCGTAAGGTCGGCCTCCACGGGTGCGTAGAGTATGCCGCCGGCGGATTTTTCAAAGACATATGTGTAACCGCGCTTCTTGGCCAGTTCCCTTACCACCTCGCGAAGTTCCTTTATTATCTCGGCCTCTTTTTCAACCTTCTTCTTGTTCAGGCTGTCATTGTACTTGACGAACTTTTTCTGAAAGGCCTTGGCCTTGGCGTTGAAGGCCTTCTCCTTTGCAAGGAGGGTATTCTTCTTCCAGACCTTCCTCTTCTTGTCTATCTCCTGCTTGAGTTTCTTTATCTCCTCCTGTTCCGCGTTCAACTCTTTTTCCAGTTTAGCGGCCTCTCGCTTGAGTTCTTCCTTGGCGTTCACCCCTGCATCACTCCTGTTCAGGGCCTTCTGAAGGTCTGCGTACGCTATCTTCACTCCCCCGGCATGGGCCGGAACCACAAAGGCCAGTACGAGTAAGATGACAGGGGCCAGTATCCTCAATCTACGCATCTCGAGTCTCCTTTTGTTGTTTTCTTGGTCTTTCAAAGAATGTCCCACCGAAAAGATTCTACCCCCACGGGGCCCTTAACTCAATCATATTATCCGCCTCCACCGAAGGTGGCTCAGAATGTCGAGCCAATGGTGAAGTCCCAGTTTGTCCGCGACTCACCCTCTCGCGGGCTCAGATTCACACCAAGTTCAAGCCTGAGCGGCCCCACGGGGGAGTACCACCTGACGCCCGCACCAGCGGCAGTGCGTATGTCCGAGAAGTCCACGTTGCCCTCGTAGGCGTTGCCGGCGTCGAAGAAGAGAAGACCGCGTATCTTCTGACCCTTTACAAAGGGAAAGAGAAACTCGAGGTTGGTGACGAACATGGTGTTACCGCCTATGAGGTCTCCTGTGAGGGGGTCCTTGGGACTCACGGTACGGGTGTCGAACCCCCGGATCGTATTTATGCCGCCGAGAAAGAACCTCTCGTATATGGGGGCCTCGCGGCCAGCGTAACCCCGGAGGTACCCTGCCTGCCCCCTTATGGAGAAGGTGGTGTTGTGAGGCAGAGGAAAGTAGTGTATGGCGTTTATCTGGTGCTTTATGGTATAGACGTTCCCGCCGAGCACGCCACCGGCAACCTTGGCCGAGTAGGTTATCACCGAGCCGTGACGCGGGAAAAAGGCATCATCGCGCGTATCGCGCGTCAATGTGAGGGCAACACTGCTCTCTGTCCTCGATCCCTCCTGCTCCTTTATGAAGGTGGAGGCAGACGTAGAGACGTCGAGCACCTCGGCGTCCTCGAGGGTATATGCCAGGTAGGCCCTGTTCTCACGTCCGAGGAAGGGGAACCCGAGGCGGGTATCAAAGCCCTTCTTCCGCGTATTGAAGCCCTGGAACTGCTGGTCCGTGTTATAGAGGTCTATGCCCGCTGATATGGGCTTGTCGAAGAGATAGGGCTCTGTAAAGCCGAGGACAAAACGCGTACTGCTCGAACTTATGGTGCCCGAAAGGTTCAACTTGATACCAGTGCCGAAGAGGTTGGACTGGGATATGGAGGCAGTACCTATGAGATTGTCCACAGAGGAGTAGCCTATGCCTGCGGAGATGGCGCCCGTGGGCCGTTCCTTGACCTTTACGTCGATATCTATCTTGTCTGACGAGGACCCGCGCACCTTCTCGATATCCACGTCGTCAAAGTATCCGAGCCTGCGTAGCGCGGACTTGCTCTTCTTGAGGCCAGTGGACGAATAGAGTTCGTTCTCGTCTATGTAGAGTTCCCTCCTTATGACCTTGTCGCGCGTCCTCGTATTACCAGTGATGTTTATCTTCTCGATATACACGAGGTCGTTTTTCTTAATATCAAAGGTAAGGTCAACGGTCCGCTTGTCGGGGTCGATCTTTGTGTGCGGTTTGACCTCCACGTACGCATATCCCTTGTCACCGTAAAAGTCCTTCAGGCCCTCGATGTCACGCGTAAGGGTGGCGCGGCTGAAGATATCGCCTTCTCTTACCTTGAATTTCGAGAGGAGATCTCTCTTGAGGCCAATAATGTCACCGGTTATGTCTATCTTGCCGAACCTGTACTGCTCGCCTTCCTTCACGGATATCGTAATGTAGAACCAGCGCTTGTCAGGGCTGAGAAAGACCTTGTGGTCGAGGATATCGGCGTTTATGAAACCATTGTCATAGTACTTTCCTATTATCTGCGCAAGGTCGCTCTGAAAGACGAGTTCATTGAAGCGCCCGGACTGCGTAACAAAGGAGAACAGCCAGGCCTCCTTTGTCTGCATGACGCGCTTAAGGGACCTGTCACTGAAAAAGGAATTGCCGAGTATGGTGATGCGCTTGACCCTTACAGGCGGGCCCTCCTTGATCGTAAAGGTCACCACTGCGTCAAGGCCGTCGGACTTCGTCTCTGCCGTCACCTCAGCGAGGAAAAAACCCTCCTGGCCATAGAGTTCCTTTATCCTCTTCACGTTGTCGCCGAGGGCAGACCTGTCGAGCAGGACATTCTCCTTTATGGTAACAACTTCCCTGACCTTGGACTCGTCTACTTCCTTGGCCCCCTTTATCACCACTGACTTCACAAAGGGCGTCTCCTTCACGTAAAAGGTCATGACCTTTCCAGAGGCCGTGTCCGTAAGGTCCACGGTTATGTCCTCGAAGTAGCCCGTGCCGTAGAGGCCCTTTATGTCCTTTCTCACATCGTCTACGGAAAAGGGCGCGCCCACCCTGGAAGTGAGTTTCTTGAGGACCGCCAGATCGTCCAGGCGCCTGTTCCCAGAGACCTTTATGGCGCTTATGAGCCCCTGCTTCTCTACGGGCATGGCCTGAAGCGTTGCGATGAGTTTTCTGTAGATCTCCGGCGTCTTCTTCTGAACCGCCGTAACGAGGCCGGCAAGGGATGCTGCGGACTTGGAGTAAAAGGCCACGTTCTGGCGCGACCTTATGCTGAAGGCGCGCATATCAAGATTGTAAGTACTGCCAAGACGCGTGATTGCGCCAAGTATCGCAAAATCCGCCGGGGTCTTGTCGGCTATCTCGAGGGCCGCCTTCTCGTCAAAGCCCGTACTACGGCCCTTCATTACCATCTTGCGTATCATCTCTATGCCCACGACCTCGGCCCCCTGCCGGCGCATCTCATTGGCAAGGGTATCCATGACGTTTCGACGCGTGGCCGAGATGTTCACATTGCTGTGCATGTCAAAGGGCAGGATTATGACCCTGAGCCCCACCGCACCTTTGCCTGTCCCTGCCATGGCCATGGCAGAGACAAAGACCAGGAGCAGTGGAATGATGAGGATCCATGCCGCTTTTTTCATTAACCGTATGTCCCTAAATATAAGATAACTGCGCCTATTCGCCCTTCTCTATGAGACCATCCACCATGGTGAGGCGCGAGCCCATCCTGGCGGCAAGGCCCTTATTGTGTGTCACCACCACGAGGGCCGTCTTCCGGGCCCTGTTCAGACCGAGTAGGAGTTCGAAGACCTCCTCGGCTGTCCTTGTATCGAGGTTTCCAGTGGGCTCGTCGGCAAGGACAACGCTGGGCTCCTGGACGAGGGCCCGCACTATGGCCACCCGCTGTTGCTCTCCGCCAGAGAGTTCGCCTGGCTTGTGCGTTGCCCGCTCTCCAAGACCTACTTCATTCAGAAGGGCCTCCGCCCTCTCTGCCGCATCATCAAAGGACGCACCACCTATGAGCGCCGGGAGCATGACATTCTCCAGGGCCGTGAACTCTGGGAGGAGGTGATGAAACTGAAAGACAAATCCCACGTAGCGGTTCCTGTAAGACGCCAGGGCCTTCTCGCCAAGGCCTGCAAGGGACTTCTCACCATAAAAGACCTCGCCAGAAGTTGGTCTGTCAAGGGCGCCCATGATGTTGAGGAGCGTGGACTTTCCCACGCCCGAGGCGCCGAGTATGGCAAGCGTCTGGCCGGCCTCGATAACGAGGTCTATACCGCGGAGTATCTCTACCGTCTTCCTGGGACCAGAGTAACTCTTGGTTATGTTCTCGAGCCGTATGAGGCCGCTCACCATATTGGCCTTCTCATCGTTGGTCCAAGGGTCTTCATTCCACTTAGTTTTCCACTTGGGCCGAGTTTTCTTGCCTCGTGGGCAGCGCCCCCCTATCTTTCTCAACCAGCCCCTGCGGGGCGCACCTTGACCCGGAATCGGCGGGGCCACGGCCCCATACTGGTTTTCCTTGTCTTACCTTCTTTTTCCCGAAAGAAAGTAAGAGGTTTTCTTTGCTCCACTTTCTTTTTTCCAAAAGAAAGTGGAAGAAAAATTCTTTTTCTTCCAGGGCCTCTTTTTCCCTACTCGTATCTAAGGCTGTCCACGGGGCGCATCCTCGCGGCCTGCCACGAAGGGTAGAGCGTGGCGAGAAAACTTATACCAAGCGAAAAAGCCACGATAATCCCTACGGTCATGGGCTCAACGTGCGAGGGCAGTTTGTCGATATAGTAGACGCTTGGCGGGAGTATCTTGAAGTGAAATATGCCCTCTATGAGAGAGACCACCCACTCGAGGTTCATGGCCACGCCCACGCCAAAGACCGCCCCGGCAAGGGTACCCACCACGCCGATTATGGCCCCCTCTACCATGAAGATTCTCATTATCCCGCCTGGGCTCGCGCCTATGCTCTTCAGGATGGCTATGTCCTTGTGTTTTTCCATTACCACCATGATGAGCGTGCTGATGATATTGAGGGCCGCAACGAGTATGATGAGGGTGAGAATGATGAACATGGTGACCTTCTCGAGCTTCAGCGCCGAGAAGAGACTCCTATTCATCTCCTGCCATGTCTTTGTCCAGTAGGGCCCCCTGAGGGTCCGCATTATCTCGTCGGCAATGGGGCCGGCCTCGTCTATGTCATGGAGCCTGACCTCCACGCCTGTTGCCGTATCGCCAAGGCGGAAGAACTTCTGCGCATTCCGAAGCGAGATAAAGGCAAGGGAAGAGTCGTACTCATACATCCCCAGTTCGAAGATGGCCGAGACAGTAAAGGCCGTCATACGTGGCACAGGACCTGACGGCGTCATGGTGCCTGTGGGAGAGATGAGGTTCAGCCTGTCCCCCACCCGCACAGAGAGCCGCCGGGCAAGTTCCCTTCCAAGGACTATGCCCGGCAGTTTTTCACCCTTGGAGCCAAGAACAACGGAGAGACCATCGAGAGAGCCCTCCCGGATCTTTCGCGGCACAACAGTGGCCTGGCCCGCTGTCTTTACATCAAGGCCCCGCACCACCACGCCAACTGCCGAGGCCTTGGAAGAGAGAAGGGCCTGGTTGTATGTAAAGGGACTGGCCCCGGCAACTCCCTTCACCCCGCGCACAGACTCTGCCACGCGGTCATAGTCCTCTATGCCGTGCCCCATGCCGAGCACCACCACATGGGCATTCAGGCCGAGTATCTTGTCCTTCAGGGTATCCTCAAAACCGCTCATCACAGAGAGTACAATGATGAGCGCACTCACTCCCACAGTGATGCCCAGTATGGAGATGACCGTTATTACAGATACAAAGGTCTGCTTCCTCTTGGCCCGCAGATAACGAAGCCCAACGAACAACTCATAAGACATAAAAAAACCTCTCTTACTTTCTTTTGGAAAAAAGAAAGTAAGACAAAGAAAACCTGTACCGGGCCGTCAACCTGCCGCCTCTGGCGCACCCCGCGGCCAGGCCGGCGCAGAGCATATGCACACCCCCCGCTCCCCCCCCCGCCCCCCCAGACCTTCTCAGGTGTGCCTGAGGAGCGGAAAGAGTATGACATCACGTATGGATGGCGAGTCCGTAAGGAGCATCACGAGCCTGTCTATGCCTATGCCCTCGCCCGCCGTTGGCGGCATACCGTACTCCAGGGCACGTATATATTCCATGTCCATGGGGTGGGCCTCGTCATCGCCGGCCTCCCGCTCCTCCATCTGCTTGAGAAATCTCTCGCGCTGGTCCAGTGGGTCGTTGAGTTCTGAGAAGGCATTGGCGATCTCGCGACCCATTACGAAGAGTTCGAACCTGTCCACATAGGCCGGGTCTGTCTCTTTCTTTCTCGCAAGGGGCGATACCTCCAGCGGATAGCCTGTCACAAAGGTGGGCTCAATGAACCTCGGCTCACCGACCTTCTCGAATATCTCCGTAATTATCTTGCCGAGGCTCGCGTCTTCACGAACCGGCAGATCGAGGCTCTCGGCAAGGGCCGCGGCCCTCTCCCTCTCAGCGAAGACCCTCTCGTCCGCTCCCTGGGCATACTCGAGTATGGCCTCCTTCACGCTTATCCTCTTCCAGGGCCGCGTAAAGTCCAGTTCCGTGCCCTGGTACTCTATAGTGAGCGTACCGTGAAGCCTCTCGACCAGGCCGCAGATCATCTCTTCTGTGAGGTCCATGAGGTCTTCGTACGTTGCATAGGCCTCATAGAACTCGAGCATGGTGAACTCCGGGTTGTGCTGCGTGGAGATGCCCTCATTACGGAAGTTCCTGTTTATCTCGAAGACCCTCTCGAGGCCGGCCACGATGAGGCGTTTCAGGTACAACTCCGGCGCGATGCGGAGATAGAGATCCATGTTGAGCGTATTGTGGTGTGTCATGAAGGGCCGCGCCGCTGCGCCGCCGTAGACGCTCTGGAGCATGGGGGTCTCTACCTCGATGTACCCCCGTGCCGTAAGAAATTCCCGTAAGTAACGGATTATCTCCGTGCGCTTGATAAAGACGTCCTTTACTCCAGGGTTCACCATGAGGTCGAGATACCGCTGGCGGTACCGGGCCTCCACGTCCTTGAGGCCATGCCACTTCTCCGGCAGCGGCATGAGCCCCTTGGCAAGGAGACGGATACTCGAGGCCTCTACAGTGAGTTCGCCGGTGCGCGTCCTGAACAGGCGCCCCTCAATGCCCACGATATCGCCGATGTCCATCTTCTTGAAGAGCGCAAAGGCCTCGTCGCCGAGGATATCTTTCCTGAGATAGGCCTGGAGCCTGCCGCCCCGGTCCTGGATGTGGATGAAGGAGGCCTTGCCAAAGTCGCGCCGCGTCATGATGCGTCCGGCCACCCTGACCCTTGTCTCCGTCGATGCCAGGGCCTCGCCATCGAGGTTGCCGTAACGCTCGAATATCTCTGAAGAGGTGATATCGGGCTTGAAGTCATTGGGGTAGGGGTTGGTACCCCCGTCCTTCAGGGTCTTCAGTTTGGCAAGACGCCTCAAGTGCTCGTCATTGAGTTTCCTGGCAAGTTCTTCGGTTATCTCTTCCAAGCCGCTATCTTCCACGGGGGCCTCGCGTCTTTTTTTGTAATGTGAAAAAATCTCTTGTAAATCCAGACCTTAAAGTCATAGGGAAGTTTTTAAAGTTATCCTATTTAACCACTTACGTCAAGCAAAAAGGCCGCCCCCCAAGCGGCCTACCTGCGCGGCACCTGCTCTATCTGCCATCAGGGTTCATAGGGCACGTACTCGCGGCCCATGGCCTCGGCAACCCCCCTGTTCGTAACCCTCCCAAGGGCGATGTTTACTGCCCTCCTTATGGCCGCGTCCTCTTGCGCCGCTCTCTTCAGACCCAGGTTCGCTATCTCGAGTATATAGGGGAGGGTGGCCTCTGTAAGGGCAAAGGTCGCGGTGCGGGGAACGGCCCCTGGCATATTGGCCACACCGTAGTGGAGCACGCCGTCAATCTCGTAGACCGGGTTCGAGTGCGTAGTGGGGTGGGTGGTCTCGATGCACCCTCCCTGGTCCACGGAGACGTCCACCACTACAGAGCCATTCTTCATGGTGCCCACCATCTCGCGCGTAACGAGTCGCGGGGTTCGACGGCCCGTGGAGTGTACCGCACCTATGAGGAGGTCGGCCTCCCGTACGCCCTTGGCGATGTTCTCCTCAGTTGCCTCCATGGTGCTCACCTCGCCGCCGCCAGGCCGCGCCCTAAGTCCGGTTGCCACCTCTTCGAGCCTCTCGGTGTTCTTATCAAGTAGCACAACCTTGGCCCCAAGGGCATGGGCCACGCCCGCGGCATTGGACCCCACCATGCCGGCTCCGAGCACCACGGTCTTGCCCTTCTCTGCGCCCCGCGCGCCGCCAAGGAGGACTCCAGCGCCGCCCTCGGGTTTCTGTAGGTAGCGGGCCCCTATCTGGACGGAGAGTTTCCCGGCTATCTCGCTCATGGGGTCGAGGAGCGGCCTCCTCCCATCGTCTGTCTCGAGGGTCTCATAGGCAAGGGCACTCCCGCCCGAGCGGAGAAGAGAGCGCACCAGGGCCTCGTTGGCCGCAAGGTGAAGAAAGGTGAAGAGGATGAGTCCGTCCCGGAGAAAGCGATACTCCTTATACAGGGGCTCCTTTACCTTTACCACCAGGTCTGCCTTTCCGTAGACCTCCATTGCAGTGTCCTTTATCACGGCCCCGGCCTCTTCGTACTCCTGGTCCGTGATGGAACTGCCGAGCCCGGCACCGCTCTGTACGTAGACGCGGTGACCAGCCTCTGTAAGGGCCCGCGCACCTGAAGGCACAAGGGCCACTCTGTACTCATTGTCCTTGATCTCCTTTGGTACACCAATGATCATGATAGGCGTCCTCCACTGAGGCTTGGCATGGGCCACCATGCACCCAGCCATGAATTTTTCTGGCAACGTCCAGACAGAGACATCAGGTGCCCCTTATGCCAGGGAGTATCTTCTCGTTTATATACCTAACGCCCTCTTCAATCTCCCTCATGATGCCGGCCTCAGGCCCCCTGGCAGGGAGATCTTTCCCCCTAAGAAGACCATCTTCGAAGAGCCCGGGGTATTTATGGAGAAAACATCGTGGGATCTCGTCAGGCGCCTCCACGTTGTTCATCACTGCCCAGGCAAGGGCCCAGGCCCGCGCCGTTGCGCCCACGTCATAACCACCACCGCCAAGGGCCACCCACGGCAGGTCAAGAGAAGCAAAGGCCCTTACAAGTCTTTCGAAGCCACGCAGAGTGAGTTCGAGGTGCGTAAGGGGGTCTCTCCCAAGCGAGTCGGCCCCCAGTTGCGTAACGAGCACATCAGGTGCATAGGCGCGCAGAAGCCCCGGCACAACGGCCTCGAAGGCCGCAAGGTACTCGGGGTCTCCAGTCCCTGGCGGTAGAGGCAGGTTCACGCTGTACCCAAGGCCAGCGCCCCTGCCCGTCTCACCCGGAAAGCCCGTACCAGGGAATAGGCTCCTGCCTGTCTCATGAAGCGAGATGGTAAGGACCCTCTCTGTATCATAAAAGGCCTGCTGAACGCCGTCGCCGTGGTGGGCGTCGATGTCCACGTACACAACGCGGGCACCCCTCTCTACAAGATGCCTTATGGCAAGGGCCGCGTCGTTTATATAACAGAACCCAGAGGCCCTGGAGGCCATGGCGTGGTGCAGGCCCCCGGCCATGTTGAAGGCCCTGCCGCCTCTCTCGAAGACGAGGTCAGCGGCCTGGAGCGAGGCCCCTGCTGAGAGAGCCGACCACTCGTACACCCCCCTGAAGACCGGGTTATCACCAAATCCAAGGCCATGGGCAGGGCCCCCCACGGGCATATGCCCGGAGTCAGCCTCCCTGAGTACCTTGATATACTCCTCTTCATGAACAAGAAGCAGGTCTTCCTCACAGGCGGGCTCGGCCCGAACAACCCTTGCCCCATCAACCTCGTCCAACCCAAGGGCGCAGATGAGTTCATGACAGAGCCTCAGCCTGAAGGGCCGCATGGGGTGCCCCTCGCCATAACTGAAAGACCCGAATGCCTCGTTGTATAAGAGAAAAGTATTCTTCACAGGCATAAGGACGGGCTCCTCAGGGGCCGCGCCCCTGCTGACAAGGACCACCGCCGAAGAGAGAAGTACAGACCTCTCAGCCAGACTCCAGGCCCGTGCCCTTGCGGGGGTTCCTGAGGAGTACGCTCCGGGGCCCCTTTGTGCCAGAGTGGTCCTTTGGGGGGCGTATCTTTTTCAGCAGGTGTAGCCTGCCCTGGGCCTTGAGTCTTCTGTATATCATTACCCAGGCGCAGGGGTTCTCCATGTCGACCTCGCACTTGCCCTCCACCACCCCGCCGCAGGGACCGTTGAGAAGCCCCTTGGGGCACTCCGTGTGAGGACAGATACCGGCGGTATCAGCCAGAAGACACTCGCCGCAGAGCGAACAGCCCTCGAAAAAACGGCCGTATCTCTCAACGCTCGCAAGAAAGAGGGAATCGAGCCCAGGTATGACAGGCGTGGCCTCATCTGCTATCTCGGCAACGGTCTTCACACCCGCCCCGCAGGCCAGCACCAGTATGGAAGCCGCCCCGCCGAGGGCCTTCTCCTTCCTGAACTCCTTCAAGACCAACTGGCGATAACACGTCTCGTCTACTACCGAGCCGCCCTGAACGTGAAAACCCCGCTCCGTAAGTATGCGGGCCATCTCGGCTACCTCGGCCCTGCCGCCGGTCTTGCACTGCTCGGCGCAGGAACCGCACCCCACGAGATAGACCTCTTTCCTCTCGCCAAGGGCCTCTACAATCTCTTCTATGTCTTTCTTCTTGGTTATTATCACGAAAAACTCCCCTTACTTTCTTTTGGAAAAAAGAAACTAAGACAAAGAAAACCTCCCACTTTCTTTTGGAAAAAAGAAAGTGGGGCAAAGAAA
>CAYOVP010000013.1:0-26691 GCA_964407495.1 uncultured Thermodesulfobacteriota bacterium
GGGTAAGAGTAGCGGCATAACCCCGAACAAAAAGAAAGTAAGACAAAGAAAACCAATTTTTGCACGTGGCATCAAAGCGCCAAAGTAGCCTGTCGGGTAAGAGTAGCGGCATAACCCCGAACAAAAAGAAAGTAAGACAAAGAAAACCAGTTTTTGCACGTGGCATCAAGGCACACAGAAGGTGCACACGGCCCCAAGAAGGCAGCCTTGTCTACCAAAACAAAGCAGGAAAAATGTAACGGCCCGATACTAAAAATATATCATTTTTTTGAGGTCTTGCAAGGTATATGGGGGGGGGCTGTGTCGGGTGGGGGAGGAAAGATGGAGCGGGCGATGGGAATCGAACCCACGTGTGCAGCTTGGGAAGCTGCCATTCTACCATTGAATTACGCCCGCATCACGTCAGTGTGTGATATCTTATACTACAAAAGAAGAAGACGGTCAAGACCATGGGGGAGGCGATTTTCAGGGCCAGACCCTTGACAACAAACCGCAGGTGTAATATAGTAAGTGCTTACTTACCTTCTTCTTCCGGCGGGTGGGCAGGTGGTTTATTCCTGAAGAGGGGGGAGGGCGATAAAATCAGTTGTCTTTGCTCCACTTTCTTTCTTCCAAAAGAAGGTGGATGGTTTTTTGTTCATTTTCTCGAAAAATCGGTTTTTTTTAAGAAGGGGTGTTTATTGGAATGGGCATGAAGAAGGTTATCCCCATCATTGTACTTCTCATACTTGGTGCCCTTGGTGCCTGGGTTTATCTTCAACCCAAGGGTTCAGGACTTTCAGGCGATTCCCTTACGCTTACTGGCACCATAGAGGCAACAGAGGTGGCCCTCTCGCCGAAGATAGCCGAGAGGATAGAGTGGCTCTGTTGCGAGGTGGGTGACCGTGTAGGTGCAGGGCAGGCAGTAGTGAGGCTTGACGAGAGGGAGTTGAGGGCCCTTCTTGGCGAGGCGCTTGCAAGGGTTGAGGCCGCTACCGCCGCCATAAAGGAGGCCCGTGTCACCCTTGAGGAACGGCGTGTTGCCGTGGAGACAGCGGGTTTTTCCGTCGAGTCGGCGCGCTCGGAGGTCAAGAAGGCAGAGTCTCTTGCCCTTGACGCGAAGAAGGAGTACACACGCATCGATTCTCTTGTAAAGAAGGGTTTTGTCTCAAAGAGCGCCTTTGACAAGGCCCTTGCGGCCTATGATTCCGCGGGGGCGACCCTTGAGGCGGCCCGCGCAAAGTTGAAGTCCGAGGAGGCCCGCCTCCGTAACGCCCGCGTGGCAGTACGCAGGGCCCAGGCCGCGCTCGAATCCGCGATGGCAGACCGGAAAAAAGACCTTGCCACAGTGGATGTTCTCCGTACGAGGCTTTCCTACGCCGTCATCACCACGCCCATCAGCGGTGTCGTGGCCTACAAGGCCTTTGAGGCCGGTGAGATGGCCGTTCCGGGCCAGGCCATCTATACCCTCTATGACCTCAATGACATCTGGGCCCGTGTGGACATACCCGAGACAGTGATCTCCCGCCTGAGGCTCGGGGCCAGCGCCGAGGTCTGGACAGAAGGGGAGCCTGGCCGCGTCGTCAAGGCTGTGGTGAGCGAGATAGGCCAGATAGGGGAGTTCGCCACACACAAGGATGTTGTCCGTGTCTCCCACGACATAAAGACCTTTCGCGTGAAGGCGCGCCTCGCGGACCCTCTCGGGTACCTGAAGCCAGGCATGACCTGCAAGGTGAGAATATTTTTCAAGAAGGCCCATGGGAGAGGCTCTGGAGGGGCTGTGAAGGGGGCTGGAAGTGGTCCCCGCCACCTTGCAAAGAAGGCCAAGGCCCAGGCCCATGGGAGCAAGGCAGGCAAATGACACCCGTAATAAAGACAGAGGCCCTTACAAAGGAGTATGGGGCCAAGAAGGCCCTCGCAGGTGTCGACCTCGATGTGCCGCCAGGAGACTTTTTCGGCCTTCTCGGCCCCAACGGCGCAGGCAAGACCACGCTCATACGTATCCTCTCCACTCTTATCAACCCCACGGGCGGCAAGGCCTATGTCTCTGGCTTTGACGTGGTGAGCGAGCGCGCCGAGGTAAGACGCCAGATAGGCGTAGTACCCCAGGCCATGACTACTGACCTCGATCTCACGGCCCGCGAGGTCCTGGATATCTATGCACGTTTTTACGGCATGAAGGGCGGTGAGAGGCGCCGCCGCATAGACGAACTCCTGGAGATGGTGGGGCTTACGGCGAGGTCAGGGGACCTTGTGGCGTCGTACTCTGGAGGAATGAAGCGCAGGCTCGAGATTGCGCGCGGCCTCGTGCACATGCCTACCCTTCTCATCCTCGACGAGCCAACACTTGGCCTCGACCCTCAGACGCGCCACGTAGTCTGGGATCTACTCAGGAAATTTCGCGAGGACGACGGCCTTACCGTGCTTCTTACAACCCACTACATGGAAGAGGCAGAGTCGCTCTGCGACCACGTAGCGATCATAGACAATGGGAGTATCGTTGCCCTGGACACAGTGCCGGGCCTCAAGTCCATGATCCCGGGAAAGGACGTCATAGAGTTCGGCATAGATGGCTTTTCTCTACACGAGGCGAGCGCCTGGATCAGCACCATCAGCGGCGTGGACTCGAGTGAGGTACGCGACAACACCATCGTCGTTGCAGTGAAGGACGCTGTAAGCGTTCTGCCCGTGCTCCTCGATGGGGTGAAAGAGAGGGGCGGAGAGGTGAGGGGCCTCTCGCTCAAGGAAAAGAGCCTCGAGGACGTCTTCATACACTTTACGGGCAAGTCCATCAGGGAGGAAGAGGCAAAGAAGGTGAATTTTTTCATTGGCGCAGGTGTGCCGGGAAAGATGACCTGAGGGACCGAAGGCCTGGTGGGCTGCCTGTGAGAGGGCCTTTTCCTGGAGCAGAGAGCACCAGCCCGCCTTGGATGACCCTGCCTGGCAGGCCCTTGCCGTGGTGAGCCGTTGAGGATAGGATGCTACAACGCATACTCGCCCTCCTGGAGAGGGATCTAAGAAAATTCATCCGCAACCCCTTTGTTGTGGCCGTATCCATAGCCATGCCCATAGTGTACCTCATCATCATGGGCTCGAGTTTTCAGGGCGAACTCAAGAAACTATCTCTTGCAGTAGTGGACCAGGACCACGGGGAGTACTCCCGGATGCTGATAGAGAACCTGCGCGCCGTGCAGGAGGGCCCCGGCTCCATCAGGGTCATGACCCTCTCAGGCAAGGACGAGGCCATGGACGGGCTCTATGTAGGGAGGTTCAAGGCCGTGCTCCTCGTGCCGAGGGACTTTTCGAGAAAGACCACGAGGGGAGAGGGGGCAACCGTAGGCCTCTTCCTCGACAACGTGGAGTCCATACCATCGGCCACCATAGAGAGGGCCGTACGCGGGGCAGTGGCAGATGTGGGCGTAGAGTTCAAGGCCCTGCGGAGCGAGCAAGGCCGTGTCCTGGTGCGGGCGATAAACACCTACAGGAAGATAGACTATGACCAGGGACTGATCCCGGGCGTGGTCATCATGGCCATATTCATCGGCGCCATGACGACAGGCGTATTCAACGTGGTCATGGACAGATTCCTCGGCATAGACGAGAGTTACTTCCTTACACCTCTTACGAGGTTCGATATTGTCCTGGCCCTCGTCATAAGCGGCCTCATCGTGACCACCATTCTCGCCGTCATAGTCCTCTTCCTGAGCAGTCTTGCCGCGGGCATGCCTGTCTGGACTTACCTCAGGCCCGAGAGTTTCGTCTACGTCCTTGCTGTCTTCGTTCTCTCGGCATTGTCTCTGCAGGGCCTCATGTTCCTGGTCATGGGCCGGGCAACTCACCCGCGGATACTGGGCATCATGGGCGGCTTCCTTAACGTCATATTCTTCTTTCCCAGCGGGGCCATATACCCTGTGGAGAGTTTCCCTGGCTGGCTCCAGGCCTTTGCCACAGTGAACCCGGAGACCTATTCCATACATGCGTTGAAGGCGGTCCTCTTCAAGGGCGCAGGCCTTGGCGCCATTGCTGGCGACCTCTTTTTCCTCCTGGGTTTCTCTTTCGTGGCCCTCACCGTCAGCATCCTTACATTCAAGCGGACACTATGAGGGCCCTCTTGCAAGATAAAAATACCTTGACACACTTCCTCATATATATTAAGTTCTAATGACAACTGAATAATTGGATATCTTATCCAGAGTGGTGGAGGGACTGGCCCTGTGAAACCACAGCAACCGGTACCGCAGAGGTATGACAGGTGCTAAATCCAGCAGGATTGTTTTTAATCCTGAAAGATAAGAAGAAATGGCGGAGACTCTTCTTATCGAGAAGAGTTTTTTTTTGCCCCGCACTCCCCGGGCGTGTGTGACCGCCATGCGTGCCAGACAAGAGGGGAAGGGGCCGTCTTTCAGGGCAATCACCAAAGAGGAGAGACCTGAATGAAGTACATGAAGAGACTTAAATGCCGGGAGTGCGGGAAGGGCTACCCCCTGGAGGCCACCCATGTCTGCGAGTTCTGCTTCGGCCCCCTTGAGGTGGATTATGATTATGAGCGCATAGGCAAGGCCATCAGCCGCGATGTAATAACATCGCGGGGGCCCAACATGTGGCGCTACCGCGAACTCCTGCCCATAGACGCCGAGCCCACGGTGGGTATGAGTTCGGGTTTCACGCCTCTCATACGGGCGCGCAACCTTGGCGAGGCCCTTGGCGTCAAGGAAATCTACATAAAGAACGACGCCGTGAACTACCCGACCCTCTCGTTCAAGGACCGCGTCGTATCTGTCGCCATCTCGAGGGCGCGGGAGATGGGGTTCGACGTTGTTGCCTGCGCATCTACGGGCAACCTTGCCAACTCCGTTGCCGCCAACTCCGCGGCCTGCGGCCTCGAGAGTTTTGTCTTCATACCCTTTGACCTCGAGCAGACCAAGATTACGGGCACCATTATCTACGGGACCAACCTCGTGGGCATAAAGGGCACATACGACGAGGTGAACCGCCTCTGCAGCGAGATAGGCGGCAAGTACGGCTGGGCCTTTGTGAACATCAACATCAGGCCCTATTATGCCGAGGGCTCCAAGACCTTTGGCTACGAGATAGCCGAACAGTTGGGCTGGAAGTTCCCCCAGCACGTCATCGTGCCCATGGCCGGGGGGTCTCTCATTACGAAGATATGGAAGGCCTTCAAGGAGTTCAAGTCCCTGGGCCTCGTGGAGGGAGAGCCTGCGAAGATATACGGCGCGCAGGCCACGGGCTGTGCTCCCATAGTTACTGCGGTAAAGGAAGGGAGCGAACTCATCCGCCCGGTCATGCCCGATACCATAGCCAAATCCCTTGCCATCGGCAACCCTGCCGATGGTTTCTACTCGGCGCGCGCCATAAGGGATAGCGGCGGCTGGGCAGAGGACGTCACTGATGATGAGATAATCGATGCAATGAAACTCCTTGCCGAGACAGAGGGCATATTCGCCGAGACCGCCGGGGGCGTAACGCTTGGCGTCACGAAGAAACTCATCGAGCAGGGCCGTATCCCGCGTGACGAGTCCATAGTGGTCTCCATCACGGGCAATGGGCTCAAGACGCAGGAGGCGCTTGCAGGAAAGATCGCAGAGCCGCCTGTCATCGGCGCCCGCCTTGCCGAGTTCGACGCCCTTCTCGAGAGCAAGACCGTAAAGAAACGGGCCGCCAAGTAAGGGGGCCGGATCAGGGTCGCATCTTGGGGCGCATCTGTTTGAGGGGGCCGAGGGGGCAAGGGGGTGCAGAGTCCAGGGGGGCAGGGCTACGACGGGGCTTGGACGTACTTTACAACTCTTGGCGGGCTTGTCAAGGCCCCATTGTTTCTGGTATGCTGTATGAGAGGGATAGTTTAACCCCCTTGATATAGGTATTATTTTTCTCTCCCGTGCGTTGGGGGGCTTTTTTGAGCCAGCCTCCTTGCGCTGAAACTGGTTTTCTTTGCTCCACTTTCTTTTTTCCAAAAGAAAGTGGAAGGTTTTTTTTCTGACCCCATGCGCTTTCGTGCTCTCTTTTTTAGAGCCAGACCCCTTGCGCTGAAATTGGTTTTCTCTGCTCCACTTTCTTTTTTCCAAAAGAAAGTGGAAGGTTTTTAAAGGAGGTTTTTGATGACCGATCATTTCATAGAGGACAAGAGCACCAAGGTCGAACTCGACCTTGAGGAGCAGGATCTTGCCGGCAAGGTAGATTTCAATGATCTCAAGTCCGGTGGTTTCATAAAGCAGAGGCAGAAGGACCTCTTTGCTGTGAGGCTGCGTTGTCCTGGCGGCAGGATGAGTGTCGACAAACTCATAGAGATTTCCAGACTCGCGAAGAAGTACAGCCGGGAAGGCGTGGTGCACTTCAGTTACCGCCAGTCCCTTGAAATCCTCTACGTGGATTACAAGGACTTTCATGCCCTTGTGGCAGAACTCGAGAAGATAGGTCAGAAGGTGGCCTCCTGCGGACCCCGCGTTCGTGTGCCCACTGCCTGCGGTGGCTGCGAGTACAACCCCAATGGGCTCATAGATGCCCAGGCCATGGCCCGCATGGTGGACGAGAAGTTCTTTGGCACAAATACACCTCACAAGTTCAAGACGTCTTTTTCAGGCTGTCCCATTGATTGTTCCCGTACAGTGGAGATGGATCTTGGTTTTCAGGGCGTAGTGGACCCGGAGTGGGAGCAGGACCTCTGCACGGGTTGCACCATCTGCGCAGAGGCCTGCAAGGAAGACGCCATAGAGGCCCACCCAGAGACCGGAGAGCCCATCTTCAATGCCAAGAGGTGCCTGTACTGCGCAGACTGCATACGTGCCTGTCCCACAGAGGCCTGGAAGCCGAAGCGGCACGGCTTTATCGTACGCGTAGGCGGACGTCATGGACGCCATCCCCTTGAAGGTGTAGAGGTCTGCAGGTTTCTGCCCGCGGACAAGGTGAGCGAGGCCATTGATATGACTATCAAGTGGTACCAGAAGCACGGGAGACGCTTCGAGAGGATAGGGAAGACCCTCCAGAGACTGGGCATGAAAGACTACGTTGAACACATGGCCCCGGTATTTGGCGAGTACGCCGTAACACCCGAGCACCCTCCAACGGATAGACCCCTTATAGACCAGGGCGACTGAGAGACGAAAACAAAAGGCGAAGAAGAAAGGGGGCGGCGGGCTTCGCCCGCCAGAAGAAGAGAAGCATAAAAGAAGGATAAGGGTGGGCTCTGCCCACCAAAAGCAAAAAAGATTCCCTTACTTTCTTTTAAAAAAGAAAGTAAGACAAAGAAAACTAATGCCAGCGCCCCTTGCGGGCCGCTGGAAAAACTCGTAGATTGGGTAGAGAGAAGCGAAACCCAACAAATAAGAGAACATTCTAACAGAAAGTAAGACAAAGAAAACCATTGCCAGCTCCCCTTGAGGACCGCTGGAAAAACGAAAGGCAGACATGACTGATTCAAAGCCAAAGGCATCGCTCGACCTTCGGGGCGTGATGTGCCCCACCAACTTTGTAAAGACCAAACTCAAGATAGAGACCATGGAGCCAGGCGAGGTCCTCGAGGTCATACTCGATAGCGGCGAGCCCATACAGAACGTCCCCAAGAGTGTCAAGGAAGAGGGACATAAGATAGTCAAGGTAAGCAAGGAAGACGGATACTTCAAGTTGCTCATAGAGGTTTCCGAGTAAGATATTTTAAAATAAGTGAATTTCAAGGAGGCTATACAAATGTCTGTAAAGGTGAGGATCCCAACCCCGCTAAGGAAGATTACCAAGGACCAGGACGAGGTCACTGCTGAAGGAAGTACTGTAGCCGAGGTCATCGAGGACCTGGAGAAGAACTACCCCGGGATTAAAGAGCGTATCTGCGAGCCCGACGGGAGCCTCCGCCGTTTTGTGAACCTCTACCTCAATGACGAGGACATCCGGTTCATGGACAATCTCACCACCCCTGTAAAGGACAATGACGAACTCTCCATAATACCGGCCATTGCCGGAGGGAGGCGCATTTGAAGAAAAAGGTCTACCTGACCTATCCGCCCGAGAAGGTACGTGAGCCGCTTCTTTGCGAGTGTTCACGGAGGTTCAATGTCATTACCAACATACGACAGGCCTCTGTGACAGACAAACTCGGGATAGTGGCCGTGGAGTTCGATGGTGAGCCCACCGAGATAGAGAAGGCCATGGACTTCTTTACCGAGAACGGGGTGAAGGTGGAACCCATAGAACTCGATATCATAGAGTAACCCCCCAGGGGCCTGCCACCCGGCCTGCCCGGTATTGGCGCGGCATGGCCCATAACATATACCTGCCTCTTTTTTTCCAGTTTACAGGGTAAGATTATTCTTGACAATTAAAGTAGGGTATTATAATTTTAAAACTTGATTGTTTTAGTAAGGTAATATGTAAATCCTTATAAAACGTAAGTTTTTGTCTCTGCTATACAGAACAGGCTTGACTTCGAAGAAGCCAGGGAGGCTGGATGAGAACAAAGACAATGAATGACATCGTTGCCGAGAGGGACTCTATAAGCGTTCCCAGGGCCCGTGCCTCGGCCCTCGACCTTGTTGGTAACACGCCCCTTGTGAGGATAAACAACATTACAAAGGGTCTTCCCGATGGGGTGAGGGTCTATGCCAAGCTCGAGTCTGCCAACCCTGGTGGTTCTGTAAAGGACAGGCCTGCGCTCCGCATGATAGAAGATGCAGAGAAGAGCGGCAGGCTTACGAAGGACAAGATAATACTGGACTCCACGTCAGGCAACACGGGCATAGCCTATGCCTGGATAGGCGCGGTAAAGGGGCACAGGGTGGAACTGGTGGTGCCTGAGAACGTGAGCGCAGAGCGAAAGAAGATACTCGATGCCTTTGGTGCCAAGGTCATATTCTCCAGTCCTTTCGAGGGCTCGGACGGCGCCATTCGCCTTGCGTGGAAACTATACGTGGACAATCCGGACAAGTACTGCAAACTCGACCAGTACAACAACCCCTCCAACCCAATGGCACATTATCATGGCACAGGGCGCGAGATAATAGAGCAGACAGAGGGCCTTGTCACCCATTTCGTTGCCACCATAGGCACTGGAGGCACTATAATGGGGACCATGAAGCGCCTGAAGGAGTACAACAAGGACATAGAGGTAATTGCCGTTGAGCCCGACAATCCCATGCACGGACTCGAGGGCCTGAAGCACATGGCCTCTTCCATTGTTCCGGGTATATATCACGAGGAGCGCCTCGACGGAAAGATACCGGCCTCTACGGAGGATTCGTACGAGATGGCAAAGAGGCTCGCCCGCGAGGAAGGCCTCCTCGTCGGCCAGTCTTCTGGGGCGGCCATGCTTGGCGCGCTGAAGGTGGCCGAGAGCCTCGAAGAGGGCCTGGTGGTGACGATCTTCCCGGACGGCGGCGACAAGTATCTCTCTACGAGGCTATGGGATTGAGTCTCTGCCTGGCCTGGTAGCGTTGGGAGGGGAGATGGCTGTGGAGGTGTGGAGTATCGGGCATCTCTATGGTTCGGAGGACGGTCTGCAGGGGGTGAGGATGGCCTGCCCCATGCAGTTGGTCATATCCTCCCTATGATATTTTTTGGGCTATCAATAGGTCTCAGGGCCTTTTCTTCGGGCAGAACATACAAACAGTAAGGGTATAACTTATGGGTCTACTTTCGAGGTTCAGGAAAAAGAACAGGTTGAAGGTTCCGAAGGACGTATACAACGTGATAATAGAGCATGCCAGGGAAGAGTATCCCCATGAGTGTTGCGGTGTTCTCGTGGGTAATGCCATGATGGGGCGCAAGATCTTTTACGTGGAGAAGTGTACTAATCTCAACAAGGAGCGCGCCCATGACAGGTATCTCATGGACCCGCGGGAGATAAACCTCGCTGACAAGGGCGCCAGGGCTCAGAGCCTGGAGATACTGGGGTTTTATCACTCGCACCCTGACCACCCGGACAGACCATCCGAGTATGACAGGGAGATGGCCCAGCCGGGGTACTCATATATAATCGTCTCTGTGAAGAATGGCAAGGACGTCTCCATGAAGTCCTGGACCTTTGAGAATGAGGACGAGCCCTTCAGCGAGGAGCCGCTGGAACTGGGCTGACCGGGGCGAGGAGGGGCCGTGGACAGGTGCCGCAGGGTATCTCTTTATAGACGTGAACTCTGCGCAAACACTGGTTTTCTTTGCTCCACTTTCTTTTTTCCAAAAGAAAGTGGAAGGTTTTCTTTGTCTTACTTTCTTTTTTCCAAAAGAAAGTAAGGGGTTTTTAATCTCTTAACATTTTTTCTCGTATATTTTCTTTTCCAGGGGGTTTTCGAGGACATGGATTTCACTGATGAGCAGATAGAGCGTTATTCCCGTCACATAATTCTTCCCGAGGTTGGCGGAAAGGGCCAGGCCAAACTCCTCGAGAGCAAGGTCTTTGTTCTTGGCGCAGGGGGGCTTGGGTCTCCGGCGCTTCTGTACCTTGCGGCGGCTGGTGTGGGGACCATTGGCGTTGCTGACGGCGACAAGGTGGATCTCAGCAACCTTCAGCGCCAGATAATACACGACACCAGTACCATAGGCGTTGCCAAGGTTGAGAGCGCTAAGAAGGCCATAGAGGCCCTTAACCCGGATGTGGAGGTACGTGCCATCAACGGGCGTCTCGGGACCGAGAACATACGCGAGGTACTCCGTGATTATGATGTCGTTCTCGATGGTTCCGACAATTTTCCCACGCGTTACCTCATGAACGACGCGGCCTTTTTCGAGGGAAAGACCCTTGTCTCAGGCAGTATGTTCAGGTTTGACGGCCAGGTCTCGGTCTTCAAGCCTCATGAGGGCTATCCCTGTTACAGGTGTCTATATCCCGAGCCGCCGCCAAAGGGCATGGTGCCGTCCTGTCAGGAGGCCGGTGTGCTCGGTGCGCTTGCGGGGGTAATAGGCGTGCTCCAGGCAGTGGAGGCAGTAAAGGAGATTCTCTCCATTGGCAAGTCCCTTGCCGGCAATCTCCTCATATTCGATGCCCTTGGCATGAATTTCAGGAAGGTGAAGGTTCGGCGCGACCCTGAGTGTGCCCTTTGCAGCAAGAAGGCCACGATAAAGGAACTCTCGCTCTACGAGCAGGCGCCCTGCGAACTCCGTACCTGAGGCCGTGCCGAGGCATCGCACTTGGGCAGGGAAAGAAGGGCGTCTTGTAACCTGGTTGGATCAAGGTAATCAAGGCTGGTTTGAAGACAGATAATTATTTCAATAACCCCGGCGCCCTGAAGATAGACCTCATGCTGAGGGGGGCGGCCATAGAAGACCCTGTAGTCAAGGCCAGGGCCTGCGGCTCCTCTGGTATCGACATCCTCCTGCCAAGGAAGACCATTGTAAACATTCCCTGCGAAGACTGGTTTACCGTGCGGTCGCCCTATGTCATAAGAAGGGGCGGGGCAAAGGGGTATGTGCTAGCCTGCGGCTCCTCGGAGGTGGATATCCGCGTTGTGGAGCCTCCTCGCTTTTACGAGAAGAGGACCACCACAGGCGTAGCCATGAAGGACATTGCAAGTACTCATGGCAGTTACACAGTCATAACCCCTGACCAGCGTTGCGCCTTCTTCAAGTCGAGCGTGCAGTGCAGGTACTGCGCAGGCAACTTCCGCTCTGATGCAGATCTGCCGGGCGCGCGCGTCTACACAGTGGATGAGGTCCTGGAGACCGTGGACGCTGTATTCAGCGAGAAGGCCTCGCGTATCATCTACCTTTCCATTGGTTTTGCCGAGGGCGATGACGGTGGGATAAAGTTTCTCGAACCCTATGTGAGGGCCATAAAAAATCACTTCAACTGCCTTGTTGCAGTGGAGGCCCTTCCACCCTCGCGTAACGACTGGATAGACAGGGCCTATGCCTCTGGCGTGGACTCCATACTTTATAACCTGGATATCTTCGACAATGAACTCTTTTCCATAATCTGTCCTGGAAGGGCTGGAAAGATAGGCAGGAAACGTACCCTCGATGCCCTCGAGCATGCCGCGGGTATCTTTCCCAATGGCACAGTGGCCTCGCACCTCATTGTGGGGTTGGAGCCTCCGGGCTCCACCATAAAGGGCATTGATTATCTTACGGATATAGGGGTGGTACCCATACTGCCCATCTTCCGGCCTTCGCGCGAGAGGCCGCTTGATGTGAATGACCTGAGTGCAGATGTAATAATACCCGTGTACCAGCACCTGTACAGGACGCTCAAGCAGAAGGGCATAAACTTCAACTGGGTACGCGACATAAGTATGGTCACAACACCCGTGGAGGGAAGGTTCCTCCTTGACGATGACGAGGCCACAAGTTCTCTGCTTGATAATTTTTACAGTTCGCGCCTTGGGCAGAAAACCGCCTGGGGACTCTCCGCCATACGCCGGAGACTCCGCGTGAAAAGAACCGTCATACCCACGGAACCAGAAAAAGAGAACAAAAAAGATTAGAGGGGAAGAGAAAGAAAGGATAAAGAAGTCTGGGGCGGGCTGCGCCAGCCGGAAGATGAAAGAGAAGTGTAGTGAAGGGAGGGCTTTGCCCACCTGAAGAAGAAAAGATTTCCTTACTTTCTTTTGGAAAAAAGAAAGTAAGACAAAGAAAACCAGTGCCAGCGGCCCTTCGGGCCGCTAGGTTCGCACCCCCTTGGAGAAGTTGCAGAAGGGCAAGAAGCGGGCCTGAGTCCGCATATTGAGAAGGTTTGTTCCCGTGAGAGTGGAGATAGACAGGCGGCCCATCTGGATAATAATCGCCTCTCTGGCATTGAGGCCCCTTTTTTTTATCCTCCTTGCGCTGGGGTTTCTGGGGCTCCTCTCTCTGCCCCTTCCCGAGGGACTGGGCCCAGAGGGGATGAAGGCAATAGCGGTCTTTCTCCTCTGCCTCGTGCTCTGGGTATCCAACGCCGTGCCTGTTGCCATCACCGGGCTCTTCGCCATAGTACTCGTGCCGCTCCTCGGCATACTGCCCCGCTCATCGACTTACTCGCTCTTTGGGAACGAGGCAGTATTCTTCATACTCGGCGCCTTTATCCTCTCTGGCGCAGTAATGCAGTCCGGGCTCTCCAACAGGGTGGCCCTTCGCCTCATGGAGCGCTACGGGGGCTCGCCGAGGAGCCTTGTCATAAGCATATTCCTCCTTGCGGCCTCGCTCTCTTTCATCATGAGCGAGCATGCCGTGGCGGCCATGCTCTTTCCCATAGTCCTGGAGATTTCAAAGTCCCTTAAACTCCGGCCAGGGGAGTCCAATTACGGAAAACTCCTCTTCTTTGCCCTTGCCTGGGGCTCTGTCATCGGCGGGGTGGGCACCTTTCTTGGCGGTGCCCGTGTGCCCCTGGCCATGGGAATACTCAAGGAGACTACGGGTCAGACCATAGGGTTCCTGGACTACACTGTGGCAGTAGCACCGCTGGTGGTGGTCCTCCTCGTTGTGGGGTACGTCGTTCTTACGCGGTTCTTTCCCATTGACGTGAAAGGGGTGGAGAGCGCCCACGAGGTGATAGTACGGCGCGCCAGGGCCCTTGGCAAGGTCCGTCCCCGGGAATATGCCGTGGGGTTCATACTCTTTGTAACCATACTCCTCTGGATGACGCTCGGCAAGACCGTGGGGCTTGCGGCCATAGCCCTTGTCTCGGTCATGGCGCTCTTTGTACTGAAACTCGTAAAGTGGCGCGAGATAGAGGAGTATGTTAACTGGGGCGTAATACTCATGTACGGGGGCGCCATAATACTCGGCACTGCCCTTGACAGGAGCGGGGCGGCAAGGTGGATGGTAGAGGCTGTGATGACGCACTGGGCCCATACGCCGGTAACGGTCTTCGCCGTCTTCTCGCTCCTTGCCATACTCCTTACAGAGTCCATGAGCAACGCCGCTGTCATAGCCGTACTCCTGCCCGTGAGCATTGGTATGGCAGGGAGCATGAACATGAGCGCAGAGGTCTTCACCTATGCCGTTGCCGTGCCTGCAGGGCTCGCCTTCATGCTTCCCATGAGCACGCCGGCAAATGCCATCGCCGTCTCGTCGGATTATATCACTGTTGGGGACATGGCAAAGGGCGGGGTCATAATGTTCATAACCTCGTGGGTAACCTTCAACCTGGTGGCCCACTTCTACTGGCCCCTCGTGGGGCTCGGCTGAGGCCCCCGGCCCCTCACGGGCCGTAGTGGCCAAGGGCCGTTGGGTAAGCAGGGGGTTAAAAGGGCCGGGACTTCGAAAAAGGGGACAGAATGCATGAAAAAAGGGCGATAATCGGGCTTTATGGTTTACCTTCGGAGACAAATGGGTTAATATAATGAGTAATAATATACTCCTTGTGCTCTCAACACATATGACTTCCGAGCGGGCCATAGACTATGCCGTGGGAAGGGCCGCCAAGGAGGGAAGAAGGATTGTAGCCTTTTTCCTTCTCGAATCCGAACTGGCCGAGGAGGCCTCTGAGAGGTTCTCGGACATAGGCTTTACGGGCGACAGGCCTACGGCTTCGCTCAGCGAGTCTCTCATGCGCGAGTACCGGCAGAGGGGATACGAGGCCCTCGGGAGGGTGCAGATAAGGGCCATGGAAGAGGGCGTGGACTTCGAGCCCCTCATGGGCGAAGGCCCTTATGTGGCCACGATCCTGGACACCATAGAGTCCCATGACATAGGGCTCGTGGTGGTGCAGAAGAGAAAGGAGAAGTCCTTTCTGAGTTACTTCAGAAAGGGACTTGACAGAGAACTTAGAGAGGCGGCCCCTTGCGAGGTCGTCATCATCGAGTAGGAAAACCACAGAGGAAAAGGGAGGTAGCAAGACAATGGCACCAAAGAACTGGACAGAGGAAGAACTCAAGGGCATAGCAGAGGAACTGGAAGACAAGGGGCCTCAGGCCGCCCTTGAATGGGCGGTACAGAACTTCGCGAGAGAGGACATCTCACTTGCATGCAGTTTTGGGGCCGAGGACGTAGTCCTCGTGGATATGCTCGTAAAGATAAAGCCCGATGCGCGTATCTTCTACCTTGATACGAACCTCCTCTTCAAGGAGACTTACGACCTCATCGAGCGCATAAAGGAGAAGTACAACATAAACCCCGAAAAATACACATCCCCCATGAGCCTCGAGGCACAAGCCGAGGAGTACGGGCCTGAACTCTGGGCAAAGGACCCCACCAAGTGTTGCGACATAAGGAAGATAAAGCCCCTCAAGGAGGCCCTCTCAGGGCTCAAGGCCTGGATAACAGGCATCCGGCGCGATCAGTCTCCGGCACGGGCCAATGCCCCGGTGGTGGGCTGGGACTCCATGTTCAACCTCGTGAAGATCAATCCCCTCGTGAGGTGGACGAGCGACGATGTCTGGGAGTACATCCGGGCAAACGATGTGCCCTATAACGTGCTCCATGACAGAAACTATCCCTCCATTGGCTGTGCCCCGTGCACCAAAGAGGTCAAGCCCGGCGAAGACCCAAGGGCCGGAAGGTGGGCTGGTTTCCAGAAGACGGAGTGCGGACTGCACGCCAAGTCCTGACCTGTAAATCTAATGTAATATACCGGGCTTCAGGTGTATCATTTCGATATATAAGGGGGTTTTTGTGCCCTAAACTCGAATAGACGGGAGGGAGGTTTTCATAAAGTGGAATCATTGATCGCGCCCCACGGCGGGGTGCTCATAAACAGAGTGGTGGAGGGCAAGGCCCGCATCGAGATGGAAAAAGCGGCCCTCGGGATGAAGACCCTCGTACTCAACGCAAGGGAGATATCAGACCTCGAGATGATAGCAACGGGCGGGTTCAGCCCGCTCGAGGGGTTCATGTGCCATGATGATTACCACTGTGTCATGGACACCATGACGCTCGTGAACGGCCTCCCCTGGACAATACCCGTGGTCCTCTCTGTCACAGAAGAAGAGGCCGCCGGGTTGAGCGAGGGCAGTGATGTGGCCCTTGTCAATGAGCAGGGCGAAGTCCTCGCGGTTTTGCACTTAGAGGAGATCTTCAAGCATGACAAGGAGAAAGAGGCACTTCGCGTCTACGGCACCACGGAAGACGCTCACCCTGGCGTAAGATACGTCTATTCCATGGGAGAAAAACTCCTTGGAGGCAAGATATCCCTTATCAAGCGTACGGAGTATGACTGTTTCAACGAGTACAGGCTCGACCCCATAGAGACACGTGCCCTCTTCAAGAAGAACGGCTGGCGCCGCGTGGTGGGCTTTCAGACGCGCAATCCCATACACAGGGCCCACGAGTACATACAGAAGTGCGCCCTGGAGACAGTAGACGGCCTCCTTATACACCCCCTCGTTGGCGAGACAAAGGCAGACGACATCCCTGCCGAGGTCCGCATGCGTTGCTATACCACGCTCATGGAGAAGTACTATCCTGCGGACAGGGTCGTGCTCTCGGTATATCCAGCGGCCATGCGTTACGCCGGCCCCCGCGAGGCGGTTTTCCATGCACTCATACGCAAGAACTACGGTTGCACCCACTTTATCGTGGGCAGGGACCATGCCGGTGTGGGCGGGTACTACGGGACTTTCGACGCCCATCTCATCTTCGACAAGTTCGAGCCAGAGGCCATCGGCATTGCGCCCATGTTCTTTGACTATACCTTCTTCTGCAGGAGTTGCGGCGGCATGGCTTCGTACAAGACCTGTCCCCATGACTCGGAGAACCACATTACCCTCTCTGGCACAAAGGTAAGGGAGATGCTGCGGTCAGGGCAGTGTCCGCCGCCGGAGTTCTCGAGGCCAGAGGTTGCCGAGATTCTCATAGATGCCATGAGACCTGCAGATTAGAAAAGAGAAGTAGAATATCGCAAAAAAAGGGCCCTTGGGGCCCTTTTTTTGCGAGACAAGAAGATACGAGTCCATTCCGCTTATCGTCTGTCTCAATGGGCCTGAGAGGGGAACAAGGTGGGCATGCGGGGGGCTGTAAAAAACGTTTTTTTTGACTTATTTTCTTCTTCCCAAAAGACCGTAAGGAAATCTCCGGTCTTTCAGTGACCAAGCCCTGCTCCTGGCCAGTCCTTTTTCTTGTACTTCTTGCCTTGCCTCTTCTACCCGCCGATGAGGCTCATGGTGCGGGCGCATCGCTTGAAGATATTCTCGTTGATGTTGTGTCCCTCTGGTTTTTCGGCCACTGCCCTGAAGAGGAGGTCTTCGATGGTCTTATCAGGCGAACCGTCCCTGAGTGCTGTCTTGAGGTCTATCTCTGCGTCAGAGAAGAGGCAGACGCGTATCTTTCCGTCTGCAGTGAGGCGCAGGCGGTTGCACTCGCCGCAGAAGTGGCGTGTTACAGGGCTGATGAAGCCCAGTTCGCCGGGCGCTCCAGGGAACTTGAACCTCTGGGCAGGGCCTGCGCCATGGCCCCTGGAGCGGACTTCTTCGAGCGGGCCCTCGGCCTTCTCTATTATGGACTTGATCTCATCGGCGCTCAGGCATTTATCCCTGTCCCAGCCTTCTTCAGTATTAAAGGGCATGTACTCGATAAAGCGGACGTGATAGGGCTTACTGCGTGAGATACGGGCAAAGTCTATGATCTCGTCGTCATTGAAGCCCCTTATGACCACCATGTTTATCTTTACCGGCGTGAGCCCCACGCGCTGGGCCTCTTCGAGGCCCTGAAGGACCCTGTCCAGTTGGTCGGCCCGCGTGATACCTGCGAAGCGGTCTCTCTTCAGTGAATCGAGGCTCACATTTACACGCTTGAGGCCTGCCTTCTTGAGCCTCTCGGCGTACTCGGCAAGGGCCACACCATTGGTGGTGAGGCTGACTTCCCGAAGACCCGGGAGCACGGAGAGTTCGTGTATGAAGTCCGCTATGCCCTTTCGGACAAGGGGTTCGCCGCCTGTTACGCGTATGCTCGTCACACCGTGCTCCACGGCTATTCGCGCAACGCGCAGTATCTCTTCATAGCGCAGGATGGCCATTGGCGGCGCCAGAGCCACGCCTTCCTCTGGCATGCAGTACAGGCAACGGAGGTTGCACCTGTCTGTTACCGAGATGCGAAGGTAGGTGATCTTTCTCTTATGGCTGTCTACGAGGCTTCTCAAGGTTGTATTCTCACTCTATGGGGCCCGGCTCCACGGTCTCCGGGACCGGGGGCGTGCCCACGGGCCTGTTGAGGTCTTCCTGCAGGGGGAGGCCCTCTCCCACTGGCAGGTTCTCGTCTTCCGGCGGCGGGGCTGGCTCTTTGGGGGCAGTGCCTGCCTTGAAGACTTCGAAGATGGCGTGCTTGGTATAGGGGGTTGCGAGTTTGCCTGTCTCTGCGTCTATCCTGGCGAACTCTATACCATCTGGCACGGGAAAGTCTTCTACCGGCTTGTCCTTTGTGGCTGCCTTCATGAAGGCCAGCCAGATCGGGAGCGCGGCGCGAGATCCTGTCTCGTGGCGCCCGAGTTTCTTCTCGTTGTCATAACCTACCCAGACACCTGCCGTGAGGTTTGGCAGGTACCCGAGGAACCAGGCGTCGTTCAGGCCGTTGGTAGTGCCTGTCTTGCCCGCCGCAGGCCGTCCCAGGCTACGGGCGCGCCAGCCAGTGCCGTTCTCTATGACGCCCTCGAGCATCTTTGTCATGAGATAGGCTGTCTGCGGGCTTATTACTTCTTTTATCTCCGGCGCATTGTCTTCGATGACTACGCCGTCCTTGTCTATTATCTTTGTGATGAAGATCGGCCTGGCCTTCTTACCCTGGTTCGCGAAGACCGAGTACACTGATGTGAGGTCGTAGAGCGTGACCGCGCTGGACCCAAGCGCCAGGGAGAGATCATGGGCAAGGGGAGTGGTTATGCCGAGTTTTCTCGCGTAATCTATGCAGTAGCCTACGCCGATCTTCTTCAATATCTTAATTGTAACGACATTTCGCGATTTTGCAAGCGCCTTGCGCACCGTGGTGGGCCCTCCGAAGCGCTCGTCATAGTTGCGCGGGCGCCACTGAAGGGCATTTGCCTTGTCCTCGAAGACTATGGGCGTGTCCATGATGACCGTGGCAGGGGTAAAGCCCTTGTCAAAGGCCGCCGAGTAGATGATGGGCTTGAAGGCCGAGCCTGGCTGGCGCTTGGCCTGTACGGCCCTGTTGTACTGGGTCTTGGAGAAATCAGAGCCCCCCACCATTGCCTTTATGTACCCCGTAGAGTGGTCGATTGCCAGGAGCGAGGCCTGTGCAAGGGGGTCTTGTTCGAGAACGAGGTGCAGGGGGCCCTCTGAGGGTAGCGGCTCACGAACCCGTACCTTTATGACGTCTCCCTCATGGAATATGGCCAGGGGGTCGGGTATGATACTGCCCTCTGGCTTGCCATCAGGGTTGTAGAGCCTGGCCCAGCGGTATCCCCAGCGGTTGATGTAGCCCCCTCTGCCGCCAAGGTCGAGGTAGATGCGTTTCCTCTCTCTGTCTATGGAGGTGATTATGCCCTCTGTAATATCGCCCACCTCCAATGGGTCTCTGGCATGGCGCTTCGCGAGGCCCTCGATAAACCTCTGCTTTTCTTCCTCGTCTGTGATGGAGCGAAGGGGGCCGCGGTAGCCCCTCCTGCGGTCGAAGTCGCGAAGCCCTTTCTTCACGGCCTCGTTGGCGGCCTTCTGCAGGTCCACGTTCAGTGTGGTGAAGATCTTGAGCCCGCCCTTGTACAGGACGTCATCGCCGTACTTCTCTTCTATGTATCTGCGGACGTGTTCCGTGAAGTAGGGGCCCACCCAGAGCGTGCCGGTGACATAGGGCTTGAGGACGATCTCTTCGGCCTTGGCATAGTCTGCCTGTTCCGGAGTGATGTAACGCTCCTCCACCATGCGCTGCAGGATGAATTCCTGGCGTTTCTTCGAGAGGATGAAGTTCACATAGGGCGAGTACCGGCTCGGGGCCTTGGGTAGTCCCGCGATGAGCGCGGCCTCGGCAAGGTCGAGGTCCTGGACATTCTTGTCAAAGTAGGTCTGCGCCGCGGCCTGTACACCATAGGCCCCGTTGCCAAGGTATATCTGGTTTAGGTACAGCGAGAGTATCTCGTTTTTTGTAAGGCGTTTTTCGATCCTCCTTGCAAGGATCATCTCCTTGAGTTTCCGTGTTATGGTCCGCTCTGGCGTGAGAAAGAACCCCCTTGCCACCTGTTGCGTAATGGTGGATGCGCCCTGAACGAACTTCCCGGCAGAGAGGTTCTTGTAGAAGGCACGCATGATGCCTATGTAACTTATGCCCTCGTGCTGGTAGAACTCGGCGTCCTCGGCGGCGAGAAAGGCCTTTATGAGGTGGTCGGGTATCTGCTCTATGGGAACTATGACGCGGCGCTCGATGTAGAACTCGCCTATGAGCGAGCCGTCGTCAGAGTAGACGCGCGTTACGAGATTGGGCTCGTAGTGCTGAAGGGCATCGAGGTCCGGCAGTCCCCAGGTGAGATAGAGATAAAAACCGCCGAGAGAGGCGATGGATATGCCTGTGAGAATGAGGGCGTAAAGGACTATACGCCTGAGACTGAAAATCCTGCTTGCCATCAGAAAAATATAACAAGTCAAGCGGTCTAAAGCAAGGTTTAGATACTTCCGGCCAGGGGGGAGCGGGAGTATCTCAGGAACGGGTGGCAAGACCTGGGCCACTTCCTCCATATCGCCAGACCCGACCCGCACTGGGCCTCTGAAGAAGGCGCAATGGTTGAAAAAAAAACCGGTTTACGATAAGTTATAAGAGATGTACGGTGATATCAATTCAATGGTTCTTCCACCACTCCAGACCAGGCATGCTCCCGTGATACGCTTTGAAGACATAGTGGAGAAGGTCACTTCCTACAACCCAGGGGCCGATACCGCGCTCCTCAAGAAGGCCTACCTCTACTCCGCCATGGTCCACAAGGGACAGACCAGGCTCTCAGGCGAGCCCTACCTCGTCCATCCCCTGGAGGTCGCCCATATCCTTGCCCAACTCAAGATGGACACCCAGTCCATTGCCACTGGCCTCCTGCACGATACCGTGGAGGACACCTTTACTACCATCGAGAAGATAGAAGATATGTTCGGGCCTGAAATCGCCTCTCTTGTGGACGGAGTAACAAAGATAAGCCGTATCTCCTTTGAGAGCCGCGAGGACCGCGAGGCCGAGAATTACAGGAAGATGATACTGGCAATGAGCCGGGATATCCGTGTAATCCTCATAAAGCTCGCAGACAGGCTCCACAACATGCGGACCCTCGCGCACCACCTCGCAGTCAAGCAGAGACGCATAGCAGAGGAGACGCTCAACATATACGCCCCCCTTGCCAACCGCCTCGGCATAGGCTGGATAAAGACCGAACTCGAAGACCTCTCTTTCAAGTTCATGGACCCGGAGAGATATCACTGGCTCGAGGAAAAGATAAAAAAAGAACGCGAGGCCTGGAACAAGTACACAGGCAACGCCCGCGCCATAATAGAGGAAAAACTCCGCGAACAGAACATAAACGCAGAGGTTACCGGAAGGTTCAAGCACCTCTACAGCCTCAACAAGAAGATGATAGAGCAGAACCTCGACTTCGAGGATGTACACGATATCATTGCGCTGCGCGTAATCGTAGATACTGTGAAGGAGTGCTACACGAGCCTCGGCATCATACACTCCATCTGGAAACCCGTACCAGGAAAATTCAAGGACTACATAGCCCTGCCCAAACTCAACCTCTACCAGTCCCTCCATACCGTTGTCGTAGGCCCCTATGGCGTCAGGATGGAGATACAGATAAGGACAAAGGAGATGCACAGGGTGGCCGAGTACGGCATAGCCTCGCACTGGCAGTACAAGGAAGGGGTCAGCGCCGACGAGGAGGGGGGCAGGGACTACAAGCGCTTTGCCTGGCTCCGCCAACTCCTCGAGTGGCAACGTGAACTAAAGGACTCTGACGAGTTCATGGATACGCTGAAGGTGGGCCTCTACCCTGACGAGGTCTTTGTCTTCACGCCAAGGGGTGAGGTAAAGCAACTCCCCACAGGCGCCACTCCCATAGACTTTGCCTATGCCATACACACGGATATCGGCAACCACTGCTCCGGCGCCAAGGTGAACGGACAGATGGTGGCCCTAAAGACCAAACTCCATAATGGAGACGTGGTTAAGATACTAACCTCTGAGAAACGGCATCCCAGCGCAGACTGGCTCAACTATGTGGTCACCTCGAAGGCACGCACAAAGATACGCCACTGGATAAAGACCGAGGAGAGGGCGAGGAGCATAGAGATGGGAAAGGAGATCTGCCGAAGAGAGTTCTCTCGACGCTCCCTCGACTTCGAGACCATGCTCAGGTCTGGAGACCTCGAAAGGATCGCACGCGAGGCCTACTCCCTGCCTGGCATAGAGAGCCTCATGGCCTGCGTCGGGTATGGAAAGATACAGGTTGCAGATATCATCAACAAGATTGTGCCAGAGAAAAAGACGGTCATGGCGCAACTGCAGAAGTTCTCCATAAAGGGGGTCATAGGCCGCATACGAGGGGGTCGAAAACTCCAGGGGAACCCGGTCATGGTCGGCGGCAACGCAGACCTCCTCGTAAACTTCGCCGAGTGCTGCAGTCCTCTGCCCGGAGACCGCATAGTGGGCTACCTCACCCATGGCCACGGCATATCCGTGCACCTGGCCAGGTGCCCGAGCCTCCTGAACGTGGACAAGGAACGCATGATCGACGTGGCCTGGGACGAGGACAAGGAGGTAACGCGCTCTGTACGGATACTCGTCCTCTGCCGCAACGAAAAAGGCATGCTCGCAGAAATGACAGGGGCCATACTCGCCTCTGACGCAAATATCTCTGGCGCAAGGATAAAGACCGTGCCAGAGAACAAGTCCCTCTGTACCTTTGACGTGGAGGTGCGTGACATCAAGCACCTGAAGACCATAATAGATTCTCTCTCCAAGATAAAGAAGGTTATCAAGGTTCGTCGTGTAAAGGGCAAACCCACAACGGATTTTGCTAATACTTCCTGATCAAACTTCTACTGACGAGGGGGTGATGTCATGTCTATCACGGAACTGAAGACAGAGGATGCCCCGCCCGCCATAGGACCCTACTCGCAGGGACTCTGCCTGAGCGGGGCAGGAGACCTCGTATTCATCTCAGGGGTTATTCCCATAGACCCTGTAACAAAAGAAGTCATACGAGGTGATATCGAGGAACAGACGGCACAGGTCCTCAATAACATGGAGGCAATCCTGCAGGCAGGGGGGCTCGCCCTCGAAGACGTCGTAAAGACGACAGTCTACCTTGCAGACCTCTCGCTCTTCGAGGCCATGAACTGCGTGTATGGAGGCTTCTTCAATGAGCCCTATCCCGCAAGGGCTACCGTAGAGGTATCGAGACTCCCAAAGGACGTCTCTCTGGAAATAGAGGCAATAGCAGTGAGAAGAAAGGACGAGTAGAACAAAGCAATCGTCCCAAAGAGGCCTCCTGGCCGCTTGGCACGATTGGAATCTTCAGACGAGAAGGCCGCCTCTCCCGATGGGGAGGCGGCCTTCTCCGCTCAAATCACGAGTGAAAAAATCAGACGGCCCTCTGTACAGCACCCGAACGTATGCACCTGGAACAGACCTTTATCCTCTGGACCTTGCCCTCATATACGGCGCGAACGCTCTGCAGATTGGGGTTCCATCTCCTTCTCGTCTTGTTGTGGGCATGGCTTACGTTGTTGCCGAAAACCGGACCCTTCTTGCATATCCTGCATATGGCTGACATGGCGGACTTCCCTCCAGACTTTGTAATCAGAAAAAAATAACACCTTTCTGGATTAATTGCAAGAAAATTACCTTACTTTCTTTTGGAAAAAAGAAAGTAAGACAAAGAAAACCAGTGTTGGTGCATACCGCTTCGATTCTGGGTAACTATCGCGGCCTCTCTGCCCCTCGGCCTATGATAAAGAAAGTAAGACAAGGAAAACCAGTGTTGGTGCAGACTCTTACGTACTCGCATCCCCCTGTGGCAAGCCTCGGCTCTGAGGGTCTAAACGAAGCCCATCAGCGAGAAGAGGGGAGAGTGGAACGCGCCTACCTGGATTCCCTCACCTATACCTCGGTGCTCTCGCCGGGCTTCAGTATCCTCACATCCGGGCCCTCTCCGCCAAGGGCGGTCTTGAAGACCTCGGGGTCCTGCTTTATTACGTCAAAGGTATTGTAATGCATGGGGATTACCACTGCCGGGTGGAGCATCTTCGTGGCCCGCGCCGCGTCCTCGGGGCCCATGGTGAAGTTGTCGCCTATGGGAAGAAGGGCGCAGTCAATGCTGTTGGTCTCGCCTATGAGGTTCATGTCATAAAAAAGACCCGTGTCGCCTGCGTGGTACACGGTCTTGCCGTCCATGATGACTATGAAACCGCAGGGATTGCCTACAGGACCCTCGTCAGTGGTGGAACCATGGTGCGCTATGGTGAGTTTCACCCTCCCGAAGGGAAAGTCAGCCCCACCCCCTATGTGCATGGCATGGCCCATGGCCCCCTTGGAGATGCAGTAGTTCACCAGTTCAAAGGGCGCTATTATGGGGGCGTTGTTCTTCTTGGCTATCTCCACGGCATCGCCAAGGTGATCGGCATGGCCATGGGTGACGAGAACTGCGTCCGCCTTGACATCGTCGGGCCCTATGTCCGCCAGAGGGTTTCCGCTGAGAAATGGGTCGATTATGACGCTCTTTCCACCAGAGGCGAGCGTAAAGCAGGAGTGCCCGTGATAGGTTATCTTCATGATCTTACCTCCATAAATCCATGACTCTCTACAGTGCCCTACCTTCCAAGGCTCAACTTCTTCGCACCAAGGACAAGACAAGTGCTGTCAGGGTAAGTAGTCTTTATGGGAGAGCCTGAGGCCAGCACCATGACAGTGCCTCCCTTGTCAAAGTAATAACCATGGCCAATGTCCAGGGAAAAGCCGACTGTGCCGCCACTTGTCCTGAGCGGGCTCGGGGCACTCGATGTGCGTATATCCACGACCTTGCCATCACTGGATACGAGAAAGGCGTCTATGTACAGGTCATACTTGCTGTTGCCCTTCCTGACCCCACGGTCCTTTGGAAGCGGCGCAACATCAACGCTCCCCTTCAGGTGCATGTACGGAAGACCGTCAGAGTACTTTACAGAGGTGGTAAAGTGAAACTTCGTAATGTCCACGGGAAGAACGGCGAAATCGTCTATGGGCCGGCCATACCCGCAGACGCTGATGTTGGAGACAAAGAGAGACCTGAGCATGGGTGTGTACCAGACAGTGGAATTTACGAGTGCAAGGGGACTGGCGAGCCTCGCGTTGCGCTTGTACGTCTCCTTTACCACGCAGTCCTTCAGAAGTGTTCTGCTTTCGCCAGAGCCCCTCTTGCAGGATAAGTATATGTCATCAGGCACAGGGTTCACTGCGAGCCACTCTGATGCCGCCTCCTCGGCCTTGATACAATTACCTACGCTCCTTGACATTGCCTTGGCGTTCCTCTTGCAATAATCCCTGATGGTGCCTGCCCCGGCCCCTGAGGAAAAACCAAAGAGCATGACAAGTACCATGACAAATAGTGTCTTTCTCATCTCACACCTCGCTTCTGGCTTGAATCCTCTATGACATGAATGATAAATACCCTCAATATCCCTTTGTCTCGATGCCCTCCGCGCGGAGAAGGGCCGCCGTAACACCCATGCCAGGACAGAGCCTTGCCCCCCTGTATATGAGACCAACACCGCAGGATGGGCTCTTTTCCTTGAGTACGGCCCTCCTGGCACCCGTAATCCTTGCTATCCTGGCCACCTCCTCGGCGCCGCGTACATAGGCCGCGGTAACGTCCTTCCCATCTGTGTCCACTACCACAGCCCTGCCCCTCAGAACATCCTCGCCTGTCCCGCCCTCAATGAACGCAGGCTTGCGGGGAGTGGGCAGACCCCCCAGTTGCTCTGGGCATACAGGCACCAGGCAAGTACCTGCATCATTCAGAGCCGCCTCGTCGTAGGCACCGCTTCCGTCATAACGGGTCCTCAGCCCAAGGATGCAGGCGCTTATGAGTACAGGCCCGATATTCATCAAAACCTTCCCCTGGTGGCGGTTTTGCCGTAACGCGCCCGGGCCTTCAACTTGCCCCGCCCAGTAGCCTCACAGGGGGGTTCTCGAGAACACTGCCTTCCAAGGCCATGTCCTGACCCCTTACTATAACCCTCCTGCCCTCTATCCTGAGCCTGCCCTTGGCAAATAGATCTATCGCCTGGGGCAGTATCCTGTGCTCTTCCCTGAGTACGCGCGCGGCAAGCGTCTCTGGAGTGTCAGTGCAGAGAACAGGTACAACGGCCTGGATGATGATGGGGCCGGTGTCGAGACCCTTGTCGACAAAGTGTACCGTGCAACCCGAAAACCTCACACCAGCCTCGATGACACGCTCGTGCACGTGGAGCCCCGTGAACGCCGGCAGTAGCGAAGGGTGGATGTTTATTATCTTCCCTGCAAAGGCGTCCACAAAAGTTGGGCCCAGAACACGCATGAAACCCGCGAGCACCACGAGACCAACACCACGCTTCTGGAGTTCACTTCTTATGGCCTCGTCAAACTCCTCGCGCCTCTCAAACCCTTTCTTGTCTATGACAAGGGCCTCTATGCCCTGTGCCCTGGCACGCTCAAGGGCCTTGGCCCCAGGCCTGTCAGAGATGACGAGGTCAAGAGATACACCCTCCAGGAGACCAGACTCAAGAGCATCTATCACGCACTGAAGATTCGTGCCCCGACCCGAGGCAAGTACACCTATGCCAAGCATGAGCCTCCCTGAAAAAAGTCTTATGAATCAAGAAAAACAAGAAAAAAACCACCTTACTTTCTTTTGGAAAAAAG
>CAYOVP010000013.1:26791-46902 GCA_964407495.1 uncultured Thermodesulfobacteriota bacterium
AAAGTAAGACAAAGAAAACCAGTTTTAGCGCATACCTCTTCGATTCTGCCTGACTACCGCGGTCTGCCTGCCCCCGCGGCCCCTATGATAAAGAAAGTAAGACAAAGAAAACCAGTTTTAGCGCATACCTCTTCGATTCTGCCTGACTGCCGCGGTCTGCCTCTCCCAGGGCCGCTCTCGGCATAAACAGGATTAGCAGAATAGCGGTGGACCCCAAAACTCCACGGCCTTGTCCTTCTTCTCCTTCCTCGCTATCTCGCCTATGACATAGGCGCTTTCACCGCTCTTCACGAGCGACTTCACGAGTCCAGGCGCCTCTCTCTTTCCTGTTATGAGGACATATCCAATGCCGCAGTTGAAGGTGCGAAGCATCTCTTCCTCTGCAACGCCACCGCCTTCCTGGATGAGATGGAAGATGGGCGCCACTGGCCAGGTCCCACGCTCTATGACGGCCTTTACACCGGGCGGCAGGGCCCTGGGGATGTTCTCCGGAAAACCACCGCCTGTGAGATGGGCCATGCCCTTGATACGGTGCCTGGCAAGGGCCTCGAGCACAGACCTTACGTATATCCTCGTGGGCTCGAGGAGCACGCTGCCAAGCCTGCGGCGGCCAAGGCCGGGAGCCCTTTTCTTTACGTCCAGGCCCAGTACCTCGAAGAGGACCTTTCTTGCAAGGGAGAAGCCGTTGCTGTGAAGGCCGCTGCTCTTGAGGCCTATGATTACGTCGCCGGCCTTTATAGAAGTACCGTCGATTATCTTCTTTTTATCGACAACGCCCACAGCAAAGCCCGCAAGGTCGAACTCCCCAGGTCTGTACAACCCGGGCATCTCTGCGGTCTCGCCCCCTACGAGGGCACAGCCGGCCTCACTGCAACCTTCGGCAATACCCTTTATGATGCGTGCCGCCTCTTTGGAACTGAGTTGTCCGGTGGCAAAATAATCAAGAAAAAAAAGAGGTTCAGCGCCACAGGTGAGAATATCGTTTACATTCATGGCCACAAGGTCCTTGCCCACTGTGCCCATAGACCCGGTCATGAAGGCAACGAGCAGTTTCGTGCCCACGCCGTCTGTGGACGAGACGAGAACCGGCGATTTCAAGCCCCTGAAGGAGGCATTGAAGAGCGCACCAAAGCCTCCCGGCCCTCCCAGCACCTCGGGACGCATGGTCTTTTGTATGGCAGGGGAGATGAGCCTCACGAGCCTCTGCCCCTCACGGATATCAACGCCCGCTCCCTTGTAGGTGAGTCCTCTTTTTTTCATTGTGGCAATAGAATAATGCAAGAGAGGCCTAAAGTCAACAGAGCCGGACTTCTGCACGTCCAAAAAAGATAACGGCGGAATAAAGATTGAATTACTTGGCCCCATACATTATAAATATAGGTTATCGAAAAGAATCTACCGGGGCGTAATGGGCAAGAAACTCATACTGATTTCCAATGATGACGGCATTCATTCTCCAGGGCTCAGGGCCCTTGCGGATGTTGCCGCAGGGTATGGCGAGGTATTTGTCGTGGCCCCGGACAGGGAGAGGAGCGCGGCGAGTCACTCACTCACCCTGCACCGCCCGCTCCGCGTCACGGAGGCAGGGCCAAGGGAGTTTGCCATCGATGGCACGCCAACGGACTGCGTAACCCTTGCCGTCAACTCCATCCTCTCCCGCATGCCCGATGTGGTCCTCTCTGGTATAAACATGGGGACAAACCTTGGCGAGGACGTGCTCTACTCCGGCACGGTCTCGGCGGCAATGGAGGGGACCATGCTTGGCATACCCTCTGTTGCCATCTCCCTTGGCGCACCAAAGAAGACATCCCTTGGTACTGCCGCAGAGTGTTCAGCGCATATACTTGAGAAGGTCCTTGAAGAGGGCCTACCGCCCGATACCCTCCTCAATGTGAATGTGCCGGGTGGGGTGGAGATAAGGGGGTACAGGGTAACGCACCTTGGCAAGCGTTTTTTTACGGATGTGGTCATCGAGAAGACAGACCCAAGGGGCAAGAAGTACTTCTGGATAGGGGGCGAGATGGCGCGCTGGGAGGGCGGCGAGGACTCGGATTTCCAGGCCATGGAAGACGGCTTCGTCTCCATCACGCCGCTTCACTTCGACCTTACCAATTATTCATCCATGGAGAAGATAGGAAAGTGGAATCTCTGATCAAGGGGGCGTGGCAGAGTAGCGGGGTATTGTCGTGGTAAACCCCAGGGGCATACGTGTAAGAAGGCGCGACAAGTACGCCATATCCCGCACACGCATGGTGGAAGACCAGATAAGGGCCAGGGGGATAACAGACAGCCGTGTCCTGAAGGCAATGACTATTGTTCCGCGCCACCTCTTCGTGGAAGAAGGTCTCGCGGCCCGGGCCTATGGGGACTATGCCCTTCCCATAGGTGAGAAGCAGACTATATCTCAGCCCTACATAGTGGCCTTCATGGTAGAGAAACTGGAACTCAAGGGCAAGGAGAAGGTCCTGGAGATAGGATCAGGCTCGGGGTACCAGAGCGCCGTTCTATCGCTTCTTGCCGAGAGGGTCTTCTGTATCGAGCGTATAGCGAAGATAGCCTCGCGGGCGCGCAGGGTTCTCGATGGCCTTCATTGCGCAAACGTGGTCATAAGAGTAGGGGATGGTACGCTGGGGTGGCCCGAGGAGGCGCCCTTCGATGCCATCATCGTGGGGGCCGCGGGGCCGCGTGTACCAGAGGCGCTCCTTGGCCAGCTCCGTCCGGGCGGAAGGCTCGTCATGCCTGTGGGGCCATCGGACGATATCCAGCATATAGTGCGTGTACGAAGGACCGGAAGGGGCTTTGAACAAGAGGTCCTTCTGCCCTGCAGGTTCGTAAGACTCGTTGGCAAGGAGGGCTGGAAGGGATAGTTTCCGGGGCAGGGCAGGGCCGTTCATACCCCGATGGGCTTGGGCCTGCCTGTGAGACTGTTTCAATGGCGGTGACCTTTAGCAAACACCATTATTAAGTGTTTCACTTTCTTTTCTCAGGTATCGTGGGTGATAGGCTGGCCACGAGTGTCGTAGGGTAAGAGTTTCTATGCGCAAAAAAGGGTTTTCTTTGCTCCACTTTCTTTTTTCCAAAAGAAAGTGGAGAGAAATGGAATGCAAGTTTCTTGAACGCGGCCTTGGGCCGCTTATTTTGATTTTGTTTTTCAGGAGTTTCTGATGATACGTCGTCTTTACGACTGGGTTCTGAGTTGGGCTCACAGCCCCTATGGTGCTCTGGCCTTGTTTGTCCTGGCCTTTGCAGAGTCTTCTTTCTTTCCCATACCACCTGATGTCCTTCTCATTGCCCTTGCCCTCTCCATTCCCGCGCGTTCGCTCTACTTCGCTCTCATTGCCTCGGTGGGTTCGGTGCTCGGAGGTGCCTTTGGGTATGTCATAGGTCTGTATTTCATGGAGTTCATTGGTTCGCATATCATGGAACTATACGGGCTTACGGAGAAATACGCCTATATACAGGGCCTTTACAGGCAGTACGACGCATGGGCAGTGGCGATAGCGGGTTTTACTCCCATACCATACAAGGTCTTTACCATTACGGCAGGCGCCTTCAGGATAAACTTCATTGTCTTCATGGCGGCGTCCTTTCTCAGCCGTTCGGCGCGGTTTTTTATCATTGCGCTCCTTATAAGAAGGTATGGCGCGCCCATACGTCTTTTCATAGAAAAATACTTCAATATACTGACGCTTGTCTTTGTTATTCTCCTGGCAGGCGGTTTTGTTCTCATAAAATTGGTCTTGTAGTATTTAGAGGGTTGGAGTAGGAAGGATGTGGAAGGGCAGACCCCTTGTGGGGGTCATAGGAGCAGGTGAGTGCGGCGTAGAGGTCATGGCCCTTGCGCGCGAGGTTGGAAGGCTCGTCGGGCGTTCGGGGTTTGGCGTAGTGAACGGCGGTCTTGGAGGCGTAATGGAGGCCTCGGCAGAGGGTTGCAGGGAAGAAGGAGGGCTTACGCTGGGTATACTGCCAGGGCTTGACGCGCGGGATGCCAATCCGTATATTGAGGTTGCCGTGCCGACAGGTCTCGGGGAGATGCGCAATCTCCTCGTGGTGCGCGCCTCGGGCGTACTCATAGCAGTGGGCGGGGCCCTCGGCACGCTCTCGGAGATGGCCCTTGGGCTAAAGGCGGGAAAGACGGTCATAAGTCTGGGGTCCTGGGATTTCAGCGACGAGGTGGTAAGTGCCGCTACCGCGGCGGAGGCGGTCTCGCTGGCCCTGAAGGCCCTTGAGACCGAGTCTACGCAGTGATGGGCCTTGTCGTAAGAGCGAGGAAGTCTTGGGCGTTGAGCCTGAGTCGGGCCGGCAGTGTCTTCATCTACGCGGCCCTTGCCTTCATGGTCTCGTCATGCCTCGGCGGGGGTGTGTACCACAGGGTGAGGCGCGGCGAGACTCTCTGGCGCATTGCCCATACATACGAGGTGCCCATGGACCGTATCATCCGGGTCAACCATATAAAGGACCCTACGGATATCCGTGCCGGCACGAGGCTGTACATACCCGGCGCAAGGCACCAGAAGAGGGTTCCGCCGGCAGAGATGACTGCGGGAAAGACTCCTGCAGGGGACGCCGGGAAAGACAGGCACTCCAGGGCGTGGAGAGATGGCTTTGTCTGGCCTGTACGGGGGAGGATACTGAGGCGTTTTGGCACGGAGAATGGCATACGGAACGAGGGCATAGACATTGCGGCATCGATGAACACACCCGTTCGGGCCGCAAGGGACGGAGAGGTGGTGTATGTGGCCGAGTCTTTCAAGACATACGGCAAGATCATCATCCTGAAGCATGACCACAATATATATACAGTATATGCGAATAACAGGACCAATGAGGTGAGAAAGGGCGAGAGGGTGAGAAGGGGTGATGTGATAGCCAGGGCCGGCGCAGGCACGGGTGACGATGTCTTCCTCCACTTCGAGGTGCGTGAAGGAAAACGCCCGGTGGACCCGCTCTATTTTCTGGCCCCTCATTAGGATCTTGAAAAACAAGAGAAGGAGAGCAGAGAAGATGGAAAGATTGAAAAAGGCCATAAGGAACATACCCGACTTTCCCAAAAAAGGCATACTCTTCAAGGATATTACGACCCTATGCAAGGATGCCGAGTGCTTTCAGCGCACTGTCGACCTCCTTGGGCACCGCTACATAGGCCGTAATATCGACCTCGTGGTGGGTGTCGAGGCACGGGGTTTTGTCATAGGCGCGGCCCTGGCCTATAAACTCGGCGCAGGCGTTGTCCTCGTCAGAAAACCGGGTAAACTCCCGCACAAGACGCACAGCGCGACCTACAGCCTCGAGTACGGCGAGGACACACTGGAGATACATCAGGATGCCATTGAAAAGGGACAGAACGTGGTCATTGCCGATGACTTGCTCGCTACGGGCGGAACCGCAGGGGCTGTGGCCGACCTCGTACGAAAGATGGGCGGCAATATCGTGGAGTGCGCCTTCATAATAGAACTCGAGGAACTAAAAGGCAGAGAAAAACTCGGCAACAGCCCGGTCTTCTCGCTTCTCAAGTACTGATAAACAAATCCACTTTCTTTTGGGAAAAAGAAAGTGGAGCAAAGAAAACCGGTTTTTGCGCAGAGGGCCTTTAACTCACGTACACAGGGGGCCTGCCTGTATCACGGAGATAGTCAAGAAAATAAATACGAAAAAAGGCCTTCCCAGAGGGAAGGCCTTTTGTGTAGTCCTGTAATATTCTCACGTAAGATTTTGTGCCCGCCCCCTGTACCCATGCCCCTCATTGACGCCATTGCTCAGCCTGTTGCCCCTCTATCCCCTGTCGCCCCCTTTTGCCCCCTCTATCCCCTGTCACCCCCTCTGCCCCTCTGCCCAATTGAATAGCCCCACAAGACCTCTATGGCCCAATAGCCCCATTTCCCTTCTTGCCCCGCTGCCCCGGTTGCTGGTTCCTTTTAGCACCGGCCTTGTTTCAGTTGGTCCTCATGGCCCCGTTGGGAGGGGTTACTTGAGGAACTGGAGGCCCATTTTAAACTTGTTGTTTACGGCCTTGGCCCAGCGGACCTCGGCTATACAGGGGACCTGGACGTCGGTGTACTTGAGGTCCATCCAGATGGTGATGACTCTACCGGGGTCGAGTATTTTCTCGCATTTAATGCAGGCCCCTGCGGGACTTACGTTCACGAGTTCCGCGTCTACGGGCTCGGTCTCCTGGTTGAAGGTATTCACCTCGAACCAGCTCGCATGTTGCACCGGCATTCTCGGGTAGCCTCTGTCAAGCACTGTTAACCTCCGATGTTTAACTCTTTATATATCAATAGGGGTTTAATGTCAATCCCCCATTGGGGGGAGAGTGTGTTTTTTTTGTAAAAAAGTGGGGGCGTGATGAAAATTGTTCATCCGGTTTACTTCCTGGTCATTGAGATTATAAAGGTTATTATGAAAAAGACCGCGCAGAGGAGTATGAAAACGGGGCCTGGCGGCAGGTCTGCCACTTGAGATATGAGTATGCCGAGGATGGCCGAGGCAATGCCGAAGGTCATACTCCACTTCATGTATCCCCTGATACTCCGGGAGATATTCTTTGCCGAGGCCGCCGGCACGATTACGAGAGAGCCCATCATGAGTGCACCGACGAAGCGTATGCCCTGGGCCACGGAGACAGCGAAGATGAGCAGATAGACAAGGTCCAAGAGTTTTGTTCGTATGCCCACGGAGTGTGCTATTTCCGGGGAGATCATGTTGAGTGTGATGGTTTTGTAGATGGTGAAGACGAGGATGATGAGAACAATGGAGATGGCTATGGATATGAGCGATTCTGTCCAGCCGAGTTTAAGGATATTACCGAAGAGGGCTTCGAGGAGTTCGTGTTCCGGGGTGATGAGGGCTCCGAGTGCGAGACTCGAGGTGAAGAAGACGCCTACAATGGTGTCTATTGGCAGGGTGGACCTGTTCTGCACGGCCCAGATGCCGAGTACTGCCACGAGTAGGAAGGCGAGGGCGCCTATAAAGGGGTTTATGTTCAGAAGGAGCGCTATAGCGAGGCCAGGAAGGGCCACATGCGAGAGGGCGTCTCCAACGAGGGCCATCCGCTTGAGCACGGCAAATGAGCCGAGGAGGCTTGCCGCGGCGGCCACGAAGGCCGCGACTATGATGGGCAGGATGATGTTATGCATTGGCATGCCTCTGTTTTGTGCCCATTCTCAGCCGTGTCTGTGTTTGAAGAAGGCGTTCTCACCGCCATAAAGGCGTTGGAGTTGTTCGGGGGTAAGGACTTCTCTGGGTTTGCCTATGCAGAGGGTCTTTCGGTTGATGCATAGGACCATGGCGGCGTGCGAGTATACGACGTTCAGGTCGTGCGAGACGAGTATGACCGTGAGGCCTAGGTTATCCTTCAGGTGTGTTATCATGTTGTATATGGATTCCTGGCCTGTTACGTCTATGTCTGCGGTGGGTTCGTCGAAGAGGAGGACGTCCGGGTCTCCGAGCACGGCCCATGCAACGAGTATCCTCTGGCGCTGGCCCACGGAGACCTCGCCAAAGCCCTCTTTCAGTATAGAGGGGTCGAGTTGTACATAGTCAAGGACGACGCGTATACGGTCTTCGGTGGGATTTTCGCGTCTTAGGCCGAAGAACTCGCGTACAGTGAGAGGGATATCTGTCTCGATGTCGAGGCGTTGAGGTACGTAGCCCTTTCGTGCGCCGTCTCGCCATCTTATGGCGCCTGTAGATGGGAGAAGGCCGAGTAGCGCCTTGAGGAGCACGGTCTTTCCAGCGCCGTTTGGTCCGATGATGGCGAGGATGGAGTTCCTTTCGAGCGTGAAGTTCAGGTTCTCGAGGACCCTTACCCCGCCGAGTTCCACGCTCAAGTCTCTTACCTCTAACAAACTCATAGCATTACAATATCATACGTATCGAAGAGTTGTGTCAAGGTTTATTTGGCATGCCTCGGCAGTAGCGGGCCCATTCCTTGCTTTTCTCTGGCTGAAGACCCCTTCGGAGGTCGATGTCCAGGAAAGACTGCATGAAGTTTTTTTACTCTTCTGCAGGGGGGGCTGGTGTTCGGTGTAGTGTGTTGGTCTGTAACCGGCCATTATGGTGCATCTAGGGAATCTGCAGGGGGGGGGGAGAATTAGACCTTGACAAAGCAAGGGTCCCGTGTAATATAGTAAGTGCTTACTTACCAAACCTTGGGGGTTACTATTGGGCACTACTCAGAAAAAGCGTCTACCTGCGGAAGAGAGAAAGGACCAGATAGTGAGGGTTGCCAAGGCTCTCTTTGTGAAGAAGGGCTTCAAGGGCACCACTACGCGGGAGATAGCGCGGAAGGCCGGCATAAGCGAGGCCGTGATATACAAGTATTTTGCCCACAAGGAGGACCTGTACAAGGCGATTATCGACAGTGAGTGTGACGACAGCATGGGCAGGTCCAGGCTCTTCAGTGATCTCGAGGGCAAGTCTGGGCGAGAACTTTTCAATTCGCTGGCGGTTTTTCTCCTGAGGGAGCACTCACGCGACCAGATGCTCATGCGTCTTCTCATGCGAAGCGCTCTGGAGCAACAGGACCTCTCGGGCGTTTTCATCAGGACAAAGGGCCTCGAACTAATTGAGTTTCTCGAGAAGAACATTAAGGCCCTCGTGGAGGAGGGTGTGTTCAAGGAAGTCAATCCTGGTCTTGCGGCCAGGGCCTTTCTCGGCATGGTTCTGCATTATGTCATCAGTCAGGAGATATACGGGCTCAAGAAGTACTATTCCTTTTCCATAGAGGAGACTGCCCGTACTTTTGTGGATATTTTTTTTGATGGTATCAGCAGGAGGTAGTAATGTCAGGTCTTGTCTCTCGTCTACCAGGTGGTCTGAAGAGGATTGGTCTCTCTGTCCTATTGTTTTTAATTCCGGCGCTGGCCTTTGTTCTGGCCCCATGGGGCCTGGTATATGCTGGCGAGGCTTCTTCCACTTCTATCATTACCCTCGATGAGGCCTACCGTCGTGCCGTTCTTGGTCACGAGGACGTTCAGATAGCGGGCGAGGACGTGGTCATTGCACAAAAAGGCGTCAGAAAGGCGGACTCCGAGTTCTTTCCAACCATAAGTGCTGAGGGGACGTATCAGAAGTTTACGACCACGAAGCGCGTAAGCGGTTTTCTCCTTCAGCCCGACAACAGCCGCGAGTTCGACCTCCTGGTGAGCCAGCCCATCTTCAACGGCGGTTCGTCGTGGCATGGAAGAAAGGCCGCGCTCCTCTCGGTAAGGAAGTCGGAGGAGGGCAGGAAAGAGGCGGGCGAGAACATAATGCTCGGCACGGCACGGGCCTTTTTCGATGTTCTCAAGGCCCAGAAAGAGGTGGATATCGAGGAGGCCGCTCTCGAGAGGGCAAAGAGCCGCAGGGATGTCGCCTCGGCGAGGTTCGAGGTGGGTGAGGTAACGAGGTCTGATCTTCTCCGCGCCGAGTCCGAGGTGGCAGGGGCCGAGGCGGCCCTGATCTCGGCAAAGAGCGCGCTACGTAATGCGCGGAGCCTATTTAGGCGTTTTGTGCCTGTTGAGGGCGATTTTACACTTCAAGACCCCGGCATCACCGCAGACCCTGACCTCGATACCAAGGACCTCGTCAGCATTGCCTACAAGAATCGTCTCGACCTTACGGAGACGGAACTTGACAAGAGGATAGCGCAGATGGGGGTCAAGCAGGCCTGGGCAGGCTTTCTTCCCAGTCTCAGGGTAGACGGGCTCTATTCTCGAAGAGACCGGGATCCGACTACGAGTTTCCTGCTCAAGGAGTCCATCTCTGCCACGGTTGTTCTCACCTACCCGCTCTTTGAGGGCGGGCTCAGGGTAGCGGAGATGGGTGAGGCGCGCGCCAGGGAACGGATAGAGGGGTTGAGGCTCAGGTCTCTGAAGAAAGACATCGTTGTTCAGGTACGTCAGGCCTATAACAATGTGCGCGAGAAAGAGGCGGTCATAATGTCCCTGGAGCGCAGGCTCAAGTTCGCCAGAGAGAACTACAGGATGGTCTTCGAGCAGTTCAAGAATGGTGTGGCTACGAGCGTGGACGTAACAGACGCTAACGCCGAACTCCTCAGGGCCGACCGGTCGCTCAAGAACGCGCGTTTTGACCTCGAGGTCGCTGTAGTGGAACTCAAGTTTGCCATGGGCACGCTCCACAACGAGATATGAAAGGGTCTTTTCTCAAGCCTCCAAGGCTGTAATTATTCGCAATTTCTTGTTTTTTTTCTCCGCTTTCAAGAGTGCCTTGGCCGCATGCAGGATGGTGTTCTTGTTGGCCCTGGTTAGGCGCAAAAAAACGGTTATCTTTGCTCCACTTTCTTTTTCACGAAAGAGAGTGAAAAAAACTTCTTTTTCATGTCCTGATTTTTTCAAGAAGAGGTCTTTCATGGGTGCTCGACTGAGGTTTTCTCTTGTTTTGGTCTGTTTTTTCGTACTTGTTTCGGCCATTCCTGCTCTCGGGTCTGATGGGAGGCCCGGCAAGAGGGGTAAGCCTGGTGCCAGGGCCGGAGGGCCTCCGCCTGTCAGGGTCCTCGTACAGCCCCTCTCCCGTGGGCTCATCGCACCGGATGCCGATTTTACAGGCACCATATACTTCAGGACTGTATCGGACGTTGCCGCCGAGACCAACGGCAAGGTACGCGCAGTAATGTTCGAGGAGGGAAGGCGCGTAAAAAAGGGCTCGGTTCTCGTCTCTCTAAGCGCAGAGAGGCTGAAAAAGGATATTGAGGCAAAGAAGGCCTCACGCGAGGAGGTGCTGGCAAAACTTGCAAAGGCAGAGAAAGACCTTAAGAGGGCTGATGTCCTCTTTGAGAAAAGACTCCTTCCGGAGAAGGACCATGACCAGTACAGGTTTACAGCGGAGGGCCTCAGGGGCAGGGCCAGGGCCCTGGAGGCAGAGATAGAGCGCCTTGGCATAGAACTCTCTTACAAGGAGATAAGGGCGCCCTTTGATGGCGTTGTACTGGAGAAGAAGGTTGAGAAGGGCGAGTGGGTGAACCCTGGCGTCGTTGTTGCGACCCTGGCCGATGATTCTATTGTGGACCTTGTGGTGAACGTGCCGCAGAGGGCCCTGCCGTACATAAGGCCCGGCCTGGGTGTTGAGGTTGGTCTTGGAGAGAGAAGGTTCAGGGCAAGGGTCTTCAGCCTGATACCCCGCGGCGACTTGAGGACCAGGACCTTTCCGGTGAAGATACGCCTGAAGAACAGGCAGAAAGGGCTTGGCCAGGGCATGGAGGCGCATGTGCGGCTTCCTGTCGGCAAGAAGGTGAGAACCTTCCTCGTGAACAGGGACGCCCTTACGTCTTTCATGGGCAGGACGGTCGTCTTTGCCGCTCTCGATGGCAAAGCAGTGATGATACCCGTGAAGGTGACGGGCTACAGGGGGCAACTCGTTGGCATCAGTGCCGCAGGCCCTGGCCCTGGCCTTGGGCCAGGCATGGCCATAGTGATAAAGGGCAATGAACGCCTGAGGCCCGGGCAGCTGGTGATAGGCATGAAGGGTGGAAAGAGCGGGGGGAGAAAAAAAGTCGTGGGAAGAGGCAGGATGAGATGAGGAATTGAGGCGGGCTTACCTCCGAGGTGTGGATATAGGGTAAGGAGAGAGGAGTTTTTTGTTCGGGGCTTGCCCGCATCTGGAAAGATTCCACTTTTTTTGAAAAAAGTGGCGTGAAGCGAAACGTGCCCCCAATGGCCTTGTGACCTTAGGAACGAGCATAGGGCAGGGTTTGCCCTCTTGGACAATGGTAGTCTCGTCTCAAGGAACTGAGACAGAAGGAATACCTTGGATACAGTCAAATTTTCCATAAAAAAGCCCGTAACCGTCATAGTGGGCGTCATCCTCGTCGCTCTCTTCGGCCTCATCGGGCTCTTTTCCATGCCCTACCAGTTGAGCCCCAATGTCTCCATGCCAGAGATAGCAGTCTCAACGGTCTGGCCCGGGGCCACGCCTCTCGAGGTGGAGCGCGACATCATCGAGGAGCAGGAGAAGGTACTTAAGGGTATCGCAGGCCTCGAGAGCATGGAGAGCACCTCCCTCGACAACATGGGCACCATTACCCTGCGTTTCTCCATCAAGACCGATGTAGATGACGCCCTGCTCCGCGTCTCCAACAAACTCGCAGAAGTACGGAGTTACCCCGAGAATGTCGAGCGCCCCGTGATCAACGCCACGGGCACGGAGACAGCGCCGGTTATCTGGAACATACTAAAGCCCCTTCCGGGCAACTCCACGCCGATATACACGTACCGCACCTTCTTCGAGAACGAGGTCCGCCAGCGCCTCGAACGTGTAGAGGGTGTTGCCGACCTCATGGTCGCCGGGGGGCGCGCAAAGGAAGTCCATATCATAATCAGGCCAGAGCGACTGGCCTCTCTCGGCATCTCCATTACAGAACTCTCGGCAGTACTTGCGGCCAACAACGTAAACATAGCCGCTGGAACAATGGGTGTTGGGCGGCGTGAGTACCGCATACGCACAGTCGGCGAGGCACGCAGGCCAGAGGCCCTCTCGCGCATGGTCATACGGGATACGGGTCAGGAACGTATCCGCCTGAGTGATATCGCTACTGTTCGTTATGGTTACAGGAAGGCCGATGTGGCCATGTTCCAGGACGGCAACGAGGGTATAGCCGTTGGTATAAAACCAGAGCCAGATGCCAATATACTGGAACTTACGGACAGGGTTGAAAAGGTCGTGAAAGACCTTAACAGGGGACTCCTCAAGGACAACGGCCTCTCCTTTTCCTGGGTCTATGACCAGCGCCCCTATATTAACGGGGCCATAGGTCTCGTGAGAAAGAACATGATAATAGGCGGTGCGCTGGCCGTCATAACCCTCCTCGTCTTTCTCGGGAGTTTCTCCTCCACCCTCGTGGTGGCAGTTGCCATTCCTGTGAGCATAGTGGGTACATTTCTCTTCATGGCCCTCCTTGGGCGCAATCTCAATGTCGTGAGCCTGGCGGGCATAAGTTTTGCCGTTGGCATGCTCGTTGACAATTCCATTGTTGTCCTTGAGAACATAGACAGGCACCTTCATATGGGAAAGAGCGCCTTTCGCGCGGCCTATGACGGGGCGGTAGAGGTCTGGGGGGCTGTCTTCGCCTCCACCATGACCACGATCGCCGTCTTTCTTCCCGTAATTTTCATGAAGGACGAGGCCGGTCAACTCTTTCGAGACATTGCACTTGCCATTACCTTCAGCGTGGCCCTCAGCCTCGTTGTCTCCGTGACGGTCATCCCCATGCTCTCCAACAAACTCATGGCCCTTGCCCAGAAGAGGGAAGCAGGCGGCAGGATCAGGAGGGGGTATTTCCTGACCTCTCTTGGAGAAGGGGTCGTAGGCGCTTACATGTCTCTTGTGGGCTGGGCGATAAAGACGCCGCTTACGCGTCTTCTCACGATATTTACCCTCCTTGTCCTTGCCGGCGGCTCGGTCTTTTTTCTCATGCCAAAGATGGAGTACCTGCCCCAGGGCAACCGGAACCTCCTCATGAACATACTCATCCCCCCGCCGGGCATCTCCTATGCAGAGCGGCGCAATGTCTGGACAGAGAACATCTTCAAGACCATCGAGCCCCACCTGCACAGGGAGGCAGGCGGTCTGCCTGCCATAAAACACACCTTTTACGTCGGGTCCAGCCAGTTCACCCTCTTTGGGGCCATAGCCGAGGACCCCTCACGCGTACGCGAACTCATACCGCTCTTCAGGAGGGCCATCTTCAGCATACCCGGGTTTTTCGGCATCAGCACACAGGCCAGTATCTTCCAGACACGCCTTGGCCGGGGCCGCACCATAGACATCGACTTCAGCGGCCCGGACATAAATCGCCTGGTCATGGCCGCCGGCGCCACCTACGGGGCCCTCAAGAAAGAGATAGCCGATGTACAGATAAGGCCTGTGCCGTCTCTTGAGATACAGTTTCCCGAGGTACGTGTCATCCCCGATAGCGCCAGGCTCCGGGCCGCCGGTATGACGGTGCGCGACCTTGGCATAATAACGGACGTGCTCATGGACGGGAGGAAGATAGGCGACTTCAAGCCAGAGGGGAGCAAGAAGATAGACCTTGTCCTCAAGGCCCCGGAAGACCGCATAAAGACGCCCGAGGAACTCTACCGCACACAGATTACCACGCCATCGGGCGCCGTAGTGCCCATTTCAAGCCTATCTACCCTTGAGCGCACCAACGGCATAACGCAGATACGCCACCTCGAGAGGCTCCGAACCATCACGCTCCAGGTAACTCCCCCGCGCTACATTCCCCTCGAGTCGCTCATGGACGGTATAGAGAAGGACCTGCTGCCAGGCCTCAGAAAGGCCGGCGTCCTTACGGGCGTGAACGTGCGGATGAGCGGCGCTGCCGACAAACTCACGGAGATGAGAAAGACGCTTCAGTGGAACTTCGTCCTTGCGGCCCTCATCACCTATCTCCTCATGTCTGCCCTCTTCGGCAACTTCATATACCCCCTCATAGTCATGTTCACCATTCCGCTTGCCGGTGCAGGAGGTTTCATAGGGCTCAGGCTCGTAAACATCTTCATCGCCTCATCGCCCCTTGACATCCTCACCATGCTGGGGTTCATCATCCTCATCGGCGTAGTAGTCAACAACGCCATTCTCATAGTGCACCAGTCGCTCAACTTCATCCGCTTCGACGGCATGGAGCACAGGGAGGCCGTCCTGAAGGCCACGCGCACACGCCTGCGGCCCATATACATGAGCGCCTTTACGAGCGTTCTGGGAATGCTCCCCCTCGTGGTTGCCCCGGGCCCAGGCTCCGAACTCTACAGGGGACTTGGTAGCGTGGTCCTCGGCGGCCTTGCCCTATCCACTATCTTCACTGTCCTCGTCATACCGGCTCTTCTAATGTTCGTCATCAGGTTCGAGAGGCCCCGGAAGAGGCAATACGGGGAAGAGAAATAATAAGGGGCGCGTTACAGATCCTGGTGACCGGGCCGCTCTTCGCTCCAATCCCTTCACAAGCGGGAGTTTTCGCAAGACCCCTCTTCTCGACCATCCTGCCCTTGCCTTTTTGCGCGGGAAATGATACTATCCGCATACCTGAAAAATGTATTGGCAGTGGCGCAAGCCCACCTGTGCCGAAGGCACGAGGTCTATCCCGCAATGATACGTGGAAACAAGGGAGACGCGAGATGAGACGGAATGGGACTGTAAAGACTATGGCAACGGCACTTGGCGTATTGTTCCTGCTTTTGGCTGGCCTTTTCTCTGGCCAGGAAAGGGCGTTGGCAAGTTCCAATGGCACAACGGTCTTGGCACGGCAGAAACTCCAGACCATTCGTGCCAATTACCAGGCAATAAAGCGCATGAAGACCCTCCGGGCCGCCATAGAGGGCGTCAACCCCGGAGAGAGCCTGCCTCCTTCCTGGCTCAGGAGGGTTGAGCCAGCCGAGGTCTGCATGATAACCAACAGGCACGAAGGCTCGCCCCAGGCACCCATTGTCCTGAGCGGCAAGACCTATTATGGCTCATGCGATGGCTGTGCAGAGAACCTGAGGCTCAACCCCTCGGTGCGTTTTGCCCGCGACCCCTACAGCGGAAGGCTCGTCGACAAGGCCGAGGCCCTTACCTTTGCAGACGCATCTGGCAGGGTCTGGTACTTCGAGTCCGAGGCCAACAAGGCAAGGTTCCTTGGCCTTGCAGGAGAGGGCTCTCTTACCCTCAACGAATAGGCCTCTCAATAGAGCAGAGAGTAGTGAGGGCCCCCTTTGGGGCCCTTTTTCATGGCGTTCGTCTCTCCATTTCCTCTCTGAGTCTCTTGTTCCGCGGGCTCCACGGCAAAGGCCCGTTCAGGGTGTCAAGCCCTGGCGGGCACCTTGTCTGGGCACCAAGGCGCCGGCCCCTGATTCTCCTCTTTTTTTATTGATTTTCCAGTCTTGCACACCTTATAATATCCCTTGCAAGTCTACTAAAACCAGAACATGCAATTAGTAAGGAGTCGATACATGTCAGAGATAAACATAACCGGAGATATGACAACAGGAGAGGTCACAGAGCGCTGGCCCTCAACAAAAGAGGTATTCACGCGTCACTTTGGTTCTGGCTGTTTCACCTGCCCGGCCTTTGGGTCAGAGCCCATTTCAATGGCCTGTTCCATGCACTCCACAGACCTCGATATGTTCGTCGGTGAACTCATCGAGGCGGCCCGTGCCGAGGAGGCCGGGGGCTGAGACCTTGTCTTTGCCCTGCTGAGTACGCCTCCTGAGGACTCTGTCGAGTCGTCTACCATACAGACCAGCGGGGCAGCCATTGCGGCGGATGGTGCGGCCATAGTAATGATCCCTGGGTTATGAGGAGGCCCTATGAGGCGAGGCGGGCCTTGGGTATCCTAATGATGCTGGGGCGGGAACCCGGGGCCTTTGTCTATGGAGCGATGCCGGGGCGGGAAACTGGCCCTTTGGCTACGAAGTGATGCCGTGGCGGTAACCGGGGGGCCTTGTGTTGCGAAGTGGTGCTGGGGCGGTAACCGGGGGGCCTTGGATCCTGATGGGCCCTGTGCTGAAAACCAGTGTAGGGCCTGGGTTGCGTGAGTTCTTTGGGGAATCTTTTCCATGCCTCTGGGGTCGGGGCCAGGATAGTGATAGCCCATAGGAGGGTACGGACGAAGGGGAGGGAAGGGGTTGGCCTCTCGAGGCCTGTAGGGGTCTCGGGGATACCATTACAAGGGATTATTCCAGGGCCAACTACAAGAGGAGAGGGCCTGAAAGACCGTGGTGGCGTCATTCCTTTTTGTTAAGATCTGCCTCTCTCAGTCCGGGCGTAGTTCAGCCCCTTGAGCAACCTACTTGAGCCCTCCTCCTTAAGGACATCCCATGACCTACAAGGAAGTACTCTCTCCAACAGAGGAGAAGGCCGAGGAACTGAGAAACCTCCTTGGTTTCTTTCTCGGGCCCCTTGCCTTTGTTGTCCTCTACCTCGTGCCTCTCGGGTCCATGACGCCTGTCCAGCAGAGGCTGACAGCGGTCATGGGGCTCGTGATAGTCCTCTGGCTCACAGAATCCATACCCATACCCGTAACCGCCATGCTCGGTGCCCTCCTGAACGTTATCCTCGGTGTGGCCCCTGCCAAGGTGGTCTTCAGTCCCTTTGCCCATCCCCTTGTCTTTCTCTTCATCGGCTCCTTCATCCTTGCCGAGGCCATCACAGAGCACGGTCTTGACAGGCGTTTCGCCTTTGCCATCTTCTCCATACCATTCCTGCACCGCTCGCCCTCGCGCGTGCTCTTCAGCATAGGGCTCATCGTTGCCCTTGTCTCCATGGGCATCAGCAATACAGCCTCCACGGCCATGATGCTCCCCATTGCCCTTGGTGTGCTCGGCGCCATGCGCGATATCCACGAGAGGGCAGGCGGGGGGTATGACTTTGGAGGTTTCTCCACTGCCATGATGCTCATGGTGGCCTACGGGGCCTCTGTCGGGGGGATAGCCACGCCCATAGGCACACCGCCAAATGTCATTGGACTTGGCATGATGGACCAACTCGCGGGTGTCAAGATATCGTTCTACGAGTGGATGGTCTTTGCCCTGCCGATTACGTCTGTCATGTTCATCTACCTCTTCATCATCCTCCGCGCTGGGGCAGGGATAAGAGGAGCGAACATGACTGGGATAGACAAGTATATAGAAAAAATACGTTCTGACCTCGGCCCCTGGACAAAGGGCCAGAGGAATACGGCCATTTCTTTCTCCATTGCTGTATTCCTATGGATTCTCCCAAGTGTAGTGGGAATAATACTCGGCAAGTCCGCCCCTCTTGCTCAACTCCTCAGGTCGCGCCTCAACGTTGGTGTAGTAGCCCTCGTGGCCGCCACTGTCCTCTTCATACTCCCTGCTTCCAGTGCCAGGCGACGTCCCACCATAGACTGGGGTCGTGCCGTTCGCATAGACTGGGGCACCATACTCCTCTTTGGCGGCGGGCTCAGCCTTGGCTCCCTCATGTTCAGGACAGGCCTTGCGTCCTTTCTCGGCGACACACTCACCGGTCTTACAGGCGCCTCTTCACTCCTTGGCATTACTGCCATGGGTACTTTTCTGGCTATCGTCCTCAGCGAGACGACATCCAACACTGCCTCTGCAAACATGATAATACCCGTCGTCATAGCCATAGCCAAGGGCGCCGGCGTCTCCCCCCTTCCGCCTGCGCTCGGTGCCACGCTCGGTGCCTCTTTTGGTTTCATGCTTCCAGTCAGCACACCCCCCAATGCCATTGTCTACGGCTCGGGCCTTGTGCCCATCCTGCAGATGGTCCGAAAGGGCATACTCTTTGACATAGGCGGTTTTTTCATCATCATGACAGGGGTGATGCTCCTGAGCAGACTACTGGGGTGGGCCTGATATGGTGGTGAGGAAAAAGGCAGAGGCCAGGGGCCGGAAAAGGCCTGTCTTGAGCGTAGTCATCCCTGCCTACAACGAAGAACGCGTCATCGGCAAGAGCCTTGACGAGGTACGGGAGTTTCTTGATGACAGGGGGCTTGCCTATGAGATAATCGTAGTCTCAGACGGCTCTACGGACAGGACAGCGGAGATAGTGGGCAAGAGGTCTCTATTGTGTCCAGGGATAAGGCTCATAGAGAACGAGCGCAACATGGGCAAGGGCTTTTCCGTGCGCCAGGGATGCCTTGCCGCCGAGGGCGAGATAGTTGTCTTTACGGACGCCGACCTCTCGTACCCAATAAGCGAGGTTGAAAAACCACTTGCCCTCATAAGGGGTGGCAAGGCCGATCTTGCCATAGGTTCGCGCACCGCGCGCGGGGCCATGATACAGGCCGATATACCTCCCCTGAGGCGTCTCATGAGCAAGGTCTTCAACCTCTTTGTCCGTCTCATAGCCATCAGGGGAATACACGACACCCAGTGCGGGTTCAAGGCCTTCAGCAATGAGGCCGCCCGCGCGATCTTCAGCCGCCAGACCATGACAGGCTTCAGTTTTGACGTGGAACTCATCTTTATAGCGAGGAAACTCGGGTTCAGGATAGTGGAATTCCCCATACACTGGGCCCGCAGTTCTGAGTCGAGCGTAAACCCTCTTACGGATTCTGTAAAGATGTTTATCGATATCATAAGGATACGGCTCATAGACCTGCGGGGTGGGTATGGAAGAAGGCGTTAGGACCCGCCTTCAGTCCAGGGTCTGGCCTTGAGCGGTTTTTCTTTGTCAAATTTTTTTCTGAAAGAAGGCAAGGTAGGTTCTTATGTATTTTTTACCCTCTCATTCTTTTAAGATATTGACACCTTAGAATCCAGTGTGTAAAATCTATCTTTCGGAAATTCAGGTTTCTAATGCCCTCGTAGCTCAGCAGGATAGAGCAACGGATTCCTAATCCGTGTGCCGGAGGTTCGAATCCTCTCGAGGGCACCAATAAAATCAAGGCCGTAATTCATGGAGATTCTTTAAGACAATCTCTGAGTTGCGGCCTTTTTTACGGCCTTTGGCAAATGGGGGTGTGTCTTTTTTCTGGTCGTAGTTTTTTGGGGCCAAGAAAACTCTTCAAAGGCGGTCAGGGTCCTCGATGCGGGCGCGCGTGGTGACAAAACGGTGACAATTTCCGGGCACAAAAAAGGGGCTACTTCGTAACCCCTTGATTATCCTGGTGGAGCTGAGGGGGATCGAACCCCTGACCTCAAGACTGCCAGATACGTGCGGGCTGGCAGGCCATTTTTCTGATAAGCGCTATTTGGTTGTATTTATTGGGAAAATTGGCTTGCCGACCTTTTCGTAAGTCCAGTTATATGTCCCTCTTATCGAGTATTTAGTATACAAAAAGTAGACAGTGGAGCCCCGCGGACTTTTAGTCTTCTTGCCTATTAGCCGACCGCCTCCGAGCATCACTCTCCGACTTCAGGAGGTTTGGGCACGAGAGGCTCAAGGAGCGAGATAAGGTCTGGGATTCGTCGTTGCACAATGGCGTAAATCTCCGCATAGTTGACCTTTTCGTATTGATGGCTGATGATGTTGCGAAGGCCAATGATCTCCTTCCATGGAATTTCCTGGTGTCTATTGCGAAAACTCTGGCTGACCCTTCTCCCCGCCTCACCGAGTATCTCCAGTTCTCGCTCTACTGCCAAGCGCAAGATCTGCGCTTCCTTGCCTCTGGCCACAAACTCCTCAAGCGAACGATCACCTATAAAGTC
>CAYOVP010000014.1:0-38941 GCA_964407495.1 uncultured Thermodesulfobacteriota bacterium
AACAAGAAGGGCCGCGCAGACTCTGCGCGGCCCTTTCTCTATCAGACCAATAAAAAGAGAAGGGGCCGTGGGCCCCTTCTCTTCTGCTACAGGCGGGAGGTTAAGATGAGATTATGAGATGGGACAGTAAGATGAGATTATATGATGAGATTAGGGATTGGGGACGAAAGTGATGTTGCCGTCATAAGGAATGGTGGCTATATTGGCCTTTGCCTGAGCGTTAAGGGGGGTGGAGTGAAGCACAACACTGCCGGATGTAAGGGTCATGTCACCGCTGTCCCAGACAACGTTAGCAGACTTCTGGAAACCACCGGATACGAGTTTGTCAATAGAGTCAACCGTCTCTGTGGGGTTGTCTGTAAGATATGCCTGGGCCGCTGTGTAGGCATTCTTTGCGTCTGAGTTGATCTCCGTGGCATATGCCCTCAGACGGTACTTGGTAAACTGAGGTATGGCGATGGCCGCGAGTATGGCTATGATGGCCACAACGATGAGGAGCTCGACGAGTGTAAAACCACCGCGGTCATCCCTGAGTTTCCTGAGTGCGTTGTTGATAGTCATTTGTTTCCTCCTTTTCTGTGATGATAGAATTTTTTTGATCCCGCATTTGCGTGCTCAATCTGTTGCCCCTGTTTATTGCAAGGGCCGTGCCAATTGAAAAAACCTTTAAAAACAATGTGTTATAAGAGGAGGGGTGGGAGATGGCACGCGGGAGTGACAATTTTTGTCAGCAAAGAGGAACTTTTTACTCTTTTTTGACATATTTTTCCAGCACCCTTCTTATGCCAGCGGCCTTGTCTTTCTCTTTCTTGTACTCGAGCATCTTGGCAAGATTCTCATAAACAGCCCTGTACTCAGGATTCTCGGAAATGGCCCGGGAGTAGTACATGACGCCCTCCTCGATCTTTCGGGCCTCGAAGAGCGTATTCCCGAGGTTGTAGCAGACCTCTGCCCTCTCCTTACCCTCCTCGGCAAGGAAGGCGGCCTTCTTGAGGGCAACCTCGGCCTCGGGAAGCCTGCCGAGTTTGAACTCCGCCATGCCAAGGGTCTTGAGCCCCGTGAACTCGGCCTTGTCATCGGCAAGTACCACGTACTTTCTCAGCCACTCTGCAGCCCTCCCATAGTCTTTCTTGTCATAATATACGAGGCCAAGGCCGAGATAGGGCTTCTTGAACCCCCTGTCAAGGCGAATCGACTTCCTGAAGGCCTCGATGGCCTCGTCACGACGGCCTGCCTTACCAAGGGCAAGCCCAAGGTCATAATAGACAAAACTGCCGGGCCGCTGAGTAGCGGCTTTTTCGAGTTCTGCCACAGCCTCCTCCCTGAGCGCCTTGCCCCCCATCTTTCCGTCCAGAAGCCCCATGAGCCTGTGCGGCCTGGCAAAGACGACGCCGTCCTCTCCGTCATGGAGCGAACTCATTACGGCCTCCAGTTCACCCTTCATCTTGAGAAGCCCTTTCCTGTCTTGCGGAAGTTCGATCTTTTTCTTTGTCTTGCATGGCGAAAAAGAAAGGCCCAGTTCATCTATAAGATCGTCATAGATACTGCCCTTCTTGAGATAAAGGGCCGAGACGTCGTCAAATACAACGGGGGTCCAGTCATCGGACTTGAAGAGGACTCCGCAGAGTGACCTGTCGAGTTTTACGAGGGCCATGGTAAGGTCGAACTCATCTGCCACCTTCTCCCAGTCTTTTTTCTTTGTAACGTGCCTCGCCTTCCAGAAAAAGAGGGGCGAATAAACCGTTGGGGTTCTTCCGTCGATAAAGACCTTGAGTTCCGGGTACTCGAAGATGAGATAGCCGCCAAAGACATAGGCGTTGTATATATTCCCCTTGAGGCCATGTTCCTTCATGAAGCGAACCGTGCCCACGGGGTGGTCAATCGTCCTTACGCCAAGGCCGATATTGTCCATAAACTTGTGGCTCTGAAGGATAAGACCAGTAAGAAGGGCCACAAAGATAGTGAGGCAGATACCAGCCCTGGTCCATTGCCTGTAATCTTTCCTGCCCGCCTCCATGTACACGCCAAGGTTATGGGCAATGATGGGGGCCGCGAAAAAGGCGAATTGGCCCACCCAGCGCACATGGCTGACAGCCATGTACAGGGCCCCGCCAAAGAGCATGAGGTCTCGTGTCTTGAGGCGCCTGAGGTTCAGCACAATGGAGATAGCGCCAAGGTAGAAGAGGATACGGAAGGCAAAAAAATTAAGGGGTATGGGATAAAAATAGAGGAAAAGTGTCTTGAGAGAGACCTTGCTCCACTCGCCTATATGCCTGAGCGCATCGGCATTGAGGCCGCTCTGGTGGAGGAAGGGGAAGATTGCGAGTTTCAGCCCATAGGGGTTGATTAGAGTAACAAGTGGCGTGAGAACGGCAAGGACAATAAGCCTCTTCTGCCGTTGAACGACCTCTCCCACGCCACTGAGACCTGACTCGAGTAGTGCGTCAAGGACCTCGCCGCCTGCGTATGCCCAGACAATGAAGACGCCAAGGATGGAACTGGAGTGAATATTGACCCAGAAGACCTGTATGGGCAGTATGACGAAGAGAGGGGCAAAACGAGGACGCCGCTCGTTCATGTTGAGAAGCAGGAGGTACAGGGAGATGAAGAGAAAACCAAAGAGGTGAGGCCTTATGAAGAGGCGTGAAAAGGCGCAGTTCAGGACCAGGATCATGAGAAGGGCCAGGATCCAGACCCTCTGCCTCGTGAGATAGACGATATTCAGGGCAAGCACGCCGAAGATACCGAACAAGAGGATCAATTCGAGCAGGTACAGACCTGTCCAGCCGCCGAGCCAGGTGTAGAAGGCATGGGCAATTACCTGGAAGCCCCAGGTAAAGTCCACCCACTCATGGCCTGCGAAGGTATAACTAAAGGGATCGGTAAAGGGGACCTTCCAGTGAGTAGAAATCCACTTGCCCGCACGAAGGGCCCAGAAGATGTCCGCGTCCCAGTGTTGCGTCTGTGTGGCGCCGAGGACAAGAAAAAAAGCCACCCAGACAAGGACAAGGATGACTATGATGCCAGTGGCGCGGTCAGTCTTCGTGTATCTCATATTTGCTGAGTTTGTACCTCATGGATCGGAAGGAGAGCCCAAGTAACTCGGCGGCCTTCTTCTTCACGCCCCCTGCCTTCTTTAGGGCGCGTGTTATCATCTCCTTCTCAATGTCCTCGACTGTCTTCTCGAGGTCTATGCCATCGTCCGAGAGTTCGAGATCATAGTTCCTGGAGGAAGGCACCCTCTGCCTGGCCTCTGGCTCAGGGAGCACTGCCTCGGTAAGCATGTCTCCAGATTCCAAGGCCACGGCCCTCTCCATTATATTCTCCAGTTCACGGATGTTCCCGGGGTACTCGAACCCCTCCAGCCTCTTCATGGCCTCTTTCGTAATACCATGCATGGTCTTGCCGTGCATGGCGCAGTATTTTCGCAGGAAGTACTCGGCAAGTAGCGGAATATCCTCTCTACGTTCACGAAGGGGAGGCAGGTCTATGTGTATGACGTTCAGCCTGTAATAGAGGTCTTCACGGAACCTGCCGGCCTGAACCTCTGTGGCAAGGTCCTTGTTCGAGGCCGCGATGACCCTCAGGTCAACGGTCTTGTCCTCCTTGCCGCCGAGCCTTCGGAAGGTCCTCTCCTGGATAAAACGCAGTAGTTTCACCTGCAACTGCAGCGGCATCTCCGTTATCTCGTCAAGGAATAGCGTGCCACCGTCGGCCTGCTCGATGAGGCCTTCCTTCTCGGTCACTGCCCCTGTAAAGGCGCCCCGCTCGTGCCCGAAGAGTTCGCTCTCCATGAGGTTCTCGGGGATGGCCCCGCAGTTTATGGCCACGAACCTCTCGTTGTCTGGGTCTGCCTCGTAGTGGACGGCCCTGGCGATGAGTTCCTTTCCTGTGCCGGACTCGCCTGTTATGAGAACGCTCGCCTTTGTTGCGGCCACGCCCCGTATGATGCGGAAGATCTCCAGCATGGCCGGGTTCTGGCTTACTATGCTCTTTATACCACGGCTCTGGCTTATCTTCTGTCTGAGGAGGCGGTTCTCCTGCTTCAGTTTCCTGAAGTCCAGGGCCTTGGCTATGTTCATCTTTATCTCGTCTATGTTGAAGGGCTTGGTAAGGTAATCATAGGCCCCGTACTTCATGGTCTCTATGGCCGTCTCCACAGAGGCATAGGCAGTTATCATTATAACGGGCGCCTCGTTGTCAATGGCCTTTAACTCCTTCAGGAGCGTGAGACCGTCCATACCAGGCATACGCATGTCGGTAATGACAAGGTCGAAGGGATTGGCGCGGCAGTAGGAGAGTGCCCCTTCGGCACTGGGAAAACTCACAACAGAGTAACCGCTCCGGCGAAGGAGGATCTCGAGAAATGTGCGCATGTCCTGCTCATCGTCCACTACGACGATATGGTTCTCTTTTTTCTTCTCACGGGTCATAGATCATGCGCTCCAGGGCCATATGGACCCAAGACAGGATATTCCCTTTTCATCATATTCTCAAGAAGTTTCTCTACCTTCAGGTCTGCATGGCAAGAGAGGCGGCAAGAGGCAGCGTCACGATGAACTCGGCGCCCTTACCGGGCTCACTCCTTACGCTGATCCTGCCGTTGTGGCTCTCCACGATGCTGTGCGCGATGGCAAGGCCAAGGCCGGTGCCTCCCTCGCGCGACGAATAAAAGGGGTCGAAGATCCTCGAGAGTTCTTCTCTGGCCATGCCCCTTCCCGTATCCCTTATGCTTATGGATGCGGCCGGCCTTGGCTCGGACCCGCCGCCTTCGTCGTCACCAGAGGGGGGGAGGCCCTCTCTCCAAGAGGTAATGATGATACGGCCCTTGCCCTCCTCCATGGCCTGCGCAGAGTTGAGGAAGATGTTCCAGAAGACCTGGCCGAGTTGTCTCGCGTCACCAAAGACCATAATGTTCCCTTCGAGCCTGTTCTCAATCTCTATGGCCCCGGCCTCTCCGGAGTTCCTGAAGAGGCGTATCTTCTCGTCGAGAATCTCTTTAAGGTCCAGTACCCCCCGCCTCTGGTGCGCCGGCCGGGCAAAGAGCAGGAAGTCTGTAATTAGTTCATTGAGCCTGTTCGTCTCCCGAAGGACTATGTCCATGAGCGAGAGGTCGTCTCCCTCGAGGCGGAGTTGCTCTTTCAGGACCTGTATGGAGCCGCTTATGGAGGCAAGGGGGTTTCGTACCTCATGGGCTATCCCCACGGAGAGTTCACCGAGGGCGCGCATCTTCTCGGCCCTCCTGAGTTGCTCCTCCATGGAGCGCATCTTCGAGAGGTCCTGGAATATTATGATATGGGCATCTTCCATGCCGCTTCCGCGCGAGAACCTGAACCCTATGACCACCTCCTTGCCGTCCTTCACCCGTACCGTCTTCTCCAGCCTCCTCGTCTCAGCAGAGAGAATGTTCTCTGCGCTGAAGACACCTGGAAGTATCTCGTCCACCTTCCTGTAGTATACGTCCCTCAGCGAGTAACCTGTAATCGTCTCGGCGGCGCGGTTGAAGGAGGTAATGCGAAGGTCCTTGTCTATGGTCATGATGCCGCTCGTGATGTTCTCCACGATATACTCGTTGAGCCGGGCGAGTTTGTCAAAATCTATGCTCTGCTCCTGGAGACGTTGCTCCACGCGCTCGGTCCGCCCTGCAAGGTATCCCGTGAGGAGGGCCACGGTAAAGAAGGCAAGGGTATTGGTGGCAATGGTGGTGATGGCATCGTCCCACCTGTGCGGGAGGTAGGAGGGAAAGATCTTGTACTTGAGGGGCAGAAGAGAGTAGAAGTCCAGGTCTATGAGGACGCCGTAGGCAATGCTCGAGAGAGACGCGGCATAGTATCCGCCCCGCTTTGAGAGGAGTATGGCCCCGCCTATGATGCTTAGAAAGTAAAGGACCTGCAGGTAACTGTCAAGGCCGCCCGTTACATAGACCGTGAGGGTTATGATGAGGATGTCGAGGGTGACCTGAAGGTATATGAAGAGACGCAGGTTCTTCACCCACTTCAGGACAAGGGCATAGACGAGGGTGAGCGAGCCTATGAGGACTACTATGGCGTAGAGCGGATAGGGATTCAGGTAGGAGAAAGAGTATTCACGCACCTGTAACCAAGTGGTGATGCCGAGGAAGGCAAGTGCAAGAACGGCCCTCAGGAACATTAGGACCAGGGCCTTGTTCTTGAGGGCCTCGTTTTGCTCTTTCATCGTCAATTCGTGGTCTTATCCGCCGCCTGCCACACCGGCGATCTGGAATATGGGCAGGTAGAGCGCTATGACTAGGCCGCCCACTACTACGCCGAGAAATGCCATGAGAAGCGGCTCTATGAGTGAGGTCATGGCCGCAACAGCGGCATCTACTTCCTGTTCATAGAAGTCGGCTATCTTGCCGAGCATGGCGTCCAGGGCCCCTGTGGTCTCTCCGACTGCTATCATCTGCGTCACCATGCCCGGAAAGACCTTGCTCTCCATGAGCGGGTCGGCAAGGGTCTTTCCCTGGCTGAGGCTCTGGCGCGAATTCATTATGGCCTCCTCCACGACAGAGTTGCCGGCTGTCCTGGAGACGATATCAAGGGCCTCGAGTATGGGTACGCCGCTCGATATCATGGTCCCGAGGGTGCGTGTAAAGCGTGCGGTGGCCGTCTTTCTTAAAAGGTCCCCGAAGACAGGCGCCCGAAGAAGGAGCCTGTCAATTATCTTTCGGCCCTTCTCACTGCGGTACGAGACCTTTATGAAGACGCCAAAGCCCACGATACCGCCTATCAAGAGGTACCAGAAATTCTGGATGAACTTGCTGAGCCCCACCACGACCTGTGTGGGAGCAGGCAGGGCCTGGCCGAAGTCGGCGAACATGCTCTCGAAGATGGGCACCACGAAGAGGAGCAGACCTGTCACCACAAGACTCGCTATTATGATGACCACTACGGGGTAGGTAAGGGCGCCCTTTATCTTGTTCTTGAGTTGTTCGTTTTTTTCGAGGAAGATGGCGAGCCTGTTGAGTATGGTATCGAGTATACCGCCCACCTCTCCGGCATTCACGAGGTTTACAAAAAGCGAGTCAAAGACCTTGGGGTGTTTGCCGAGGGCGTCGGCAAAGGTGGAGCCACCCTCCACAGAGGTCTTGACCTCGCGCAGTATCTTCTTGAACTCCGGGTTATCATGTTGAGATGAGAGGATCTCGAGACACTGGACAAGGGGAAGGCCTGCGTCGATCATGGTGGCGAACTGACGCGAGAAGATGGCGAGGTCTTTTGTCGTTATCTTCCTGGACATGCCAGGCACGTTGATGCTGTTGAGTTTCGTTAGAATGCCCTTCTTCTCGCTTACAGAGACGGGTATGATGCTCTGGCGGCGGAGAGTCGCCGTGGCCTGCGCGAGGTTGCCCGCCTGTATCTCTCCCTTCTTCAGCCCGCCTGCGGCGGTCTTCCCGGTATAGACAAACGTAGCCATCTTCAGACTCCTCTTCTCATTGAACTTCCAAGACCCATGGAACCGGCGGCCTGCAACATCTGCCTGAGTTCATCAGGGACCTGGCTCCTTCCCATGGCGTCTTCAAGGGTTATGGCCCTCTGCATATAGAGGTTCATAAGCGACTGGTTAAGGGTCTGCATGCCGAACTTGGTCTGTCCGACCTGCATCTGCGAGTATATCTGGTGTATCTTGTCCTCTCTTATGAGGTTTCTTATGGCAGAATTGGGTATCATTATCTCAAGGGCAAGGACGCGCCCATTGCCGTTTGCCCGAGGAAGGAGCAACTGTGATATTACACCCTCGAGGACAAAGGACAACTGGGTACGCACCTGTTGTTGCTTGGAGGACGGGAAGACATCGATTATCCTGTTGATGGTCTGCGTACAGGAGTTGGTATGCAGGGTGGCAAAGCATAGATGCCCTGTCTCTGCTATACGGAGGGCCGCGTCAATGGTCTCTGTATCTCGGAGTTCGCCCAGGAGAACTACGTCGGGGTCCTGGCGGAGGACGTACTTCAAGGCCTTGCTATAGGACTCCGTATCATAGCCCACCTCGCGCTGGTTCACGAGAGAGCGTTGCGAACTGTGAAGATACTCTATGGGGTCTTCTATGGTGACGATATGCTCGTAGCGCTCCCTGTTTATGCTGTCTATCATGGAAGCAAGGCTCGTACTCTTGCCGCTTCCCGTGGGGCCTGTGACAAGGACCAGGCCGCGTGGTTTTCTGCATAGTTCGGCCACTACGGGCGGAAGGCCCAGTTCCTTGAAGGACATTATCCTGTAGGGAATTGTCCTGAAGACACCGGCCACAGTGCCGCGCTGGATGAAGAGGTTGGCGCGAAAACGGCTCAACCCCTTTATCCCGAAAGAGAAATCGAGTTCGTTCTCCTCCTCGAACTTGAGCCTCTGCTGGTCGGTTATGATGGAATAACAGAGTTTCTTGGTATCTACGTTGCTGAGCGGAGGCCCGTCTATTGCCGTGAGTTTTCCAAGGACCCTCATCCTTGGAGGAGAGCCAGCGGTAATGTGAAGGTCTGAGCCGTCTTTTTCTACGAGTTCACGTAAGAGGTTCTGGATGGAGTAAGAAGTTGAGGCTTCTGTTGACATGGGATGCTCCTCGATACGAAGGGATGGGATCTGAGAAAGGTAGCCGAGAGGCCGGCTTCATAGAATATATTAAGGGAGTTGCAATCGAAATGTTATGACTAAAGTTACAAAATGACCTGTAACCCCTATCATGATCATCAAAATGACTGGCAGAAGGCCCCTGCACTGCTGTGGGCCGGGACCGGGAACAAAGGACTCTCAATCGGCCATGGTCACCCGCAGGACTTCTTCGAGTGTTGTTACGCCCTCGGCGGCCTTGGTAAGGCCGCTCATCCTGAGTGTCTTCATGCCCTCGGCTATGGCGGCGCGCTTTATCTCCGAGGAAGAGGCACCGTTGAGGACGAGTTCCTTGAGCGTCTCGGTAAAGGGCATGACCTCGTAGAGGGCGATCCTGCCCTTGAAACCCGTGCCATTGCAGGCAGAGCAACCCTTTCCCTTGTAGAAATCGCTCTTGAGTATCTCATCCTTGTCCTTGTCCACGGCAAGGTCTCTTATGACCTGGGGCGAGATCTCTATCTTCTCCTTGCACTCCTCGCATATCTTCCGCGCAAGCCTCTGGGCAAGGATGAGGTTGGTGGCCGAGGCAACGAGAAAGGGCTCTATGCCCATATTGAGGAGCCTGTTCACTGTGGAAGGGGCGTCGTTCGTATGAAGAGTGGAGAGGACGAGGTGACCGGTAAGGGCGGCCTTTATGGCTATCTCCGCTGTCTCGTAGTCTCGTATCTCGCCTACCATGATTATATCAGGGTCCTGGCGGAGAAAACTCCTTAGAGCGGCGGCAAAGTTGAGTCCTATCTCCTCGTGCATCTGTACTTGGTTTATGCCGGCGAGGTTGAACTCAACAGGGTCTTCTGCTGTGGAGATATTGTCTGATGTCTTGTTGAGGTCAGAGAGGGCAGAGTACAGAGTAGTGGTCTTGCCGCTTCCAGTGGGGCCTGTGACGAGAACCATGCCCCAGGGCTGGTGTATGGCGTCAAGGAAGGACTTCAACGCATCTTCCTCGAAACCGAGTTTCGTCATGTCGAGTTGGAGGTTGCTCTTGTCCAGGAGGCGCATGACTACTTTTTCGCCAAAGAGCGTTGGCAGTACAGACACGCGGTAGTCCATCTCCCTGTTCTTGCCCATCTTGAGTTTGATCCTGCCGTCCTGGGGAAGGCGCCTCTCGGCAATGTTGAGCGAACTCATTATCTTTATCCTCGAGGCAATGGCATTCTTGAGTTTTATCGGAGGCTTCATCACCTCGTGAAGAACGCCGTCTATCCTGTAGCGTACGCGGAAGAGTTTCTCATAGGGCTCTATGTGTATGTCGCTCGCCCCCTTCTTTATGGCATCCGTGAGGATGAAGTTCACGAGCCTTACGACAGGGGCCTCTTCCGTGGCCTTCTTGAGGTCTGAGATATCGAGGTCGTCCTCTTCCTGGACGACCTCCATGTCCTCTTCCTCGAAATCCGTGAGGACACCCTCGAGGCCATAGTCCGAACTCTCGTAGTACTCGTCTATGGCCTCCTTTATGGCCTCATCAGAGGCAACGAGGGGCTCTACGTTGTAGCCGGTGAGAAACTTTATGTCGTCTATGGCGAAGATATTGGAGGGGTCGGACATGGCTATGACGAGTTTGGCGCCTGTCCGGCTGATGGGCATGATGTGGTACTTGCGCACCACGTCCTCGGGTATGAGTTTTATGACCTCAGGGTCTACCTCCACCTGTGAGAGGTCCACGGTGGGGATACCGTACTGGGTGCTGAGAAAACGCGTGAGTTCGTCCTCTGTTACGAACCCCAGTTTAGTAAGGTTGTAACCGAGCCTTCCACCGCCTTCTTTCTGGGCCTCGATGGCCTTTGCGAGTTGTTCCTCTGTAATGAGTTTTTCCCTTAAAAGGAGCTCGCCGAGCCTGTCAGTCATCATAATCGAAAAGTAGCGAGGAGGTAAGTGTTGTTATTGACATCAAATAAGCATAAAGAGGCAAGGAAAGGCCCTTAAAGGGCGCGGGAGGGCCTCCTGTGGCCACAGGTGGGGCGGGGGCCGCTGGAACGATTCAATGTTATATAAAATCTCCGCCCCTGTCAAGACAATAACCAATGATTTGAGTTCTGCCCCTAAAAGGGCCTTCTGCCGACCTGCATCTATGACTCCCTATCATCTGTACATCGCCCTTGCAGGGCATTGGCCCGGGCAGGAAGCGTGATGCTGAAACTTGCCCCTCCCTCTGGCAAGTTCCTCGCCTCAAGCCTTCCGCCGTGGTCAGCAATGATGCTCCTCGAAATGGACAGGCCAAGCCCCACGTTATGCCCCCTGCCCTTCTCCTTAGTGGAGAAGAAGGGGTCGAAGATGCGTTCGAGTATATCCGCTGGTATGCCGGGGCCCGTGTCCCTCACCTCTGCAACCACCATGGGCACTCCCCTCTCATCTCCCCATAGGCGCGTACTTATACATATCCTGCCATAGCCGCCGAGGGCGTCGCGCGCGTTCTTGACGAGATTCAGCATGACTTCCATCAACTGCCCCCTCACGCCGTGCACAACCGGCAGGCCCCCGAAGAGATCGAGCCTCGTCTCGATGGAGGTCACGTTCAACTCAGAGACGAAGAGCGAGAGGGTGGCCCTTATCACCTCGTTCATGTCCACGTCCTCGCGCTCCTCCCTGAAGGGCCGCGCATAACTCAGCATGTCCAAGATAATGTACTTCGACCTTACTGCCGCATCTCTTATCTTCTCAAGGAGCGCATAGTTGCGGTCACTCCGGCAGGTACGCCCCATGAGCACCTCTACGAGGCCGAGTATACCCGCAAGTGGACTATTGAGTTCATGGGCTATGCCTGCGCCCATCTCTCCGAGAGAGACGAGTTTTGCCGACTCTATCATCTTCTGCTCCGACTCCCTTATCTGCCTCAAGGCCTCTTCGAGTTCAGCGGTCCTCTCCCTTACCCGTTCTTCCAGGGCGCTTATCTGCCCCCTGAGGCTCCTCTCGAGGCATACCCTCTCGGTAAGGTCGCGCCAGACCTCCAGCACAAGGGGTTGACCGGCAAGGTGAACAACCCGCGCGCTTACGTCCACCTCCACAATGCCGCCCTGTTTCTTCCTCATCTCCCCGTTATGAAGGTATCCCCTGCCGTCAAAGACACAGCGCCTGAAGTGCTCGCAATAAGACCTCTGGGCCAGACCCTCGGGGTAGAGTTCAGGTGTGGCCATTGCCCTCAACTCCTCCGGCGAGAAACCCGTGAGGTGAGACGCGGCCCTGTTGGCCTCTACAATCGCGAGCCCCTCGGGCTCTACGAGGACCACGGCATCAGCGATCATGTCCACGAGCACCGCGTACTTCTTCTGCGCTTCAACCGCTTGCAGGGGTTACCTCCATGCCCGGGTGGTCTTAATTGGTAAAGAAACATACAAGTGCCCTTGAAGACTCGTGGCGGTTCCTCGCTGAAAAATCCCGGGCCTCTCTGGACAAGGAAGAAAGAGCAGGGCCAGGTGAGACGGTCAGCCTGGGAAGAGGGGTCAGAGAGGGCCTTCCACTCCGCCCCCCGCTCTATCTATCCTTAATATGTAAACGCGCTTTTTACACGGGGACTTTAGAGACTTGCCACCTTCCCTGTGGAGAGAGGCAGGGGAAGAGAGGCCTCCTGGAGGTACTGGCCTACTCGGGATGGTTGGCGGAGAAGAACCTCACGAAGTAGTCCACTCCAGACCACATGGTGAGGATGAAGGTAGGGATGAGGGTGAAGAAACCTATGGCATGAAAATCGAGACCATAGAAGGTGTGGTGAGCAAGGAGCGAGGCCACGCAGACTATCTGGAAGACGGTCTTGACCTTGCCGAGCCTGCCCGCTGCTATTACGACACCCATGTCCGATGCAACGGCCCGCAGGCCCGTAACAGCGATCTCGCGTGCCACTATGAGCGTAACAACCCAGGCAGGAACCCGGCCAAGGGGGATGAGCATGATGAAGGACGAGATGATGAGGAGTTTGTCTGCCAGCGGGTCGAGGAACTTTCCAAGGGATGTCACGAGCCCGCGCTTTCTCGCCACGTACCCGTCGAGCCAGTCCGTTATGCAGACAAGAAGAAAGAACAGGGCCGCCACCACGCTCAGGACTACGCCAGGCGAGACGAGGAGGAGTATAATCACGGGCACTGCCGCAACCCTTGCCAGCGAGAGGACATTGGGAAGGTTCAGCGGCATGCCCCTTCCTCCGGTACGGAGCCTCTGAACTGTCTCTCGGATCTTCTGTCTAAGTCTTGCCGGGTAGTTGCCTATCATATCCGGGACCGTCACTGGCAACAGGTGAAGATATTATGATTGTACGGTGTTCCAAGGAAGAGGTGAAAACAACGAGGCGGGTCACTCTCTTGAAAGGCAGAACTGCACTTCGCTCTCTCTACCCCTGTCTGCCTACCTTGAACTGAACTTCTCGTAATAAGCGAGGACTTTCTTCACGTAATCCCTCGTCTCCTCAAAGGGCGGCACAGCGCCGTACCTCAAGACAGCCTTCTCGCCGGCGTTGTAAGCGGCAACGGCAAGACGGGTATCGGCACGGAAGAGCCTTAGAAGACGTGCGAGATAGCGAACCCCTCCATCGATATTCTCCTCAGGGTCCGAGGTATCGGCCACCCCCATCTCCCTGGCCGTCTCGGGCATGAGTTGCATCAGCCCCCTTGCCCCGGTCCCAGACCTTGCCGATGGATCGAAGTCAGACTCTGCCTTGATGAGCGCCGCAACGAGCGCCGGGTCAACACCGTATTTAAGGGCCTTTTCTCGTATTATGCGGTCGACCTTGGCCCTCGAAGGACCACTGCCCTCCCAGGGCTCCCTCACAACGGTCTCGCGCATGATCATCTCGTAACCACCGGTCTTGGGCACATTGGTTATGTGCATCACCCCAGAACCGTCTGTATAGGCGTAAAAATCGGCGTACGAGATAGTAGTGAGCAGATGAAAAACCAGAACCCCGAAGAATAGAGAGAGAGCCGACTTCTTCATACCTTCAACCCTCGTGAGAACATCTCCAGCACGAATCCAAAATACCAGTAAAGACCGGAAAAATCAAGCCTGGAGTCCCTGCCAGGCCGCCACAAAGGGCATGGCCCAATGGAAACCGGGCCCAAAGAGGCGGGAACGTACAAAGAAAAAATTGACAGCACCGGTTATTTTACCTATCCTGAATAAATCGCGTACTCTCTCGACCACTCTCCAGCCGGCCTTGCCACGGCCCCCTTATGAGTAGGAGAAACTCGCATCCCATGGAAATACGATCAGATTTTCTCGTCATAGGCAGCGGCATATCCGGGCTCATCCTCGCCCTCAAGGTCTCTGGGGCCGGAAGCGTGGCCCTCGTTACCAAGAGAAACATCGAGGAATCGGCCACCTACTACGCACAGGGCGGCATAGCCGGGGTCATAGGACCGGACGACTCCTTCTCGTCCCATATAAGAGACACCCTCAACGCCGGCGCCGGCCTCTGCCACGAAGAGGTGGTAAGGACCATCGTCGAGGAAGGCCCGGCCCTCATAAACGAACTGAGCGACCTGGGGGTGAGTTTTTCCGGCAGGCCCAGCGGCGGCCTCGACCTCGGAAAAGAGGGCGGCCACACCAGGCGGCGTATAGTCCATGCCGGAGACTTTACGGGTAGCGTCATCGAGGAGGCCCTCGTCTCTGCCGTAAAAAAAGAAAAAAACATAGCCATATACACCGACCACATTGCCGTGAACCTCATAAGGGGCAGTGTCAATGGGAAACAAGACGGCATACTCGGGGCCTATGTCCTCGACAAGAGCAAGGGCGAGGTCCATACCTTTACGGCCCATGCCACGGTACTCGCAACAGGCGGGGCCGGAAAGGTCTACCTCTACACATCCAACCCTGACGTGGCAACAGGAGACGGCATTGCCATGGCCGCCAGGGCAGGCGCTGTCATCGCCAACATGGAGTTCATACAGTTCCACCCCACCTGCCTCTTCCATCCCCATGCCAAAAACTTCCTCATCTCCGAGGCAGTACGCGGCGAGGGCGCGGTCCTGCGCCTGGCCGACGGCACCCCCTTCATGAAAGACCGCCACCCAATGGCAGACCTCGCCCCGCGGGACATAGTGGCCCGTGCCATCGACTATGAACTCAAACGGAGCGGCTCGGAGTGCGTATACCTCGACATCACGCACAAGAACGCAGACTTCATAAAAAGACGCTTCCCAAACATATACAAGAAGTGCCTCTCCTTCGGCCTCGACATGACGAAAGAGCCCCTGCCAGTGGTCCCTGCGGCACACTATACCTGCGGAGGCGTCAAGACCGACATCAACGGCAGGACGAGCCTCAGAGGACTGTACGCCATAGGAGAGACTGCGTGCACCGGGCTCCATGGGGCCAACCGCCTTGCCTCCAACTCACTGCTCGAAGGACTCGTCCTCTCCGACAGGTCGGCAAGAGACCTCTTGCGCATGATCGAAGAAAAAAAATCCTCTGCCCCGCCTGAAGTGGAACCCTGGCGAAAGGGCTCTGCCGTTCCAAGCGACGAGGCCGTTGTCATCACGCAGAACTGGGACGAGATACGCCGCTTCATGTGGAACTACGTAGGCATAGTGCGTTCGAACAAGCGGCTCGCAAGGGCCATGTCCAGGATCAAACTCCTGCAGAAGGAAATAGAGGAATACTACTGGGACTTCACCATTACGTCAGACCTCGTGGAACTGAGAAATATCGCCACAGTGGCAGAACTCATAATAAGATCCGCTGTCCTCAGGAAAGAATCCCGCGGCCTGCACTACAATATCGACTACCCGGAGAGAGACGACAGACACTTCAGAAAAGATACGGAGATAAGACTCTGAAAAAGTGAAGGAAAGGTAAGAAAGAAAAAGGCCTTACTTTCTCTTGGAAAAAGAAAGTAAGACAAAGAAAACCAGTGTATCAAGAAAACACCGTCGGCAACTCGCGAGCAACCAGCACCGCCCCTCAGTCACCCTCGCCTCAAGTCTCGGGCCAGAGGCAATCGAGCGCTATGGTAACCAATGTCCCCTTTCCCGGCTCACTCTCCACGTTTATCTCTCCACCGTGGTCTGATACTATCCTGTGCGCCATGGTGAGCCCAAGGCCTGCCCCCTCGAGGCGCGAGGTCTGGAAGGGATGAAAGATCTTCTTAAGTTCCGCGGCGTCTATTCCAGGCCCGTTGTCCCTTATCTCAACAAAGGCCTTGCCGTCTTCGAGCCGCGTCCTTGCCTCTATGAGGCCCTCGCTACCCATGGCCTCCACCGAGTTCTGTATTATATTGAAGAGCGCTGTCTTGAGATTTATGTAATCCATCTTCACAACGGGCGAGGGGGTAGCGTAATCAGTCCTTATCTCTATTTCCCTATCCTCAAGAAGGAACCCCGCATCGCGCAGGGCGTCTTCCACCACGCGGTTGAGTTCACCGGGCTTTGGCCGCGAGACGAGTATGCGCTTGTAGTCATCTACGCGCTCTATCATCTTCTCGAGCCTCTCCACGCACTTTATGATGGCCCCGGCATAGTCTCTGCACTTCTCGTCAGTGGTGCGCTCATGGAGCCGCCTGGCCATGCCGCCTATGACCATGAGGGGATTTCGTATCTCATGGGCGATGCCGTCCACCATGCCGCCGAGGGCGGCCATCTTCTCGGTCTCGCGAATGCGTTTCTGGAGGGCACGGACACGTAAGAGTGCCCGCACGCGTGCAGAGACCTCACGGAGGCTGAAAGGCTTGGTAATGTAGTCCTCGGCCCCAACATCGAAGCCCTGCACCTTGTGCTCCACCTCGCCGAGGCCAGTGAGCATGATCACGGGGATGTAGCGGAGTTTCTCGTCTTCCTTGAGTATCTTCAGGACCTCGTACCCGTTCATCCGAGGCATCATCACGTCCATGAGGATGAGGTCGGGGTTGAAGGTGCGCACCCGTTCCAGTGCCTCCACCCCGTTGGAAACACTGTCCACCTCGTAGCCCTCGCGCTCCATCTTCACGGTGAGGAGGACAACGTTCTTCTCGTCGTCGTCAACTACGAGTACGCGCGGTTTTATGCTTCCCATATTACTTTCCCATCATCTCGCATCAGAGAGTACTGCCTCTCTCATGGCCCTGTAAAACCTCTCGTTCTTCCTGTCGCCCATGGAATGGTAGAGATCAACGAGTTTATCAAGGTCTTCGATCTCTCTTCCAACGAGGCCGGCCTTCCTGTCCAGGAGATAGGCCTTCTTGTAAAGCCCGGCGGCCTCTTCGTACCACCCTGCCCCGGCGAGGAGGCCGGCGCTTCCACGCAGATCAAGGGCCATGGCGCGGAGGTTGCCCATTGATTCGTCGATCCCATAGGCCTTTCTGTAGTAGGCCGTTGCCATGGTGGCCTCGTCCTTCCTGGCGAGTATGCGGGCCATCAGCCTGTACGATTCTGCGGCCTCGGCCCCGGGCCGGCCCTTGCCCTCTATGGCAATGGCCTTGTCCACCACGCCGGCGGCCTCGTCCACCCTGCCGGCCTCGAGGTAAACACGGCCCGCAAGATTCAGAGTGCGGGGCTCCTGCCCTGCCCCGGCGTCTTCGAGCAAGAGTGCGTCCTTGATGTTCTTTACTGCCATCTCGAGCCGCCCGGACCGGAGAAAGGCCTCTGCAAGGGCGGAGTAGGCCTCTGAGAGCCCCCTCTCATCACGCGTTGAGAAGGCAAGTTTCACGGCAGACGTAAGGGTCTTAAGTGCGCGTGGCACCTTGCCAAGGGCTGTCTGCGCCCTGCCCATGCCAACAAGGTCGGCCACTCGCCCGCTACCGTCCCCAAGGGTGGTATCCATATCTAAGGCCTCTCGAAAACGCACGAGAGCGGCCCTGTAGTCGCCCCCCTCATAGGCAGAAGCGCCCTGGGTCCTCGTCTGCAGGGCCCGGGCCCTCAAAAAGGTATCCTCAGTCTCGCGAAGAGGTCTCTGCACGGGCGCGCAACCAAAGAACAGAGTCGCCACCACAAGAAGAAAAAAAAACGGCCCTGCCCCACTCCATAGCCCCCTGACGTACCTGGCCCCTTGCCTGTATCCCATTATTTTTATGATGATTACAGTGAGTTTTTTGATTTCAGAACAACTCTGCAAAAAAACCAGCCATCTCGGCCACATCTCTGCATTCGTCCTTCGCACCCATAGCATGGCCCCTCGCACAGGGCCAAGCCTCCATTACTATGCAGATACAAATTAACACAAAAATGGCATCAAAAAAAGCATAACAGGCACTGGCCCGTTATGCACGCATTGAGAGGTTCTGGCCGAACCATCTCTTCTCAGAAGTTGGCCGAGAGGGTTATGAAGGGGCCCTTGAGCGTCACACTGCCCACGTCGTCGTCCTTGTCTATGTGGAACTTGAGGAACCTGTACCCTGCAGAGACATCGACATAGGGTAGAGGATGAAATCCTACATTGGCCTCTGCGTCCAGGACATAGGCCAGGGAGCCAAGGGTCATACCAGTTATCTCGGCCCCTACCTTGGCGAGGAGCGGTATGGCCACCTGGGCGCCAACTCCGATGGCAGGTATGGGTATCTGGAGCCTTGTTGATTCGTCCAGACCAAAGGCCGCGTCCTTGAGGTTTACCCTGCCGTCAAAGTACTTGACCTCGGCTATTATGCCAAGACGGTTCTTGAGTTTATTTATGAAGTCGTAGCGGTAACTGAAGCGGTGGTAGTCTATCTGTACGTCTGAGGAGACCTCGGAAGATGCAGGATAGGTGCGGCCTGCAAAGTTGATGTCCTTCGTAATCCTTGCAAGTCCGCTCCATGAGAGGGGCATGTAGGCATAGCGGAAACTGTGGTGACCGAGTTCAAGGGTAATCCTTCCCTCCACGAAGTTCTCGAGGTCATCGAGGCCGAGATCATTGACGAGGTCCAGGTTCGTACCTATGACAGTGCCGCTCGATGCCTCTATCGTGGTGTCGAGGTTGGTAAACCAGTACCTTCCCTCCACATCTATGACGGCAAGGGCTTGCGTGGTCATGAAAAGCATTGTTATGAAGGCCAGAATGGCCACGATGGTTCTACGCAAGGTTGCCTCCGTTCTCATCTCCGTTCTTTCGTAAAAAGCCTTGGTCATGACATATGTCATATCCCTTAGCCTGATTATACTCAAAAGGCGCTCCAAGCGGTGTGACCACGGTCACCCGTAGGGAGGGAGAAGGGGTTTGGAAGATAAAAACACTTTTTAATTCAGTATGTTACATAGGATTGGGGTGTAGAGATCGAGGGCGCTTCACAGGGCATTGATCTGAGATGAAGGGAGGTTGAACCAAGGCATGGAGACGCCCCTCTTAAGGGCGCTTGTCATAGAGAGTGCGCATGCAAGCGTAGTGTAATTCCATGGATGCAGATGGGGCCGGCAGTAAGAGGACCTTGCCCCCAGCCTCTACTGGTGGAGGCGGAAGAGGCCGGCGTGGGAATGGAGACATGCCCTGGGGCAGGTTCGCGCCCCGTAGGCAAAAAGGACAGGTCAGCGCATGCTCAGCATGTCCTTTACGTCCATGACTGCACTGAAGACGTCCGGGCCGTCAATCTCGTCATAGGGCCTGAAGTTGCCGTCAGGCCCGGCCTTCATGAGATCAGCCCCGGTGACGTCCATAACGGCACTATACCAGGGGACACCAGGGGGTACGTCACTGTATGGTTTTCTCGATGGGCCCTTATCCTTCCGAGGGGCACCGATGAGAGAGAGCCTCTTCAGAAGATCATCCATGATGACGGCAAAGTCCTTTCTTGTAACGACTTTTTTGGGCTTGAAGATATACCGCGAGGATAGGGGGGAGTAGGAGGGCTCCAGTCCCTTTATGCGAAGGGCCACCACAGTGAGTATGCTCCTCCTGAACCTGCTCCTGAAGACATCCGATGGCACGGGCGCCATTTCCTTTCCTGCGGCCATCTGAACCTCTTTCATCGCAAGGAGTTGGTCCACGCGGAGTTCTTCGACGAGTATGGCCGCTACGTCCTCGCGAGTAAGCGACCTGTGAAAGGCCAGGACAACTATCTCTGGCCTCGACTCGGCCCTGTCTATGTGCCGGAGGATGAGGGCGCTCCTACGGTAGGCCCTATCGGCCAGGCGGCCCCACTTTCCATAAGGGTCTGCCATGGCTATGGTCTTGTATTCCGCCATGGCCCCCTCTATGCGACCGGCCTCGAAGTAGGCCTTTCCCATGTAGTAACTGGCAGAATCACTGGAGCGGTAATATGGGAGCATGGAAGGGTCCACCCTCGTCTTCATTGCCAGGCGGTACTCTCTCTCCACATTGCCGAGCCAGTCCGGCGTCTTGTATGTGGTGTATACGCGCATGGCCGAGACATGGTGCCTGAACTCGTCTTCCCTGGTCCTGGAGAATTTTTCTTCCAACTGGAGCGAATGAAGAGCCGCCATCATGGTCTGTCCGTCAGGGTGTATCTCTGCGGCGGCCATCTGTGCATAGGCAACGGCCAGGCCGCCGTAGGAGGAAGAATGCTTCCTGTTGCACGAGAGTATGTCCTTGAAGGCGCCAGCCGCAAGGGCGGGTTTTCTTTCCTCCAGGTAGTTCATTGCAAGGAGGTAACTCTCGTCAGTCCTCTCGACAGGAAGGGTGCATTTTCTCGACGAGATCCCTGCACACCCCGAGACCAGGACCAAGAATACAACCAGGAAAGCCCCCCTGGCAAACCCTCTGCCAAGAGTCATCTTCTTCAACCAGCCCCTCCCATATCCGCCCTCACAACATCTCCGGCCCTGAACCCTCTGCCGCTCTTCACTACGGCGCGTGAGATGCGCTCGTCCTGGTGCGAGGCAAGCACCACCTCTCCTATCTTCTTCTCCGCCCTGCCGATGACCCTGCCTGTATCCGGGTCTACGAGTTTCTTCCCGTGCCTGTACACCGAGAGTACCGTACCAGTAGAGAGCCTGCTCTTTGTGCCGGCCCTTATGTAGAGGGTATTACCCTCGACATCGAGTACGCGTCCCCGGTAGGGCAGTCTGTTGAGCGTTGCAACCATCTTGCGCATGGCCCTTGTAAGGGCGTCGCGAAGGGCGCCGTCGCGAAGGCTCATGTCAAAGGTGGACTTTGAGCCAAGCCCCAGGAACCCACCCGTCTTTTTGCTGTACTCACCCATGCCAGAGTCGGCAACAAGGCTCCTGCCTGTCTCCACGTCCACGAGGGCATAGTCCACCTGCACCCTGGACTTGACGGTCTTGGACTGTGCAAGGAGGACGTTCGTACTCTCCTCAACAGCGGAGTATGACGTCACGGCCCCGGAGATACGGAAATCCACGGAGTCATAGCCTGCCCGCACGTCCTTCTTGCCGCTCTTGAGGACCCCCCTGTCCTGGAGTCTGGCGAGGCGTTTCTGCTCGCGAAGGTCGTCCTCAGTCAAGACAATGGGCTCGAGCCCGGCCTTCTTCACCAGTGTACGAAGTATCTCCGTGGCCGCATTGGCGACACCAAGGGCCTTGCCCGGTGTCTTGTCCCTGAAGGCTATAATGGCCAAAGTGTACTCCGGCCCCCGGTAATCGAAACCCTCCTCTTCCAGTTTCTTTGTCTCACCCGTAAGGCTCGTGTCTTCCTTTACTGTCCCCTTTATGGTGGGCCCGCACCCTGCGGCAAGAAAAAAAACCAGGACAAGGGCCGCCATGAGAGGGAAGCCAGCCCCTTTTAACCGAATTCTTATCATGGATGAGTCTCCTTCTTTGGTTCAGAGAAAGTCTGGCCAACGATGCCCCTGTACTCGTCTACGGGGCGCCACGACTCAAAAAGAGTACAACACTGCAAGACCGGGAGTTGTTTACCCTGATACCGGCTCCAACCCCACCCAAAAAAGCCATCCAATGGCACTTCTCCCCTCCACCTCCCCCAAGGGCGCGCCATCCCTGCACTCAGAGCAGGGCCTGGGCTCAGCCGCTCGCAGGCTGGAGGTCGCCAGGGCCAGCGGGAAGCCCCCTCAAGACCCTTCGCAAGAGGGCGTTCACCTCGAATCTGAGATGAGAGCGAAATAGGCTCGTAAGGACCTCCTCTCCCAATGACAGTACGGCGGCCTCTTCGAGTTTCTTGAGATATATCACCCTGATTATGTACCAATCCCTTATGCCCGGGATATCCTTCAGCCCCTTTATCACCGAGGGGACCTCACTGCCGGCGCCTATCTCCTTGAGCAGTGTGATGGCAACACCTGACCTGCCGGCTACATAAAAGGACTTGACGCCTCCGCCCCTGGACCAGATGACGCGTCCCGTGGAGCCTTCTACCAGTTTGAAACCAGCGCGGACTTCCTTTACATTATATACCCCTGTGGTGATATCGTCAAAATTTATGAGGTATATGTACATGACGGCGTCCACGCCAAGGGCCCCTGCCACGGTCACTGGGTCCGTGTACTCCAGTTGACCGCCTATAGTGATATTGAGCCTCTCCCGAAGGGCTCGGTCCGTCTCTTCAAGGGGCATGAGAGTATAGTGTCTGTAGGCCAGTTCCTTCCAGGTCTGCCTTCGTATTATCTCTGCGCCGCCCACGTCGTTGGTGGCGTTGTATACCGGCAGGACCGCCACGGTACGCACCGGCGAGAGGGGATTTGGCGCAATGTAATAGGGCCCGTGTGTAGAGCCACATCCAGAAAGCAGGAGGATCAGGACCAATACGAGGGGTAAGGACCTGGCCTGAGAGTGAGTCATCGTCGAGTCTTCCCCTTCTTGCGACCCGGCCATATCATTCTCGTAGCGCCAGAGCGTTCTCGCGTTGCCAGGTCAGAGATTCCATCTGAGCCGTGAGTTCTGGCCCATTAGAAGAGAAACCCGCACCTGTAGACAGGGTCATCTTCTTTTTCTAATCATATCACCTTCTAATCATATCACCACGCGGCAAGAAAAAACAATTCTCCTCAAGAGGGTTGACCAAGAAAGGAGGCCTCTGTCATGAGGCCCCTAAAGAAAGTCCTGCGTTACCAAGGCCTGAAGGTGGAGCGGGGAAAAGTCCTTTGACATCCAAGGGCACAGGCACTATATTAAAAATGCTGGCACTCTGCGGTCTTCCAAGAGGGCAGACTCCCCTGAGACAACATATAACATACCACTATGGCAGAAAAAAAAGACGGCAGGACAAGGAAGGCCGAGAGCAGAAAGAGGCCGGCGCTCCAGGGACCCCAATGGGGTTTTATCATCCCTTTCATCGCCATAGCCATTCTCTTCTATATCTGGGGCAACATCTCCACCAACGTGGCCCCGCGCCAGCAGATATCCTATACAGCATTTCTCGACCTCGTGGAGCAATCAAAGGTAAAGTCCGTGACAATACGCGGCCTTACCGTAAAAGGCGAACTCTATGCCGAGGCAGAGAAAGGGGTTGAGGAGACGAAGAAGGCCGCCCCAAGGGTCACGGGCTTCGAGACCAACCTCCCAACCTTCCAGGGCGATGACCTCATGGCCCTTCTCAGGGAGAAACACGTCATCATAAACGTGGAGTCTGGCGAGAGTTCTCTGTTCTGGCAGTTCGTCTTCGCCGTCCTTCCCTGGGTCCTCATCATAGGTTTCTGGGTTCTCATAATGAACAGGTCATCGCGCATCCAGGGCGGCCCTGGCGGGCTCTTTGCCTTTGGTTCGAGCAAGGCCAAGCGCTACGACACGGGTAAGCCCGGTATTACCTTCGATGACGTTGCGGGTCTTGAGAACGTCAAGGCCGACCTTCGCGAGACCATAGAATTTCTCAAGGACCCGGCGAGGTTCAAGGCCATAGGGGCAAAGGTGCCACGGGGCATACTCCTCGTGGGCCCTCCTGGCACCGGAAAGACGCTCCTTGCCAAGGCCACGGCAGGTGAAGCAGGGGTGCCCTTTTTCAGTATCAGCGCCTCGGAGTTCATAGAGATGTTCGTGGGAGTGGGAGCGGCACGCGTTCGCGACCTTTTCAAGAAGGCAAAGGAGAGCCAGCCCAGTATAATCTTCATAGACGAACTCGACGCCGTGGGCCGCACACGGGGTACAGGGCTCGGCGGGGGACACGACGAGCGCGAGCAGACCCTCAACCAACTCCTCAGCGAGATGGACGGCTTCGAGGGCCACGAAGAGGTCATCGTAATGGCCGCCACCAACAGGCCCGATGTGCTCGACGCGGCGCTCCTGCGGCCAGGAAGGTTTGACCGCCACATACTCATAGACAAACCTGGAGTAAAGGAGAGAGAGGCCATACTCAAGATACACGCCCGTGGAAAGAGGCTCGGCAAGGACGTGGACCTCTCTAAGACAGCACGCGCCACCCCTGGCATGACCGGCGCGGACCTCGAGAACATAGTCAACGAGGCCGCCCTGCACGCGGCGCGCCACAGGAAGACGGAGATAAGGGCAGAGGACTTCGAAGAGGCCATAGACAAGGTTCTCATGGGCGCAAAACGCGAAGAAAAGATTACCGAACTCGAACGAAGGATTACGGCCTACCACGAGTCCGGCCATACCATAGTGGCCTCGAGCCTCCCAGATACCGATCCCATTCACAAGGTTACCATCGTGCCCAGGGGGCTCGCCATGGGGGTTACGCAACTCGTGCCCAGGGAAGACAGGCACTTTTACCCCAAGAAGTACCTCGTGAGCAGGCTCACAGTGGCCCTCGGAGGCAGGGTCGCAGAGAAGATAATCTTTGATGACACCTCAACAGGGGCGCAGAACGACCTCAAGGAGGCAACGTCCCTGGCCGAGAAAATGGTGGCACAGTGGGGCATGAGCGATAAAGTGGGCCCAGTGAACCTTGGCCGTGGTGAAGAGCACCCATTCTTGGGGATGGAACTGGCCCAGCCCAAGAGATACAGCGAGGACATGGCCTGGCTCATGGACCAGGAGATAAGAAGGCTGATAGTAGAGGCCGAGGAGCGGGCAAGGAAGATACTGGAATCAAAGAGAAGGGCCCTCGACAAAATGGCCGCAGCGCTCCTCGATAAAGAGGTCCTCGAAAAGGACGAAATAGAGAGGATCATAGCGCAGAGCCAGGACGAAGAGATACTGGAAGAGAATAAAGGGCCATCGAGAGACAAGGACGCCTGAGGAATCCTCGAAAGCATTCACCCTGGGTGGAAAGCCAGGGCGGTGCGGCCAAGACCACGCCAAGACTGCCAGAGATTCGAGGCACTCCCCCCCCTCTGCCATCCACACCCTTGAGACCTGCCAGAAGGAATGACCACAGGCGGCCACACTTCCCTCCCGCGAGAGTAGAGGGATAGTTCTATCCGCGGATTCGCTTTACCACAAAGGGCACTGCCATAAAAAGTACCCCAAGAAGAAATATGAGGAGAGTCTCTCTTACGAACCAGGTAAAACCGCCAAGAAGAATGCCACAGAGAAGTGGTATGGCCTTTTTCTGCCTTGTGCCGTAGGTAATATATCCAAGCCCTATGGCTCCGAAGATGAACCCCCAGAAAATAGCGTTCGTACCCGCCATCTCCACTCCTGATCCCTCCCCTTGCAAGACACGTTTACCACGTAGCGTCAAAGGCATTCCTAAGGAGTTCTATCTGGGCAGAGGGGCCCTCGCCTATGATGCCCACCACATCGAACCTCACTGGGATGTCGTGGAGACGGCGTTCTTCCATGTACAGGCCTGCGGCAAGGGTGAGATTCGACTGCTTGCGATGCCCCACTGCCTCTGCCGGGGTGCCGAAGGCGCGGCTCCGCCGCGCCTTCACCTCTACGAAGACGAGGGTCGCACCATCGCGGGCTATTATGTCCAATTCGCCGTACCTGGTTCGATAGTTCCTCTCCAGTATCCTGTACCCCCTTTTCCTGAGGAACCTCTCGGCAGAGGCCTCGCCTTCCCTGCCAAGGCGTATCTTCTCTGAACCCATACATCTCCTTTATGCAGAGGCAGTGCAGTGAGCGGCCACAAGGCCGCTCACACTCCTCCCGTGGGCCGACTTCTCTCGAGAGAAGAGAACCCTGTCAGTACTGGCTGCAGCCATCGACCCCTACTCTTCTGCCCAAGCCCCTTTTCCCCCTACTCCTCTTCCTCGTCCCTCGTATCTACGAGGCGTTTGGCTATCTTTGCCACGTGCATGCCCTGAAAGCGCGCCATCTCCAGTTCGTTCTTGCTGGGCATGCGCGAGCCGTCGGGAGCGGCAATGGTAGTGGCCCCGTAGGGCGAGCCTCCTGTAATCTCCTCGAGCGTCATCTGGCGTTTCTCAGTATAGGGCAGTCCCACTATGATCATGCCGTGGTGCAGGAGTGTGGTGTGGAAACTGAGAATGGTGGACTCCTGTCCGCCGTGTTGCGTGGCAGTGGAGACGAAGACGCTGCCTACCTTGCCCACGAGCCCTCCCTGGAGCCAGATCTGGCCCGTGGCGTCGAGAAAGGTGCGCATCTGCGCGCACATGTTACCGAACCTCGTGGGCGTACCGAATATGACGGCATCTGCCTCGGCGAGGTTCTCTATCTTTGCCGTGGGTATATGGGCAAAGGCCTTCCTGGCCTCCACGGCGTTCATCTTGGCAAGAACCTCATCCGAGAGTGTCTCCGGCACCTGGAAGAGCCGCACCTTTGCATCCTCGATATGCCTGGCCCCCTCGGCCACTGCCTCGGCCATCTGGTATACATGACCGTAAAGGCTGTAGAATATGATATTGATTATCATGACCCTCTCCTCCTCCTTAAAGGTGTCTTCATAACTTGTTCAGTCCGTTCATGGCCGCGACCTTGTACGCGTCCGAGAGCGTTGGATAATTGAAAACCGTATCCTTGAAGTAGTCTACCGTTCCGCCGTAGTTCATGACGGCCTGACCCGTGTGTATTAGTTCCGAGGCCTTCTCGCCAAGGATATGCACGCCCAGGAGCCTGTGCGTCTCCCTGTGGAAGAGGAGTTTCACCATGCCGTGCAGGTCGCCCGTAATCTGGCCCCTGGCCACCTCCTCGAAGTAGGCCCTGCCTGTCTCGTATGGTACGCGTCCTTCTTTGAGTTCTTCTTCCGTGGCACCCACCATGGATATCTCCGGAATGGTGTATATACCGAAGGGAAGGTTGCCGGTTATCTCGCAGGGGCCTGACTCGTGCTCATAGGCGTGACAGACCGCGCGCCTGCCCTGCTCACGCGAGGTTGCGGCAAGGGACGGAAAGCCTATTACATCGCCAACGGCGTAGATATTGGGTCTCTCGGTCTGAAAGGCCGGGTTTACCCTGAGCAGGCCCCGCTTTCCTGCCTTGATGCCGATGTTCTCGAGCCGCAGGGAGTCTGTGTTGCCCACCCTGCCCATGGTATAGAGGAGTTGGCCGGTGATGATGACCCTGCCGCTGGCAAGGGTGGTGACCACCCTGCCGCGCTCATCCACCCTTATCCCGCTCACCTCCTCGCCCATCTCCATCGTAACCCCGGCGTGGCGCATCCAGTACGTAAGGCTCGTGGCTATCTCCTCGTCAGCGAACCTGAGAACGCGCGGCCTCTTCTCAACGAGCGTAACCTTCACGCCAAGGGCCGCGAAGATGCAGGCATACTCGCACCCTATGACGCCCCCGCCGATGATGGCAAGACTGTCCGGCAGGCCCTTCAGCCCCAGTATGCTGTCAGTGTCGTGTATATGCTCGGACTCGAAGGGAATGTTCTCGGGCCTTGCAGGCCGTGTGCCTGTGGCGATTACTATGAAGTCGGCCCTCAGGGTCTCGGCCCTCCCGCCACCAGGGGGCTTTACGGCCACTGTGTGCTCGTCCACGAAAGACCCCTCGCCATATATTATCTCTACGTTGTTCCTGCCGAGTTGTTCGAGGGTCACCTCCATCTGGCGGCGTATTACATCGGTCTTTCTGTACATGAGTTCGCCAAGTGTGACGTCTCTCTTGATGGTATACTGAAAACCGAAGACCGCCCTCTGCCTGAAACCGGCAAGAAAGACGGCGGTCTCACGAAGGGTCTTGCTGGGGATGGTGCCCGTGTGTATGCCCGCCCCTCCTATAAAGGGTTCGCGCTCCACGATGACGACGTTCTTGCCCAGTTTGGCGCCCTGTATGGCCGCCTTCTCACCGCCTGGGCCAGACCCTATTACAATGATATCAAATTCCCTCATGCGGCAGGACCTCGAAAGGGGGGTTGGAGTAGGCCGCGGCCAGGCGCTCGGCCCTGCCCGGCCACCTACTTTATACACGCTTCTACTGCAGGGTGTAAAGTCCTTTTACCACAGCCCAACCCCTTCTTCAAGGCCACTGAGTTGAAGACAAAAGAGAGAGCCCTGCAGGGCGCTCATCCCCCGGCCTTGCGGTCCACGATGGGATAGGCGATGTTCGTAATGTAGGAACTGATCCTCTTGAGATTGGCGAGGACATCGAGGTGGATGGAACTCGTCTCCACGCTCTCCTTGAGCCCCTTGTGCAGTCGCTCTATGTGTGCGTCGCGGAGCCTCGATTCCTTTCTCGTAACCTCTGCCTTGGTCTCCACCACCTTTGCGGCAAGTTCTGCGTCTCCTGTGGCAAAGGCCGCAACACCCAGTTCGAAGTGGCGGATTATGTCTGTATATAGTTCCCTTATCTCGCGCTCTCCGGCGCCGGAGAAAGAGAGGTTCTTCATTACCCGTTTCCTGGCCATCTCCATGAGGTTCTTGTCAATGACGTCGCCTATGTTCTCCATATTGTCCGTAAAATGCATTATCTCGAACTCACGCCTCGACTGCTCGTCATTGAGCCCCTCGCGCGAGATGCGCGCAAGGTAGAGTTTTATCTCCCTGTCGAGCACGTCCACGCGGCTGTCCTGGGACTCTATCTCCTCTATCAGGTAGAGGTCACGCTTCTCAAAGGCCTCCATGGAGCGCATGAGCATCTCCTTCACGATGTCAGACTGTCGAAGTGCCTCGCGGGCGGCCTGCGCAAGAGCCAGCGTGGGCGAGGTGAGGAGCATGGGGTTCAGGAACTTTGGTCCAAAGACTCCAGGGCCTTCCTCACCTGCTGGCAGGAGCCTCTTCACAAGGGCCGTGAAGGGCCCGATGAAGGGCAGAAAGATAACTGCGATGCCGATATTGAAGAGCGTATGGGCGTTGGCCACCTGGCGGGGGACAGAGCCGGCAGTGAGCCAGGCAAGGCGAGTGAAGACCCCGAGAAAGGGCAGGACAATGACAACGCCGAGTATCTTGAAGAGTATATGCGCAAGGGCCGCGCGCCGCGCATCTACCGGGGCGTTTATTGCAAGGAGCATGGCCGTAACAGATGTGCCGATGTTGGCCCCGAGCACTATGGGCATGGCCCCGTCTATGGTAATGAGACCAGAGTGTGCCGCAGAGATGGCTATGCCGAGGGTGGCGGCACTGCTATGAAAGAGTATGGTAAAGAGTGCCGAGACAATGATGCCCGCATAGGGGTCGCGGCTTACGCCGATTAGGGCCTCCCTGATCGCGGTGTTGCCGGCCAGGGGGCTGAAGGCGTCTATGATTATCTTGAGAGAGAGAAAGACAAAACCAAAACCAAGGAGCGCGAGGCCCGCATCTTTCTTCCTCCCTCCCCGCGACGTGAGCACAAGGAGGACCCCGGCTCCGACTATGAGAGGTGCGTAATCATAGACCCTGAAAGAGATGAGTTGCACTGTGAGCGTTGTGCCGATGTCAGCGCCGAGGATTAGGCCCATGGTCTCGTAGAGCCCTATGACGCCGGAGCCCACAAGGCCGACGAGCATAGCCGTGGTGGCGCTCGAACTCTGCAGAAGGGCCGTGATGACGGCGCCTATGGCGAGCCCCTTCAGGCGGTTACTCGTCGCCCGCAGGAGAAAACCACGGAGCCCTGCGCCGAGAGACTTCTGAAGCCCCTCGCCGGCAAGACGTATGCCGTAGAGGAGGAGCATCATTGCCCCGAAGAGCGTTATGATGGAAGTAGTGGTCATATACCTACATTATGCCCAAAGACGCCCTTTTGTTAAACAATTATTCCCCCCTGCACCAGAGAGCGCCATGATTTACCTTGCTTTTTTACCTCCCGAAAGTATAATAAAGTCACCCGTCCATCATGTACTGCCCTCAAATCCAGAGCATGCCCGGCACACCACTTTCTCCGGGCCAAGGAGGAGATATGACGAGCATAGTAGAAATATACGCAAGAGAGGTCCTTGATTCGCGGGGCAACCCCACTGTAGAAGCCGAGGTCCTGCTCTCGGGCGGCTTCAGGGGCCGGGCCATAGTGCCCTCTGGCGCCTCGACAGGAAAGTTCGAGGCCGTGGAACTCAGAGACGGCAACAAGAGGAGATTTCACGGCAAGGGCGTACAGAAGGCCGTCAAGTCCGTGAACACGGTGATAGCAGAGGCCCTCGAGGGCGTCGATGCCCTTGACCAGTGCCTCGTGGACACCATGCTCCTCGACCTCGACGGCACGAAGAACAAGCGCAGGCTCGGTGCCAACGCCATTCTCGCAGTCTCGTTGGCAACTGCACGCGCGGCCTCCAAGGCAACGCTCCTGCCGCTATACAGGTACATAGGCGGGACCACGGCACGAGTCCTGCCCGTACCCATGATGAACATAATAAACGGCGGGGCCCATGCTGACAACAACCTCGATATCCAGGAGTTCATGATAGCGCCGGCAGGGTTCAAGTCTTTTCGCGAGGCACTGCGCGCAGGAGTGGAGGTCTTCCACGAACTAAAGACCATACTTAAAAAAGAGGGGCTCTCCATCTCCGTAGGCGACGAGGGCGGGTTCGCGCCCATGCTCGAGTCCAACAGCCAGGCCTTGGATCTCATTATCTCGGCCATAGAGGGAGCAGGCTACAAACCAGGAACCGATGTCTACATAGCAATAGACTGCGCGGCCAGCGAGTTCTATTCGCGCGGAAAATACGAGATGGAGGGAAAGCGACTCACGAGCGCCCAGGTCGTGGACTATCTCGAGGGCCTGGTCTCGGCCTACCCCGTGGTCTCCATTGAGGACGGCCTCGATGAGCAGGACTGGAAGGGATGGAAAGTACTCACTGAACGCCTCGGGGGCAAGGTACAACTCGTTGGAGACGATATCTTCGTAACAAACCCCCTGCGCCTCGCCCGCGGCATACGAGAAGGTGTGGCCAACTCCATACTCATAAAGGTAAACCAGATAGGAACCCTCTCGGAGACGCTCGAGGCCGTGGACATGGCCACGCGCGCCGGCTATACCTCCGTCATCTCGCACCGTAGCGGAGAGACAGAAGACACCACCATAGCCGACATAGCCGTTGCCACGGGTGCGGGCCAGATAAAGACCGGGTCTTGTTCGAGGACAGAGCGCACGGCAAAGTACAACCAACTCCTGAGGATAGAAGAGGAACTGGGCGCCTCGGCAAGGTTCGCGGGCCCCGGGGTCTTCATGCGCTAAAAGTCACACACCAGGATGGCCCGCCTGTGGTATAGTATTATCAGGGTGGGCCTTTCCTCTTACCAGAAAAGAGTCCTTGTATCGTTATCAACATTAAGAAGGGGTATCGGTGTCAGCCGAGGGTTTTATTTTTCAGGCTGTAGTAATCCTGTTTCTCATACTCTTAAACGGTTTTTTCTCGGGCGCAGAAATCGCCATCATATCTTCCAAACGCGCCGAGATAGACAAACTCGCCAAGGAAGGCCGCCGGAGCGCCATTCTCGTCAAGCGCATGAAGGAGCGGCCCGAGAGGTTCCTTGCCACGGTCCAGGTAGGCGTTACCGTGGTCACCACCATAGCGTCCGTACTCGGCGGTCTCGTGGCCGTGAAGTACATCAGGCCGGTCCTCGCCTCCATCCCTCTGCCGCTTCTCCGTCACTCCGCAGAGTTCATATCAGTTGCCCTCGTGGTGGTGGTCATCTCCTATGCATCGCTCATCATCGGCGAACTGGTGCCCAAATCCCTGGCCCTCAGGTACGCCGAGAAGATCGCCTGTTTCTCTGCGCGCCCCCTCGACTTCTTCACACGCGCGAGTTCTCTCATCGTACGCCTCCTTACGTCCTCGACCAAGATGGTACTCAAGGTGCTGGGCATAAAGGCGGACGAAAAGAAGACCTTCGTCTCAGAGGAGGAAATAAAATACTTCATCCGCGAGGGCAGGGCAACGGGCGTCTTCGAGGAGACCGAGGCCGCGCTCCTGCACGGCGTCTTCCAGTTTGCCGACACAACGGTAAAGGAGATAATGGTCTCGAAGCCCAAGTTCAGCGCCATTGACATCAATACGCCGCCGGAAAAGGTTCTAAAGATACTGGCTGATGCAGGGTTTTCCAGGTACCCGGTGTACGATGGGACAACGGACAAGATCGTTGGCATACTCTTCAACAAGGACGTCTTCAAGGTTGTGGAAAAAGGCAGTCCCGTCATCATAAGAGACATCATGCGTCCGCCCTATTTTGTTCCCAGTACTATCCTTATCAGCAAACTCCTCCGAGAGATGCAGAGACGCAAAGTACACATAGCCATAGTGGTGGACGAGCACGGTGATGTGGACGGCCTCGTCACCATAGAGGACATACTGGAAGAGATAGTGGGAGAGATAGAGGACGAGTACGACGTTGGCAAGGGAGGGCTCGTAGAGAGACTCAAGGACGGCTCCATGATAGTGGATGCCACCATTTCCATAGGAGACCTAAAGGACGAGGGCATAATCATCGATGAAGAAGATGAGGAGTTCAACACGCTTGCAGGTTTTCTCCTCGTAAAACTCCAGAGGATACCGCGCGGCGGCGAGTTTGTAATATACAAGGGCAGGCGCTTTACCATAGTGGACGTGGAGGCCAACAGGATAGTAAAGGTGAAGGTAGAGCCCGTGGAGCACATGCAGACAGAGAAAACAGGCGGATCCGCCCCACCCGGGCCAGGCGAGATCTGACCCACCCCAGGCACTCTCCCATAAGAGGCGCAAGACAATGATTGGAAGAGGCAGAGACATTCTCGGTGCAGTACGCGCCGCCTTCTTTCTCCGAGGACCCGGGGGCGGAGATCTGCCTGGCAGGCCTCTGGTCTGGCTCGTCCTCGTCTTGCTCATCGTCTTTCTCGGGGGTTGCGTGCGCTCGTCCACAATGAAGAAGGCCCTCGCAGAGGCCGAGGCCGCTGAGGCCCAGGCCGCAGAGGCCGAGAAGGCGAACAAGGCCAACCTCGAGGAGATAGCCACTCTGAAGAAAGACCTCAAGGAACTCAGGAGGCGGAACGAGGCCCTTGTGGCAAGGGATCTCGGAAGGGCCGAACACGTGGCATCCCTGGAGGCAGACCTCAGGAAGACGAGGAAAGAGAACGAGGCCCTCTGGAAGGAAGTGGAAAAACTCCGCATCGCCACGCGTAGCGGGGCGCCAAAGACAGTTCTAAGGGCCGGTGTAACGAGCGCCTATCTCGAACTCTACCGCACTCTAAGGGAAGATATCGAGATGGGCACTGTGAGTATCATGCGTAGCGACGGCACCCTTACGATCTTTCTCAGTGACAAGAGCCTCTTTGATGCCGGCAAAAGCACGCTCCTTCCCGAGGGCAAGGCCCTTCTGCAGAGGATAATCTCTGCGCAGGGGCCTCTCAGGAAGCAGAGCAGGGGCATAAAGGTGAGGCCCTTCATGAGTTGCGAGAAGGGAAAAGACGGGAAAAAGACCGGCAGTCTTACCGAGAGGAGGGCCGCCGTTGTTACGCGTTTTCTCAATGAGAAGACAGAGATGGAAAAGGACGCCGGGAGGGGGCTACCCTATGAAGAGGCCCCGGCGCTCCCCCTTCCCGGGCACATAGGCTTGGTCTTTCCTGTCTCCAGGTAAGTCTTGCACCCCCCTCCTGCCAGCGGCAGAGGCCCCGGGCCGTACATGGTGAGCCTTTCCCCTCCCCTTTTTTCTTGGCGAACCTCTCCTCAATTCGTCCCTGAATCAGTCAGAGACGGGAAAAAAGCGCGGTTTTTCTCTCCCTCGCATTTTCAAGGACTTGCAGGCTTGAAAAAAACGGCCCATCCAGGGGCCGCATGAAAGTCTGAATCGATCAGACTTTCCCTTGAGTCCTCTCCTCCTACTCAGCCCTTCCTTGCCGAGAGAAAATTGGTAAGGGCCCTGAGGTCCATGGCGTTGAGGATATTCCGCGGCTCTATCCAGCCCCGCCTGGCCATGTGTATGCCGAAGATCATGTTCTGGAGTTGGAGCGTGGAGTGCGCGTCCGTGGAGAGGGCCACCATTATGCCGCGCTCCTTTGCAAGGCGCAGATGTGAGTCCTTCAGGTCGAGGCGTTCGGGACAGGAGTTGAGTTCAAGACAGACGTTATACTCTGCCGCGGCCTCCATGAGGGCGTCCATGTTCACGTCATAGGGGGGGCGCACTGCGATGAGCCTGCCCGTAGGGTGTGCGAGGATATCCACGAGGCCCGTGCTCAAGGCCTTTATTATCCTCTCTGTCATGCGTGCTTCTTTCATGGAGAAGCCAGAGTGTATGGAGCCCACTACGCAGTCCATGCGCGCGAGTATCTCGGCGCCGTGGTCGAGGGAGCCGTCGGCGAGGATATCTACCTCCGCGCCCTTGAGGAGCCTGAAGTCCTTTCCCGCCTTCTTCATCTTCCTGTTGAAGGCGTCTATCTCTTCCATCTGGCGTGTGACGCGGTGCGCGTCGAGGCCGTTTGCCACGCCCAGGGCGCGTGAGTGGTCTGTTATAGCGAGGTACTCATATCCAAGTTCCATTGCCGCAGCGGCCATGTCCTCGAGAGTATCTGCGCCATCGCTCTCCTTTGTATGTGCGTGCAGGTCGCCCTTGATGTGTTCAAACCCGAGCACAACGGGGAGGCCTCCCTTTTCTGCGGCCTCGAACTCGCCTGTGTTCTCTCTTATCTCGGGAATCATGAGGGGCAGGCCCACTGCCTTGTAGACGTCTTCTTCGGTGGCGCAGGCAAGTACTCGTCCCCTCTTGTCGAAGACACCGTACTCGTTTATCTTGAGACCCTGTTTACGCGCCTTCTCGCGCATGGTTATGTTATGGGCCTTTGAGCCGGTAAAGTACTGGAGCGCAGCGCCAAAGGCCTTTTTTTCCACTACGCGAAGGTCCACCTGAAAGCCGCTCTTGAGGACAATAGTGGACTTCGTGCTTCCATGCATCAGCACCTCTGCGGCATCGGGGTGCGAGGTAAAGGCCTTCATGAGTGAGAGGGGGTTGGTGCAGGCCGCGAGTATGTCCATATCTCCGATGGACTCCTTCCAGCGCCTGAGGCTTCCTGCAACTGCCACTTTCTGTACGCCGCGCACCCTTGCTATGAAGTCTTCCATTGCCGCGGCCTCGGACCAGGCCTGGGCGAGATTACGCCTTCCGTCCATCTTCTGAAAGGACTCGATGGCACGGAGTATCTTCTCCTCGGACTTTGGCCCCATGCCAGGTAGTTCCCTGAGTTTTCCATCGAGAGCCGCCCTTCGAAGTTCCTCCACAGAGCCTATGCCGAGGAACTTGTAGAACTCGGCTGTCTTTTTCGGGCCAACGCCGCTGAGTCTGAGTATATCGAGTATGCCGGGCGGAAGTTCCCTTACGAGGTTGTCATGAAAGGTGCAGTGCCCTGTCTCCAGCATCTCGATAATCTTCTCGCGTATGGATTCGCCTATGCCGGGTATACCCTTGAGGGCCTCCGGCCCCTTCTCCAGGAGTCTCTTGAAACTGATGGGGTAGCCCTCGATTACGAGGGCCGCGTTCCGGTAGGAGCGTATCCTGAAGGGGTTGGCGCCCTTTATCTCCAGAAGATCTGCTATCTCGTTGAACTGTCGCGCTATCTCGCTGTTTTCCATGCCGTCCTTTTTATATTTCTTGGCCCGTAAAAGCGGATTTACTTTTGTACTGAGTATTATATAATACAAAAATCGCTCTCGGCACAGTTTTTTCTGGAGGGCTGTTTTTTGCCCTTACCTGGGGAACGATAGGAGAAGGCTGCCAAAGGACTGCCAAGACACGTTAAAATACTGGTTTTCTTTGCTCCACTTTCTTTTTTCCAAAAGAAAGTGGAAGGTTTTCTTTGCCCCACTTTCTTTTTTCCAAAAGAAAGTGGGAGGTTTTCTTTATCTCGCTTTCTTTTTCCGAAAAGAAAAGGGAAAGGTCTTTACAATATGAACGACTCTCCCATAGGGGTTTTTGACTCTGGCATAGGCGGGCTCACGGTTCTGAAGGAGATAATCCGCCAGTTGCCCTATGAGGACACGGTGTATCTCGGCGATACTGCACGCGTGCCCTATGGGACAAAATCAAAAGAGACTGTCATCAGGTATTCCCTTGAGAACAGCGCTTTTCTCCTGGCACAGGGAGTAAAACTCATTGTTGCGGCCTGCAATACTGCAAGCGCCTATGCCGTAGGGGAACTATCGGACAGGCTGAACATTCCCGTAACAGGCGTCATCGAGCCCGGGGCAAGGGCGGCCCTCGGGGCGAGCCCCTCGGGCAGGATAGGCGTCATCGGCACAGAGGGCACAATCGGGAGCCACGCCTATTCGAGGATAATCAAAGCCATCCGCCCCGGGGCAAGCGTCTTTGAGAAGGCCTGCCCCCTCTTCGTGCCTATTGTAGAGGAGGGTTTTCTCGAAGAAGAGGCAACAGAACTCATTGTGGAGAGATACCTGGGAGACCTTCGCGACCATGACATAGACACGCTTGTACTGGGGTGCACACATTATCCTCTTCTCTCTGGGCCTATTTCGCGCGCAATGGGCCCTGGCGTCCGGCTCATAGACTCGGCGAGCGCCACGGCCAAAGTGGTGCGGGAGGTACTCCTGGCGCAAGGCCTGGAGGCGAAAAAAGACAGGGGCTCTGCCTCGCACAGGTTCTTTGTCACTGATTCGCCGGGGCGTTTCCAGCGCGTGGGGCGCATATTCTTTGGAGAGCACCTGCCAGAGCCAGGCCTTGTCTCTCTACAGGGCGAGACCACGGGACCCCTTGAGCCATGACCAGAAAGAGGCGCCAAAGACACGCCGGCGGGCATGGCAGAAAGAAGAGGAAAAGGCGCGCCTCGCACCGGGGGCGAGGCGGAAGAGGCCTTATCATTCTCATTGTCCTCGTCATTGCCGGGATCGCCGCCTACCGCTTCATCCAGACGAGGCCCCCTGGCGTGCCGGTCTCAGTGCACCGCGCCAGGCACGACAGACGGGAGATAAATGTCTACATAGCCCGCGCAGAGGGCCTTCGGCCCCTCAAGAGGAGCATGAAGCGCGGACCTCTCGAGGACGAGATAAGAGAGGCCTTTACCATACTGAAATGGGCCGACTCGGGCCGCATCATCCCCAGGGGCACAAGACTCCTTGGCGTCTCCGTAAAGGGCGGTACGGCGTACCTCGACTTCAGCCGGCAGTTGCGTGATGGTCACCCAGGCGGGACGTCCGCAGAGATGCAGACCATCTACGCAATAGTCAATACAATAGCGCTGAACTTTGCGCAGATAGGGAGCGTAAAGATCCTCATTGAGGGTAAATCAGAAAAGACCCTTGCCGGGCACATAGATATCAGCGCGCCCCTTCGGCCATACAGGGGCATAATCATCGCCTCATAGGAAAGAAGGCCCCCTATGAAGAAAAGAAAATACCGGCTGGAGCACGACACCCTCGGAAGCGTAAGAGTGCCCGTTGACGCCTACTACGGAGCCCAGACCGTGCGCGCCATTGAGAACTTTCCCGTAAGCGGCATAAGTCCAGACCCTTTCTTCATAAAGGCTACGGCCATGGTAAAGAGGGCCGCGGCAGGGGCCAACCTCTCGCTCGGTGAACTATCGAGGCAGAAGGCCCGGGCCATCATACGCGCGGCGGACGAGATAATCTCCGGCAAATTACACGACCACTTCGTCGTCGACGTATACCAGGCAGGCGCCGGTACATCTCACAACATGAACGCCAACGAGGTCATCGCCAACCGCGCCCTCGAGATCCTCGGCCACCCTCGCGGTGAGTACTCCCTCATCCACCCCAACGACGACGTGAACATGGGCCAGTCCACAAACGACACCATCCCCACGGCCATGCGCCTTGGGGCGCTCCTTCGCCTCACCGGCCTCAAGGCATCCATCAAGGCCCTCATCGAGGCGTTCGACAGTAAGGCAGTAGAATTCGAGGGCATAATCAAATCAGGCAGGACACACCTTCAGGACGCCGTGCCTGTAACACTCGGGGCCGAGTTCGCCTCCTTTGCCGCCATAGCGAGGTCATCGCTCGAAAGAATAGAGGGCGCCGCAGAGGGGCTGAAACGCATCGGTCTTGGAGGCACTGCAGTTGGTACCGGCCTCAATACGGCGGCCTCTTACAGGACGCGCGTCATCCGCGAACTGCGGGAGATAACAGGCATAAAGGGGCTTCGACGAACAACATCTCTTGGCGAGAACTTCGAGGCCCTCTCCAGCATGGGCGACTTCGTCGCCTTCTCATCGGCCCTGAGGGAACTTGCCGTGGGCCTAACCAAGATAGCCAACGACCTTCGCCTCCTCTCATCCGGCCCGCGAACAGGCATAGGCGAGATAAAACTCCCGCCCGTCCAGCCCGGCTCGTCCATCATGCCCGGAAAGGTCAACCCCGTCATGGCCGAGATGCTGAACATGGTCTCGTTCCAGGTAATGGGTTACGACACTGCCATAGCCAACGCGGCGCAGGCCGGCCAGTTCGAACTCAATGTAATGGGGCCGGTCATAAACTACAATATCCTCCAATCCATGAAGATACTCGAAACCGGCATCACGGCCTTTACCGCCAGATGCGTCAGAGGCATAAAGGCAGTACCCGAAAAATGCCTCGAAAACTTCGAGAGGTCTGTTGGCCTCGCGACCATCCTCAACCCCCTCATCGGCTACGAAAAGGCCGCCCTCGTGGCAAAGGAATCTGAACGCACGGGCAAGTCCATAAGAGACGTGGTAATCGAAAAAGGCATAATGGACGAAAAAACGTGGAACAAAATGATGAACCCCAGGAGAGTGACAGGGCCCGCAAGAGGCGGGGTTAAGAAAAAGAAAAAAGGTTGATGGGTGGCTCTGCCCACAAGAAGAAAAAAAGAGAGGACTGGCCTGTGGCCTTCGGCCACAAGAGATAAAAAATTCCCGCTTTCTTTTGGAAAAAAGAAAGCGGGGCAAAGAAAACCCGTATCTCAATCGCCGTTGGCGATTGAGAAGGCATATGAAGTGAGCAATGCACAACTACAGGTCTTTACGTCTATTGACAACAGGATGCTACTCAAACTCAACTACAAGAGCCGAATGGTCGGAAAGACCTTCTGTGCGTTCACTATGAGAATAATACACCATCCGTAATTTTTCAAGCATCTTAGGAGAAACAAATGCGTGATCAAGCCTGAATCCATTCCCTTTTGTGCTGTACCATGTATATTCACGCTCGCTTACGTGAAAAAATCTCCAAGCGTCAATCCATCCGGCATTTTCTATCTTCTCGATATAGAATGGGACTTTAAAGGTCTTTCCTTCCTCATCAATGAAGTGTTTTCCTGTATTAAGATCTCCTATCAGAATAGTTGGTTCATTGAGGCAATCTCTGATTAATCTCAATAGAAAATCAAAAACAGGTATTTTCCTCTTACCTGTTGGAAA
>CAYOVP010000015.1:0-38829 GCA_964407495.1 uncultured Thermodesulfobacteriota bacterium
CTTTGGCCCCCTTTGGCCCCCGTCTTGCCCCCTTTGCCCACCTGCAAGGCCAAAGCCCTGGGAGGGAAACATGAAATAACCTACCCTCCCTATGGAGTCAAAAACAGTGATATTCGTCCTAGGGCCTGGAAGCGAGAACAAGGCATCAGACCATGGTCCTGATGTAATATAAATAAATGAGGGTAGAGTGTCAATACCTTATTTGAGACAGAGCCATGCCAACTCTACCTCTCTTAATCCTTGACAGAGAACCTCTTAAGATGGAGAATATAACCTATGAAAGCGGACTTACTCCTTGAAAAACTCGAGGAAACGGCACGGCGGCTCTCCATAAAGGTAGACTATGACGACCTGCACAAGGGCGAGGTTCGCACCCGCGGCGGCCTCTTCCGCCTGAAGGGCGAGGAACGCATTCTCATACACAAGAAACTCTCCACAAAGGAACGGGCCGAGGTCCTCCTGGACATACTCTCGGGCCTCGACACCGAGGGCATACACCTGCCAGAGGCTATAAGAAAACGGCTCAACGCCCTCTCAGGCGGTTAAGTGGTGGCCAGGTCTACTCACTGGCAAGAGACCTCTTCCGATCTTGACGCATGGGACAAGAAATGTTAAACTTGGTAAAGTTGGCGTTTAAAGAAACAACGCCGAGGTAGTACCCGTCATGCCCTGGCCGAGGCGCCGGGGCCGTTCGCCGCTCGAGGCCGCACACCTTCACCGGGCGCCCTTTCTGAGAAGAACGCCACCCCAGAGGCAAAACCACGGCATCAAGTCCCCAACGCAAACCTGACTCTCTGGAGACGTAAAAACGTGAAAAAAAGTACAAAAAGAGGCATGACCCTCGCCCTCCTCGCAACTACAACACTCTTGGCCGGGCCCCTGCTTGCCCAGGCGCCTCTGGCCCAGGCCAGGGGGAGAAACCTCAAGGACACCATTAAAGACTTCTCCGTATCAAAACAGAGTAGCGCCTACTACTATTATCTTGCCGCCCATACGCTCAAGAAAAAGGGCTTTACCCGAGACGCCCTCGACCTGTACAAGAAGGCCCTGGAACTGGACGACAGTTCGGCCCTACTGCACCTGGAGACAGCCGAGACATACCTTCAACTCGGCAACTACGAGTCTGCAGAAGAACACCTTCTCCTGGCAGTAAAAAAGAACCCGAAGTACGCGCCGGCACATGTACTCCTTGCAGAACTCTATACCATCCTCAAGAAAAACGATAAGGCCGCTGCGAGTTACGAACGGGCCATCGAACTCGAACCAGACAATCACAGCAACTATCTTTACTTCGCCACTTTCTACGCGAGGATAAACAAGTACGACAAAGGCATAGGAGTACTCAAAAGACTCCTCAAGAAGAAACCCGACTCTGTCATGGCCTACTACTACATGGCCAAGATAGAGGTAAAGAGGGACAACCTCGCCAGAGCCGAGAGGTACTACGCCAAGGCCATTGCCATAGACAGCAACTTCGCCCCTGCATACTCGGAACTGGCCATGACCTATGAGGCGGACAAGAAACTGGACAAGGCAGAGAAGACCTACCGCGAGGCCATAGCCAAACTCCGTTCGCCCAAGAACTTCATGGTCAGGCTCGCCACCCTCCTCATAAAACAAGACCGCCTCGACGAAGCGCTAAAGACCTACGAACAACTCGAGGAGTACAGCGAGACACGCTACGGGGCCATGGCAAAGATAGGACTCATATACTTTGAACAGAAAAAATACGATAAGGCCATAAAAAAGTTCAAGGAGATCCTCGACGAAAAGCCCTCCTTCAACAAGGTGCGCTACTACCTCGCCACGAGTTACGAGGCCGCCGGAGACCTCAAGAAGGCAAAAGAGGAATATGCCCGGATACCTGTAGACGACTCGAGCTACGTAGACTCGAGGGTACACCTCTCCTACATCTACCAGCAGAATGGGAAGATCGAGAAGGCCATAGCCTCGCTCAAGGACGCCCTCGCCGTCAAGAAAAACGACCCCGACCTCATCAGACTCGTTGTCTCGGTGATGAGGGATGCAAAAAAATACGAAGATGCCATAGACGTAGTCAATGGAGCCTTGAAGGAAGAGCCAGACAACGCAGACCTCTACTTCACCCTCGGCGTCATATATGACGATATGGGGAACGACAAACTCCTCTTCTCCTCCATGGAAAAGGCCATTGAACTGGACCCCCGTCATGCGAACGCCCTCAACTACGTGGGCTATAGTTATGCGGAACGCGGCATAAACCTCGAGAGGGCCGAGAAATACCTGAAAAAGGCGCTGGAAATAAAACCCGGCAACGGCTACTACCTGGACAGTCTGGGATGGATCTATTACAAGAAGGGTGAGTACGACAAGGCCATAAAAAACCTCTCCGAGGCAGTGAAGATCCTTCCAGAAGACCCGCTCATCGCCGAACACCTCGGTGACGCCTATCTCAAGAAGAACCTGAAGGAAAAGGCCCTCTCCTTCTACGAGAACGCCTCCAACCTGAACACCAAGAACAAGAGTATCAGGACAAAGATAGAGGCCCTCAAGAAGGAATTGCCCACCGCACCCTCCACTGCGGGCCAGCGCAAATAAGGTGCGCAAGAGAACCATAGCCTCAGCCGCCCTCGCGCTCTTACTCACAGCGGGTTGCGCCCACCAGGGGCCCCTCAAGGGAAAAGGCCCCACACCAGAGTCCATCAAGGCCACGGCCATAGTAGAACTCAGGAACCACGAAGTCACGGAAAGAGGGCGGGCGGTCTTCACCGCCACGAATCCCGATTCCTTTACCATGGAGATAAAAGGCCCTCTCGGGATTACGGCGGCCAGGGTGAGGGGAGACAGGAACGGTCTCACCATATCCTTACACGGAAAAGACGAGTCCTTCTCCACAAAAGACCTGCCACTTCCCATCGACCTCCATGTCGATGAACTCGTGGCGCTTCTCCTCGGCAGTACAAAGACGCCGCAACACCCTGGAACCTCGGCAAAGACACGAACCCAGCCATCTGGCAGGACAATAACAGTAAGTCAGGACGACCACGTCCTCTACGAGGTCATACTGAGAGACTATCGCAAGGTAGATGGATACGTCTTGCCCTTTTACATGGCAGTAAAAGGCCTGCGTTATCAACTGGTCATAAAGATTACCCGCCTGATTGTAAACCCGAAGTTTAAAAAAACAGGGTCAAAATAATAGACACATATCCAAAAAACTCCTTTCCGTGTTGACTCGTCCCATTTTTTGTGGTATATTAACATGACCCGACCAGAGGCCATTTTTTGTTAAGTTTTGTGACCCAAAACAAAAGGAACCCCCATGTCAGACAAAGCAGAACTATCGTTCAAGACGGGAGATCTTGCCGTATACCCGGCCCACGGTGTAGGTAAGGTCATCGGAGTAGAGACTCGCGAGGTTTCGGGCACAGGCACATCCTTCTACATCATCAAGGTCCTGGATACAGACGCCACTATTATGGTCCCTGTACAGAACGCCCGCCATGTGGGGTTGAGAAAGGTCATGGAAAAGAGCCAGGTCCCCAAGGTATACGAAATACTGAAAAACCACGATGAGAACAGCGCAGACTCGCAGACCTGGAACAGGCGCTACCGCGAATATACAGAAAAAATAAAGAGCGGAAGCGTCATGGAACTGGCAAAGGTGCTCCGTGACCTCTATGTACTCAAGTTCGACAAGGAACTCTCCTTCGGTGAACGTAAAATGTTCGACACCGCAAAAACACTCCTCGTAAAAGAACTCTCCGTAGCAAAAAAAACAGATGAGGAAAAAATAGAAGAAGAACTCTACCGCCTCCTCGAAAAATAGGGGTGCAGGGGGCCAGGGGGGCTAAAAAGGGGGAGCCGAGGAAGTGCAGGGAGACGGGGGTCCCCAAGGAGCATTGAGGGGGCGCGGCAAAGGGGGCCGATGGGGTAAAAAGGGGGCCGATGGGACCAAAGGCACGGCAATGGGGACATGGCAATGGGGACATGGCAACGGGGGCATGACAATGAGAATCCTCTGACTTCTGGAGCCCGAAACAAGTAGTCCCCAAGGGCAAGAGATAGACCAGGTTTTCAAGAACAGGCATCCATTATAAAAATAACACCCCTGCTACTGATATCTTAGAATAGCATCGATAAACACGTGAAAATGCCGGTTTTCTCTTCAAAGAGAGCCGGTTTCTTATTATAAAAGGGCTTTTCTTAACCCAAAAAGCCTATCTGCAAGGCATGAAGTATTAACAAATCTCAAGGACCGATATTCTTAAAAAGAACCCCTTTTTTGCCTCTTTTTTGCCCTTTTTTGCAATAAAAACCCTGTTTTCAATAAAAATGCACCATGTCGACCGCCGCGAGAAAGCCACAGGCCGTACACCGCTACGAGGCAATTTAAAAAAAAAAATAGAATCAACGCAGAGACCCTTCAGGCCAAATGTCAGAGAAACAGAGAGTAGCCGTAATCATACCTGCCGCAGGAAGCGGAACCCGCATGGGTGCGAAGAATAAACTCCTCCTACCCCTTGCCGGACGCCCTCTCCTCCTGCATACCATCGAGGCCTTCGAGACCTCTCCCCTCGTCACCCATATCATCCTTGCCGTCTCGCCTCATACATCACGCTTCTATGACGAAAACATAAAAAACAACTCTTCTTTTTCAAAGATGCTCCCTCCTGTCAGAGGCGGCGCCACCCGCCAGGACTCGGTGCGCGCCGCACTCTGCCAGGTCTGCAACCAGACAGATATGGTCCTTGTACACGACGGCGCCCGCCCCCTTGTCTCCCATTCCCTCATAGAGGCGATAATTGAAAAGGCCGCAGAAACAGGGGCCGCCGTTCCAGTCGTCCGCCTGAAGGACACAATCAAGAAAGTCTGCGGTAATAGAATACTGGAGACCGTACGGCGCGAATCTCTTCGCGCCGTGCAGACACCACAGGGCTTTGAGACCGCCCTCCTCCAGAGGGCCTTTGACGAGGCAGAAAAAAAAGACTTTACTGGTACGGACGAGGCCTCACTCGTCGAGGCCCTGGGCCATACCGTACACACAGTGCCCGGCTCCTATGAGAACCTAAAGATAACAACACCAGAGGACCTGACCATAGCAGAGGCACTGCTGAAGAAGAGGCTGACCTAACACGGGGGATCCCTTCCATGGCAGGGCCAGCGCCTGCCCCGAAGATCACCTCAATGGGAAGGCCGCTTCGCAAAAACCGCTTTCCTTTGCTCCCCTTTCTTTCTCCCAAAAGACAGCGGAAGGTCTTCTTCGAGGCCTGCTTCCAGATTTTTTTCATATCATCTTTTATCTCCTCCTCTTCTTTTTCCAGTTGCAAGCGCCTTGACCTTATTGTATCTTGGTGTCTCCATGAGAATCGGTTTTGGTTATGATGTCCACAGTTTTTCCCAGGGTCGTGCCCTTGTGCTCGGCGGTGTACCCGTGCCTTTTGAACTCGGCCTGGCCGGACATTCTGATGCCGACGTACTCCTTCATGCCATAATAGACGCCCTCCTCGGCGCCGCAGGGCTCGGGGACATTGGTCTGCATTTTCCTCCAGGCGACCCTGCCTATAAAGACATCTCCAGCATAAGCCTTCTCGAGAAGACGAGAGACGCCATTGAAAAGACAGGTCTCGTCCTCTCCAACATCGACTCAACTGTAGTCTGCGAGGCCCCGCGGCTAAAGGACTACATACCTCTTATGAGAAAGAAGATAGCCGCTGTACTCGGTTGTCCTGAGGAGCGTATAAACATAAAGGCCACCACCGAGGAAGGTCTTGGTTTTACGGGCAGACGCGAGGGCATGGCCGCCTATGCAGTAGCCCTCCTGAGAGAGGCAAAGGGGGCGTAATGGTAAGGACGCGTTTTGCGCCGAGTCCCACGGGCATGCTCCACATGGGCGGCGTACGGACAGCGCTCTTCAACTTTCTCTTCGCGCGTGGACATGGCGGCGTCTTCGTCCTGCGCATGGAAGACACGGACACCTCGCGTTCAAGGCCGGAGTTCGAGCGCGCCATCATGGAAGACCTTGCCTGGCTGGGCCTTACCTGGGACGAGGGCCCGGACAGGGAAGATACTCCTCTCGGCCCTTACAGGCAGTCGGAGCGGCTGGGAATATACAGAAAGGAAGCAGAGCGTCTCCTCGGAAATGGCTCTGCCTACTGGTGCACCTGCTCGAAGGAGCGCCTTGCCGGCCTCAGGGCAGCCCAGGCGAGAGAGGGCCTCCCGCCGCGTTATGATGGAATGTGCCGCCAGAGGACCAGAAAGCCCGGAATGCCTGCGTCCATAAGGTTTCGGGTGCCAGATGGCAGGTCCATAGTCTTTACAGACCTCCTCCGGGGCCCCCGCGTCTTCAAGACAGAGGCCCTCGGAGACTTTATCATCATGACCCCTGCCGGAGCGCCCACATACAACCTGGCTGCAGCAGTGGATGACGGCCTCATGAAGATTTCAGATGTAATACGGGGCGAAGACCACCTCTCCAACACCCCGGCGCAGGTTCTCATAATGGAGGCCCTTGGGTTCAGGGTGCCAAGGTACGCCCATCTTCCCCTCGTGCTCGGCCCCGGGCGAAAACCCCTTGGAAAGAGAGACCGGAAAACAGGCATAAATGAACTGAGAAAAGAGGGTTATCTGCCCATCTCCATACTCAACGCCGCGGCACGCCTCGGCTGGGCACCGGGCCAGGGCCTCATGACACTTACAGAGATGGCCTCCGCCTTCTCCTTCCAGACCCTCTCCAAGAGCCCCTCTGTCTTTGATCCAAGGGCCTTGAGAGACCTCAACAAAAAAGCCATGGCACAACTATCTCCCAGCAAACTCGTAAAACTCGCAGGCCTCGATCTGGCACCAGGCGGTCCAGCGCGAAGAGAAGAAGTAGTCGAGGCCCTCCGTTCAAACGCCTCCACCCTCGAAGACCTGCGTACCCTTGCCACGCCCCTCCTGGAAAGACCCTCCCCTGACCCAGGGGCAAGGGAGGTGCTCAAAGATCACTCGGCCAGAGAGGTACTCGCCGCATTTCTCGACGAAATAGAAAAAGGTACTATCTCGTACAACGAATTGAGGACCACGGTGAGGAAAAAAACCAAGGCCAGCGGCAAGAACCTCTACATGGGCCTTCGCGCCGCGCTCACGGGAATGACAAGGGGCATTGAACTCGAAAAGATATTCAACCTCCTCGGCCCTGCCGAGGCGGCATGTAGAATAAGAGAGGCCCTCGGAAAAGAGACCGATAGAGAAAGAGGTTCCTAAAGAGAAACAGAACCTCCAAGACCTTCCGCTTTCTTTTGGGAAAAAGAAAGCGGAGCAAAGAAAACCAATTTTTACGGGAAGGCAAGCCCATAGAAGGGTTATTCATATAAGGTTCAAGTTTCCGGCCTCCTTAAGGGGAAAAAACCTCCCATAGGCCACCGGCTACCAAAAAATATCTGCAAAGTCAAACCAGAGAGGAAAAATGACGCTCAAGGTTTTCAACTCCCTTACGAGAAAAAAAGAAGACTTCATACCAAGAGAAGAAGGAAAGGTAAAGATGTACGTCTGCGGCCCAACGGTCTATGCCCCTGCACACATAGGCCACGCCCGCTCTGCAGTCTCCTTTGATGTCATCTACAGGTATCTCTTATACAGGGGCTATGACGTAACCTATGCACGCAACTACACTGATGTGGACGACAAGATAATAGCGCGCGCCAACGAACTCGGCATAGACCCGGCCAGACTCGCAGAGGACAACATCAGGTCCTTTGACAATGACATGGACGCCCTCGGTGTGCTTCTTCCCCCCATACGCCCACGGGCAACAGAGACCATAGGGGAGATAATCAAGGTTACCGAGGAACTCATCCAAAAGGGCTTTGCCTATGAACTCGAGGGAGACGTGTATTTTTCCGTCCGCAAACTCCATGATTACGGCAAACTCTCTGGCAAGAAGATCGACGAACTGGAGTCAGGCGCCCGCGTGGACATAGACACGCGCAAGGAAGACCCACTGGACTTCGCCCTCTGGAAAAAGAGCAAACCAGGCGAGCCCTCATGGCCGAGCCCATGGGGCAAGGGGCGTCCAGGCTGGCACATCGAGTGCTCCTGCATGTGCTTGAAGTGGCTCGGACCAACCCTGGACATACACGGCGGGGGCAAAGACCTCATCTTTCCCCACCACGAGAACGAAATAGCCCAGAGCGAAGCCGCAACAGGCCAGAAACCCTTTGTGAGGTACTGGCTCCATAACGGCTTTGTGAACATAGACAAGGTGAAGATGAGCAAATCGCTTGGCAACATCCTCAACGTGCACCATGCGCTCGAGTCCGTAACCGGCGAGGCCATCAGGTTCTTTCTCCTCTCTGCACACTACCGCTCGCCGCTGGACTACAACACCGAGTCGCTCCGCGAGGCGGCAGTAGCCCTCGAAAAGGTCTACAAGACCATGGAACGGGCACGCTCCGAGGCCGGCGTCACCAAAAAGGATGCCCCGCAGGAAGACATACTCAACAAGGCCATGGCCCCCATCATCGATGCCATGGACGACGACTTCAATACCGCCGGCGTCATCGGGCTCCTCTTCAGGGAGGTGAACCGCGCAAACCGGATCATGGACAACATCAGGGACGCAAAGGTAAAAGACGAGGGGCAGGCTCGAAGAGATCTCGGACTAATACTCGCCCTTCTCAGGGAGGCAGGGAACTTTCTCGGCCTCTTCACAAAAGACCCTGCCCAGTACTTCAGCGAGGCAAAAAAGGACGCGGCAATCGACGCCGAGGAGATAGAGCGCCTCATAGAGGAACGCAACGAGGCACGGAGGAGGAAAGACTTTGCACGCGCCGACGCCATCAGGGCCCAACTCCTCGACAAGGGCATCGAACTCGAGGACCACCCTTCTGGAACACGCTGGAGCGTGAAAAAATAGGAGAGACGTAGAAGAAGAAAAGAAGAAGAAGAAGAAGAAGAAGAAGAAGAAGAAGAAGAGGGTATATACGCGGCCTTCAGCCGCGTATATAAAAAAAATCTTACTTTCTTTTAAAAAAGAAAGTAAGACAAAGAAAACTCATACCAGCGGCCCCTTGCCGCTGGGAAAAACATGCAAGTTGGGTAGAACAAGGGCAAAACCCAACAGACAACGCTAAACGGCCTCAAGAGCGCATCACATGCTCTCGCTGTTCACCCACCTGTCTATGCCCTCTGCCACCTCAGGGCTTATGGACGTGAACTTTATGCCCATGCCGGGCTCTGCCTTGAAGCCAGGCTCAAACCCCCGCCGCCAGACCACCTCGCACTTGCACCGCGCCTGCTTGTCATATCCAGGCGGGGTAAAGCATATCTCCATCTTCTCACCCACATCCCTGGGGTTGACAGAGGCAATGAACATGCCGCCCTTGCCGATGGTCTTTGCGTAGCCGAAAAAGACTCCACGAGAGTCCTCGCCCCTTATCTTGAGGACGAGCAGATGGCTCCGCAGGTTCTTACGCCTGTTCTCCCTCAAGGCGACATAGTCTTTTTTTTCCGAGTTGTCACCACTTGCCATGATGAATTATCTCCTCAAGGGATTTACGGTTCTTTGTCTCCACCCTGAGTTCCTCCTCAGGATAACCAAGCGCTATTATGGCCACTACGTCTATGGGGTCCGGTATCTTGAGTATCTCCTTTACTCTCACCGGGTCTATGGCCGCTATCCAGCAGGTCCCCAACCCCTCTGCCGTTGCCACTGCTATCATCTCAGAGACAGCGATGGTGACATCCACCCAGGCATAATTGACACCATCCGTCTTTCTCGTCCAGGCAGTTGCAGGCTCGGCGCAGGCAACTATGAGAAGCGGTGCATACCTGAACCCCTCTTTTGTGAAGACTTCGTTTATCTCGGCCCGGGCGTCATCATCGCGTCCAAGGACGATGAAGTGCCAGGGCTGTCGGTTGGCCGCGCTCTGGGCCTTGTTCAACGCCCGCAGGAGGCGCTCTATCTTCTCTGGCTCCACGTTGCGCGTGGAAAACTGCCTTATGCTCTTCCTCCTCCAGAAAAGACGGTAAAATATCTCTGTCTCATCACTCATGGGGTCTTAGGCGCCCTCTCCTCCTCTGGCCCTATATAAGGGCATCGACAAACTCTCTGGCATTGAACTCGCGAAGGTCCTCCACACCCTCTCCCACGCCTATGAAGCGTATTGGTATGCCAAGTTCCTTGGCGAGCGGCACTATTATACCGCCCTTTGCCGTGCCGTCAAGTTTGGTAAGCACTATACCCGTAACCCCCACGGCGTCGTTGAAGAGCCTGGCCTGGTTTATGGCGTTCTGGCCAGTGGAGGCATCGAGAACGAGGAGTTTCTCGTGTGGCGCTCCGGCGAGTTCCCTGCCCGCAATCCTGTTTATCTTCTTTAGTTCATCCATGAGGTTGGACTTCGTATGAAGCCTGCCGGCAGTGTCAAGGAGTATTACGTTGGCAAACCGCGCTATAGCCGCCTTTATGGTGTCAAAGGCCACGGCCCCAGGATCCACCCCCGATGTCTGACGGATTACATCACAACCCGTTCTCTTGCCCCATAGTTCCAACTGCTCGCCTGCGGCGGCCCTGAAGGTATCCCCTGCCCCAAGGATTACGCGTTTACCCTGCGATGAGAAGTAGGCCGACAACTTGCCGATGGTGGTGGTCTTCCCCACGCCATTGACGCCAATTACAAGTATGAGGAAGGGGCTTCTCTCTATCTTGAGCGGGCTCTCTACTTCCTTGAGTATATCGTATATAAAATCGCGCAGATACTCCTGGAGCCGCTCAACGCTCAGCCCTCCCTTGCTCCTCACATAATCGGCGATCTCGAGCGCCGTGGTCACACCAACGTCAGCGGTTATGAGCGACTCCTCGAGGGTCTCGAGAAACTCTTCCCTGCTCATACCCGAGGGGGCGTTCTTCACCCCTCCCATTATGGTATTGTGGGTCTTGGAGAGCCGTTGTCTCAGCCCCGAGAGGCCGAGTCTCACCTTTTTGAACATGTCGTCTATCTTCCCGCAAGGTTTTCTCTCCCTTTTACCACAATGGGGGCCGTTTTTAAAGCCTTTTAGGCCTGAGAGCAGATTACTCCCCTATGGGTTTATTTACAATGACGTAAGTCACAGGAGACAGCCCCTGGGGTCAATGACAAGGGTCTTCGGCAGAAGGCCCTGCGGGCAAGGCAGTACCAGGCCTTTGAAAAGTGGTGGAGAAGCGAAAAGTTTCACAAAAACAGGGCCTCAAGTAGCGTCATCCCTTGTGCAGGCTAAGTATCTTCTTTATTATGTTCGTAGTGGACCGGCCCCTCAGTAGCCTTATCCGGGAGACCTTTCCCCCGCTTTTTCTCACCACATCCCCGCCGACTATCTCGTGCGCGGCCCAGTCAGAGCCCTTTACGAGGATATCGGGCTTGATGGCCCTAATGAGCCTCAAGGGCGTTGGCTCCCTGAAAATGACCACATAGTCCACGCACCTGAGCGAGGCGAGGACCTCGGCCCTCTCTCTTTCGGGGACAATGGGCCGTGAGGCGCCCTTTATGGCACGGACAGAATCGTCGCTATTCAGGCCGACTACGAGTATGTCGCCAAGGGAGCGCGCCTTGGCGAGATACCTTACATGGCCAGCATGCATGATATCAAAGCATCCGTTCGTAAAGACGACCTTCTTTCCCTCCCTGCGAAGAGGGCCGAGTACCTCAAGGAGTCTCCTGAGCGATACAACACGGTCGTTTGGCATGATTCCTCTCCCCTCTGCGGGTTTTTCAGGGCGCATGGGCGCCGGTGTTCTATGATGGAAGGGCGCGGGCAAGCGTTACAACCGCCACCACGGCACCGGCCCTACCAAGGACCCTGGAACACTCCATGACCGTTGCACCAGTGGTCATTACATCGTCCACGAGAAGCACGGACCTGCCGCGCAGAATATCTGGCCGCCCCAGGGCAAAGGCTCCGGCGACGTTCCTCCGTCTCTCCTCGCGGCCCAGCCCCACCTGTGAGCACGTCTGCCTCGTTCTCGTAAGTACCGAGACATCTATCGCAACGCCCAGGGTCCTGGCGACCCTGCGCGCGAGGACCACGGACTGGTTGAACCCACGCTCCCTGAGCCTCTTCTTGTGCAGAGGTACAGGGAGAACGAGGTCTGGCGAGAAACTCATACTTGAGACCATGGAGGCCATGGCCCTTCCGAGGGGTGGGCCGAGCATGGTACGCCACCTGTACTTGAGGCCGTGTACGGCCTCTCGGGCCTCTCCGCTATAGGCATAAAGGCTCCGTGCCATGGTAAACTCAGGCGGACTCTTTATGCAAGCCCCGCACCTCTGCCCCGCCATCCCTCCAGCGCCAAGGGGTCTGCCGCATAGAGCGCAGAGGGGCTCCCTGATAAGGTGCAGACCGAGACGGCTGGCGCACCCGACGCAGAACCCCTCGCAGGGCCCGGCAAGGGCCGAGCCGCAGAGGGGACAGAGGTGTGGAAAAAAGATATCCAGAAGAGACCTTCCTGCAACTTCGTGCCACATGAGGAGAGAATATACCAGAAAAGTCTCCTTAAATCATTTTTTTTAGTTCCATCGTCTTCTCCATACCAGGGGCCAGCGCCCTGCTTGCATCATAATTCCTTGCCGTAGACCGGGCCCCTTGATAGAATATATTTCTCACTCCTCTGTATTTCCATTATGCAATGGGGCCAAACATCCCCCCTTAATTATAGACCGCCAGCGGCCTTGTCGTTTATTTTACAACGACTGTCCGGGAAATCTTGATTGACAGAAGTTTGCATTGCGGCTATAAGTGTTCTATACAATATATGTGTGCCTGTGAATGTAGACCTTGCCTGCTGTAGCCACGACGGATTCAAAACCAAGGAGGAAGAAGATGAAGACCTGGGAGAAACTCTCGCAGAAGGTGTCCGAGGAGTGGAAGAACATAGAGAAGAAACTCAAGAAGTCTGTAAAAGAAGGACAGAAAGAGGCAAAGGGCTGGAAAGCAAAGGCCATCAGCATAGAGAAGGAATCTAAACTCCTTCAGAAGGCGCTCAAGCAATGGGAGGCCACGACAAACGGGTTCAGGAAAAAGGCCCTGGAGATGTCGAGAAAGAGTAAGAGCATAGAAGACCAACTGCGAAAGAAACTCAAGGACACAGAGGCCCAGTACAAGAAGAAGATAAAAGAACTGGAGAAGAAGATCAAGACCCTGGAGGCAAAGACCACGAAGAAGGTGACGAGAACCAGGGGCAAGGCCAAGAAGACCACTGCAAAGAAGGCGGGTACTGCAAAAAAGACGGCTACAACAAGAAAGACTACAGCACGAAAGACAGCGTCAAGAAAAACAGCGCCCAAAAAGACTGCCGCCAGAAAGACAGCAGGCACCAAGAAGTAACGACTTCCTTCTTGCCGAAATGCGAGTACCACCACGCAGAACGGCCTTCGCAAGGAGTACTTACCTTGCGAAGGCCTTTTTTTTTGCAACAGGATCGATCGAGACAATGGCATCGCATCATTTAGAGAAACTCGGCCTCCCTACTCCACCTCGCCCTGATCTTTCCCATCCTCTGCACCCCTACCTGCACTCGTCCCTGTCTTTTTCTTCCCGAAAAACTTTGCCAGGACTATTCCGAGAAAATAGAGGACGAGAAGAGGGCCTGCCATGAGCATCTGGTTGAAGGCGTCGGGCGTAGGCGTCAGCACTGCCGCGACTATGACGATTATTATGACGGCGTAACGCCACCACGAGAGAAAACGCCCTGCCGTGACTATACCGGTCCTTGCAAGAACGAGCATGGCAAGGGGAAGTTGATACACGAGGCCAAAGGCTATAAGCAGCCTCGTAACAAGAGAGAAGTAACTGTTCATGGAGATGAAGGGCCTGAGCCTTGGACCGGCATAACTCAGGAGAAACTTGAAGGCAAAGGGAAAGACGACAAAGTAAGCAAAGAGGAGCCCGCAGATGAAGAGGAGGGATGAAAAGAGCACTACTGCGAGAAACCATCGCTTTTCCTTCTCATATAGGCCTGGTGCAACAAAGGCCCATGTCTCGTATAGAATCACCGGGCTCGCAAGGGCCGCCCCCCCGAGAAAGGCCACCTTTATGTAAACGAAGAAGGGCTCCACTACCCCGGTAAAGGCCACGAACTCCGAGCCCTTGGGCATGGCTGGCATGAGAGGATGGACGAGTATGCCGTATAACCTCTCGGAAAAGACATATGAGATGGCAAACCCCGCGGCAAGGGCTATGATGGAGATGATGAGCCTCTTTCGGAGTTCACGAAGGTGCGCCGTAAGCCGCTCTGCCGATGCCTTCTCGTCGGTCATGTTTCGGTGGCCTTGTCCCGCGGCTTCCCGCCCTCAGGGCTGGTGGAGTCGGGGTTTGTACTGGAAGCGGTTTTTTCCTGGCCTGCCTCATCTGCGCTGGCGGCCTCACACCTGCTGCCGCTCTTGCCGAGCGTTGCGGTAAGGTTCATACCGTCTACAGTCCGCTTGAGGTCGAGGCCTGTGCGCCGGAGTTCGTTATAGGCCTTGGCAAGGGTACGCGCTACCTCGGGCAGTTTGTCTGGACCGAGGACGAGAAGCGCAACCACGAGGACCAGGAGAAGTTCTGTAAAACCGATTCCAAACATGGGTCTGCCTTTTGTCGTCTGCCTTGCAGGATGGGCGGGGCATCAGGCCGCGGGGGGAATGGCGAGGACGGGCACATGGGCATTTCTGATGAGGCTGTCTGCCGTGGAGCCGAAGACGAATCTTCCCACCCCGCTCTCGCCGGTGGTGCCGATGACGATCATATCCACCCCTTTCTCGCGCACAACGCGCAGAATCTCTTCATGGGGCGTACCAACGGCAAGAAGGGGCTCTGCCTTCAGGGCCCTGGCTTGCATACAGCAACGTCCGACTATCTTTCTGAGAGCCTTTGCCTCGGCAAACTCCTCTTCCTTCTCGAGTTCCTCGAAGGACATATGGGGCACGTACATGCCAGAGGCCTCTACGCTCCGGTCCACGACGTGGAGGACGTAGAGCGTGGCGTCAAAACACAGGGCCATGGAGACGGCATAGGACAGGGCCCTCTCCGAGAGTTCGGTGAAGTCTGTTGGAAAAAGTATTCTCTTGAAGGTTTTTTCCTCGATCTTTTCTTGCATGGCCCCTCCCGGCATCATCTGGATTTGGCATATCTTATTATAATAGAGGCATATTTTGCAATATTTTTATCCCCGCTTGGGCCAAAAAAAAAGATTGACCTTTAGAGCGCATAATGGTAAATGATTGAGCAACAACTATAGGCGCACTTCCTCTTCACGCTGGTTACACGCTCTTGCTCATACGCGCTGACATGAAAAAACACCTTTCCATCCAGAGTTGCCTCAGCGCAGTACTGCGCGCCCTCCTCGTCCTCGTGACAGCCTCCTCGGCCATCCTCATCTCAGGCAACAGAGACTCAGCCCTCTCCATGGGCCCAGGTCCCGGTCTGCCGGCAGTACGGAGGGCCCAGGACAGAGATTACAGTACCGCCTCGCCAGTACCCGTGCCGGGCCAGGGTGCAAAGGGCATGGGCGCAAACCTTGCCTTCGAGTACTCCCCTCCATCCAAGAGTTCGAAGAAGCAGTCCATAATAGAAAGACCGAAATTACGATCCCTGGTGCCGTCCAACTTCACACGGGGCGACAGGCACAGCACCCGCCTCTCGGTCACCTTTGATGGAGGCCTGGGGGCGCGCGAGGCAGGCGAGATACTCGATATCCTGAAAAAACGTAATATCAAGACCACCATATTCCTTAGCGGCAACTTCATCAGGGCCAACCCTGGTATAACAAGGCGCATAGTGGCCGAAGGCCACGAGGTGGGAAACCATACGAGCACACACCCCCACCTGACGCAACTGGAGATTAACGGCACACAGAAGACCCTTGCGCGCGTGACAAAGGATTTTCTCCTGAACGAGTTGAATGTGACGGAGAAACTTTTTTTCCAGGTCACGGGCCGGCACATGTCGCCGCTCTGGCGTGCGCCCTACGGAGAGGTGAACAGGGAACTCATGGCCTGGGCCTACAGTGCAGGCTACCTGCACGTGGGCTGGACCTATGACGCACGGAGCGGGAGGAGCCTCGACAGCCTCGACTGGGTAACAGACAAGGCCTCCAGACTGTACCACGGCCCAGAGGACATCAAGAAGAAGATACTGGACTTCGACAAGAAAGGCGGCGGGCTCGGCGGGGGCATCATCCTCATGCACCTCGATACCGAACGCGGCCCAGACAGGGCCTCGTCCGTGCTCGGCGAGATCCTCGACTCCCTCATAGAGAAGGGATTCAGCCTCGTAAAGGTGACGGACCTCATGACCAACAAGAGGCTCCTTCGAGAGGCGAGGCTCAAGAAGGAACGTTTCTACAGTGCCCTCTGGTTCAAGGACAAGACCCGTCCAAAGGGAAGGCGCCTTGCCACGCACGTAGAGGCCATGGCCTCACCCCTCTCAAGGGCAGGGAAGTAGTCATCACCATCTGACTCTCCCTCGATCCATGTGCTTGCCAAGACGGCCTCTGGCCCCTGTCTTCCTGCCGTGGTCTGCCTCAAGAGGCCGCCACCGCCCGCCCCCATCCTTACCGGCCTGCCCCTGCCAGGTCACCTAATCTATATCGAGTCCCTTGATGCCTTCGAGCACGTATTCCCTTATGGCAGAGGCCTTCTTGAGTTCTCTCACAAGACGGCCATCCTCCATGAGCGGCAATAACGCGCTCTCCATCGTGCCTTCACAGGCGCATGGTTCTGTCTCCGACTCCTCCCCGGGTCTGAGGAAGGAATATGCGCCCTCGCATGAGCAGGCCTCTGCCCCCTTCCCAAGGGGGCTTATCTTTCTTGCACCGCAGACAGAACAGACGAGGAGGTCCTTTGCCCCAGACCACTTGCCCCGTTTTGCAAGCGGCTTGCCCTCTACTTCGACGATATCCATGGCAAAGTCCAGCACCGGGGCATTGCTTATGGACGTACCTACGCCAAAGGCATCCACCACAGGCGCCAGTTGCCTCACCGTGTACTCATCGAGGCCTCCGCTGGCAAATAGCCTCACATCCCTGAACCCGCGAAGATCGAGTTCCCAGCGCACCTCCTCGAAGATGCGGTAAAAGTCCCCCCGCCGTGTGGAGGGCGTATCGAGACGGAGGGCATAGAGGGCCCCTTTCATGCCCTCGGCGACGCGGAGGGCCTCGAACTTCTCGTCATTGAAGGTGTCTATGAGGGCCACCCTCTTTATCTTCCTCTCAATCACCTCATCAAAGGCCTTTACGGCCTCGAGGGTATCTCCCATTACGAGTATGAGACCATGGGGCATTGTACCAACAGGCTCTGCCTCGATGAGTTCGGCGGAGAGGAGTATGGCCACGCCGTCGCACCCGCCTATATAGGCCGAGCGCTCTATCATGGGCGCTATGGCCGGGTGCATTCTGCGCGCACCGAAACTCGCCACCACCCTCTCACCCGCGGCTATCCTCACGCGGGCCGCCCTCGTGGCCACGCCAGAGGCCTGACATATGAGCCCCAGCATGGCTGTCTCGAAGACGCAAAAATCCCTGTACACTCCCTCCACCTCCATGACGGGCTCCCAGGGATAGAAGACCTCGCCCTCGGCAAGGGAACGGATATTGACAGGCTTACCCTCCATGAGGGCCGCCACCTCGGCTATGCCGGCAAGTACGCCCCACTTGTAATCTCGCGGCAGTTTCTTCACGAAGAACTCGGCACGTACCCGCTTCTCTATACCCTTTGCACCAAGGATCTCCCTCGTGCGTTCAAAGTACACGTCCGTTACCCTGCCCTGCCTGATATCCTCTTCGCTCGCTATATGGAACATAGGTCATACCTCCTTGTAAATTTGTCTCACTTGACCTCTGACAGACTAATTCCTGGTACGTAACCGCCTCATCCTCGGCCCCAGGAAGAAGCGTATGAGAAAGGCGCCGGCAAGGAACCCGCCGATGTGGGCATACCAGGCGATACCGCCGCCGGTGCCGGAACTCATGAGTTGAAAGAGGAACCAGAGGCCGAGAAAGAAGACCGCCGGCACCTGTACGACTGTTACGAAGACAAAGAGAAATAGGAGGGTCTTTACATTTGCCCTGGGAAAGAGGACGAAGTAGGCGCCAAGGATGCCGGCTATGGCCCCTGAGGCACCCACCATGGGCATGGTGGAGCCGGGGGAGGCCAGAACATGGGTAAGGCTCGCCACGAGGCCGGTAAGAAGGTAGAAGACGATGAACTTGATGTGCCCGACGCTGTCCTCTATATTGTCGCCAAAGATCCAGAGGAAAAGCATGTTGCCGCCAAGATGAAAGAGGCCGCCGTGGACGAACATGGCCGTAAGTAGCGTAAAGGGAGGGGCCACGAGGGCCCTTGGGCCTATGTCCACGAGGTGGGTTATCTCGTAGGGTATGGCCGCTGTGGTGTATATGAAGCGGGTCATGCCTTTGTAGCCGAGCGAAATCTGGAAGAGGAAGACGAGAACATTGATGACGATGATGGCAATGGTTACGTAGGGATATGAATAGGTGGGGGTATCGTCTTTAAGCGGTATCATCTCCCGCCCTCTCTCGTCATGGGCAACGGCCTGGCATTGGTCAGGGACCATGGGGCCGCGGGAAGAAAGTCCTGAAGAAGACCCCAGGGCCTCAGGGCTTGTAGTACATGAGTTGACGCGCGTGAGGCGCGATGAACTCGGTAAACCTCTCCACCTCCTTTAGGTGAAGAGGTATGAAGGAACCCGCTATCTCCACGTTCTCCTTAAGTTGCTCAAGGGTATCGCACCCAACGACCGCAGTAGAGACGGGCTGGGTCAGGGCATAGCAGAAGAGGAGTTTCTTGGGTGCATTGAGCATGCCCCGAAGGTATACCTTCATGGCAATGACACCCATATCCTTGCCTGCGGCAAGTGGCACCACTTCCTCGATAAAGGGCCTGTGTGAAGGCTCCGCCGGGTTTACGGGCAGGAGTACTGTATCGAAGTCGTACTCCCGCACGCAACGTGCGAGCACCGTTGGGTCGTGGTGGCCTGTGATGCCTATAAAGCGCACAAGGCCCTTTTCACGCGCCTCCAGGAAGGCCTCGTAGGCCCCGCCGGGGCCGAATATGGCAGAGACGTCATCATCTGTTCGTACATCATGAACCTGCCAGAGGTCAAGATAATCTGTGCCCATGTTACGGAGCGTCTCGTGGAGATGGTTCATGGCGCCGGCATAGTCGCGGGCGTGGGACTTTCCGGCAAGAAAGACCTCGCCTCGCCTGCCACCAAGGGCCTTGCCATAATAAGACTCGCTTCCATCGTAGGCCCTAGCCGACTCCATGTAATTTATTCCCAGGTCCAGTGCCGCCTGTATGAGTTCCACGGCCTTTTTTTCCTCGCCCCAACTCCTGAGCAAGCCCTCGCCGCCGAGGCCGAGAATAGTGACCTCCTCGCCGGTCCTGCCGAGCCTTCTTCGTGGTATGACCTTTGTCACCCCTCCTTCAGGCGACCATTGCACACCTTCTCTGTTATCCATTGTCCTCCACCATACCCATCCTTACGTGAAAGGGCCCTCTCTCCTACTCCATATTTAGAGGCTTTAATTCCTGTGCCTGAAATAGTAACATACAAGGCGGTCTTTTTGAATTTTTTAAACGCCCCCGCGTAGAGGCGCAATTTTACCCTGAATATCCCAGAGAACCGGTCATGAGGAAAGGCCCTCCTGTGCTCGGCCCGGGGACAAGAACTGGAACTATCCGCCATGAACGATTACCGTGCCAAGAGAGACAAAGAGACTGCCCTTCTGGTGCTCATGGCCGCGGCCATGGCAGTATCTGCAATAGTGCGCTGGAGGCTCCTGGGCCTGCCCTTTGAACGCGACGAGGGCGAGTACGCCTACATGGGCTCTCTACTCCTTAAGGGGTTCATGCCCTACACCTATGCCTACAGCATGAAACTCCCGGGTATCTACGCCGTGTACGCCATTATCATGAAGGTCCTCGGTCAGACCCGTGCCGGAGTTCACGGAGGCCTCCTCGTCATCAACGCCCTCACCTCAATCCTCGTCTTTATCCTCACGAGGCGCCTCTTCGGTCTCCGCGCCGCCTATGCGGCTGGCGCGGCCTTTGCCATAGCCTCGCTAAACACTCACCTTCACGGAATAATAGCCAATAGCGAGCACTTTGTCATCTTCTTCGCTGTAGCAGGGCTCTGCCTCATCACAGGCGCCAATGAAAAGGGAAGAGGCCCCTTATGGCTCTTTGCAGGCGGCTTTCTACTCGGTCTTGGTGTCCTGATGAAGCAACACGGAATATTCTTTCTCATCCTCGGCCCACTGTACATCATACTTGCCCATTACCTCCGCGACCGCAGAGATATGGTCCGGGGCCTCAAGCGCTCAGCCCTGGTACTTGTAGGAGGAGCCACCCCACTCTTGGCCACCTGCGTCATATTCTACCTTGCAGGCGGGTTCGGGAAGTTATGGTTCTGGACAGTGACCTACTCGAGGCTCTACGTATCATCACCCCCTCTTGGTCTCGGCCTCTCGACCTTCTACAGAAAGTTCGCTCCCATCTTCTTAACAGCCCTCCCCTTCTGGACCCTTGCAGGCATCGGCATTGTAACGCTCAGGGGCAGAGTTGCCACCAGGGTGGAAAAGGCCTTTACCGGCCTCTTTGCGGCCCTATCCTTTCTTGCCATCGCCCCTGGGCTCTACTTTCGCGAGCACTACTTCATTCTGCTCCTGCCTGCATGCTCGGTCCTTGCCGGGCTCGGCATAGACCGTCTCTCGGGGTTACTGGTAAGAAGAAGGGGGTCGGCCTTGGCGGCTGTACTCATCCTCGCGGCCACGGTCCCTGGCCTCGTTGCAGAACACGGCGCCTTCTTTCAGAATAGCCCGGATGAGGTATCACGGAGAATCTTCGGCCCAAACCCCTTTCCAGAGGCCATCAGGATTGCTGATTATATCCGCTCCAGGTCCTCAGGTGACGAGACCATCGCTGTCCTCGGCTCTGAACCAGAGATATACTTCTACTCTGGCCGCGCTTCGGCCACGCCCTTCATATACGCCTACCCGCTGATGGAGTACCAGCCAATGGCCCTGGAGATGCAAAAAGAGATGATAGGCAGGATAGAGGATAAGAAGCCCCTATACATCGTATATGTGGACATATACAACTCCTGGCTCCGCGGGAGACGCTCAGTGGGGCTCATATTCGACTGGTTCAGGTTTTACTGGCCTGGAAGGTACGAGATAAGAGGGCTCGTGGAGATCGAACCCGGAGGCACGAGGTATGTCTTCGGCCCCAAGGCCGGACTGGAGGACTCCACTGGCGCCAACTCCATAATCATATACAGGAGAAGAGACGCCGCGTAGACGCGGCCAAGGCCTCAGGCCCCGGGGCCCTTTGCCGGCACCGGCCTAAGTGGCAGAAATACCTTGAACCTGCTACCCCGCCCCACTTCGCTCTCCACCTCTATGCGTCCGCCATGGGCCTTTACAATGGCGCTCACTATGGAGAGCCCGAGGCCTGAACCCACGGTAAGTCCCCGACTCGCATCGGAACGGTAGAACCTCTTGAAGATGTTCTCCTTGTCCTTCTCATCTACGCCGATGCCAGTGTCCTCTACGACCACCTCGGCGAACTCCTTGGCCCTGGAGACATATACCCTTACCTCGCCGCCGTCGCGGTTGTACTTTACGGCGTTCTCCACAAGGTTTACGAATACCTCGAAGACGCCTTCCCTGTCGGCCTTTACCTCGACTTCCTGACCGTGGAGCGAGAGTCTAACCTTCTTCATGGCGGCAGAGTGCTCTACAAGCCTTAAGACATCGGCGATAAGGGCCTTCAGGCCAATGCGTACGAACCTCATCTCCAGCGAATCGGAATCTATCCTCGATATTACGAGTATCCTGTTGATGAGTTCGCTCATCCTGTCAACGGTAAGGCCGATCTTCTCGAGGGCCTGCCTGTAGACCTCTGCGGGCCTCTCCTTGGAGAGCATGATATCGCAGTGCGACTTGATGACCGTGGTAGGGGTTCTGAGTTCATGAGAGGCATCAGAGAGGAACTGCTTTCTCCGTTCAAAGGACCGTTCGAGGCGTTCGAGCATGGTGTTGAAGCCAGAGGCGAGGTCTCTCAACTCCACGGGGATATGCCTCTCCTCGATCCTCTCATAGAGGTTCTTCTCCGTGATATGGCTGACCTTGGCGGCAAAGGATTTCACGGGCATGAGGGCCCACCTTATCATGAAGTATATGCCAAGGGCGCAGATGCCGAAGATTACGGGGTATATGAAGAGGACGGCCTTTCTGAAAGACCTGACAAGGCGGTAGGTGTTCACCAGTGAGTCGGCTACCTGGAAGATGAGGATCCTCTCACCGAAGTCAAAGGATTTGCTGAGAAGCCTCATGGGCTGGCCTCTCGGCCCCTTTACGGTATAGAATAGACCCTCAACAGTGGCGGGCAGTATGGGCAGATGGCTATTCGTGTCGTTCAGTGAGGGCGACTTGGCCAGTATCTTGCTCTTGTCGGAGACTATCTGGTAGAACCGCCCCGAGAACCTCTTGTCATGCCTTCCCTGGCCAGTATCCTTGCCCCTCTCGGCAAGGGAGAGTTCCACGAGTTCTGTATCGAGTTGGCCATGGCGCATCTCTATCTTGAGTATACTGGCCATGGTATTCATCTCCGAGCGGATATGCTCATCGACAAATCCTATGGCCACGCTCTCGAGCTCATAGTAGAGGAAGATCTCGAGCCCCGCGAAGACGATGGAAAAGATTGCGAGGCACCAGATTATTATATTTACCTTTATGGAATTGAACATGAGAGGCGCAAGAGGCGCAGAGCCCTGTTACTCGTCCTCCTTGAGGATGTAACCTGCCCCCCTTATGGTCTGGATCAGTTTGGGCCAGGGGTCCTTGTCTATCTTTTTTCTGAGATAATTGATATACACGTCAACTACGTTGGAGTCCATCTCCGCGTCCTCGTGGTATATGTGCTCCACTATCTGCGTTCGAGAGACCACCTTTCCGGCATTGTAGGCAAGGTACTCGAGAAGGGCATACTCCCTGGCCGAGAGTTTTATGGGCTCGCCGGCACGCCGTACCTCGTGGCTCGCAGTGTTTATCTCCAGGTCGCCAACGCGCAGTACCGCTTCCCGGGCCTCGCCTGCCCGGCGGATAAGGGCACGAAGGCGCGCCACCATCTCCGAGAACTCGAAGGGCTTGGTCATGTAATCGTCGGCCCCTGTGTCAAGACCTTCTATCTTGTCCATGAGGGCGTCGCGGGCAGTGAGCACGAGCACAGGGGTCTTGATTCCCTTCTTTCTGATGGTACTCAGTAGCGTGAGGCCGTCCATCACAGGGAGCATGACATCGAGTATAATGGCGTCGAGGGGGTAGTTCTCGGCCATGTACAGCCCCTCCTCGCCGTCGTAGGCCACGTCCACGACGTAGCCCTCTTCCTCGAGCCCCATCTTCACAATGGAGGCGAGGTCTTTCTCGTCCTCCACAAGGAGCACCCTCATCGTCTCATCCTCTCCTTGAAGTCGTGATATGCCGCCTCTGGGAGGAACTTTATCCCGTTTATCATGGAAGACAGGAGCCCTGTCTTCTCGTGGAGTTCGTGTATGATGACCGCCCCTACGTGAGATATCACGAAGAAGACAAGGAAATCAAAGCCGAACTCGTGGACCTCCTCGGCAACGTCCTCTATGAGTTCGCGCGTGGCGTGGCCAAAGCCCGAGAAAAAGCCCTGCCAGGGGGCCATGTGCTTGTCAAGGCCCGCGAGGGTAAGGCCCGTGAGAATCTGGGAGATGACGACGAGGAAGAGGGCCAGGTAAAAGAGAGCGCCCAGGGGGTCGTGCCCAAGATAGCGGAACTTCCTCGTCACGCCCCTGAAGCCGCGGGCATGCCACTTGAGTTTCTCTCTGATGTACTCCATCTTCTCAGCGGTAAAGGGCCAGAGGTCCCTCCAGCCTGCGTAGTCATTACCCAGAAAACCCCAGAGGACCCTTAGCGCCACGGTAATTATCAGGGCATAGCCGATATACACATGATAGGTCATGAGTTGGTGCCTGAAGTGCTTGGCAACCTTCATCTCCTTGAGTATGTCGTGCGACATGGCAAGACCCATGAGCGCAAAAATGAGGGCAACGTTACACCAATGAAGCACCCGCGTCTGCCAGTCCCAGACCTTAACGAGTACGCGTTCTTCTTCCTGGCCAAGAATCATATCTACCTTTTCTCATTATTTTCGTAAAAAAGCAATATCAAAACAAGCCAGCCGTCCTGCCGCGCTTGCCCTCTCCCTGCTGATATGATATAGCAGATTATATTAAAGTCAGATTAAAAAATGCGAGGAGAGTCAGGGTGAGTTCAGCGCTCGTAACAGGGTCGGCCAGGAGGCTGGGGAGGGCAATGGCCCTGCGTCTTGCCTCCATGGGGTATGATATAGCGCTCCATTACCATACCACAGGGCCAGGCAGTGTCGTGGAAGAGATAAGGGCAAAGGGGGTGAGGTGCGAGCCCATCGAGTCGGACCTATCCGATAGAGGGGCAACAAAGGACCTCTTGGCGCGTGCAGAGAGGGCGCTACCAGGGATCGAGATACTCATAAACAATGCCTCGGTCTTCGAGCGTTCGCCCATAAGAGACACACCGGACGAACTCCTGGACAGGCACCTCGAAATCAACCTCCGGGCCCCCTATGTCCTCTCGCGCGAATTCGCGCGCCTGCGGGAAAGGGGGCAGATAATAAATATGATCGACGCCAATGCCCTGAAGAACGCCTCGGCCTACGGGGCATACATGCTCTCGAAGAAGGGCCTCCTGGGGCTTACGGCAATGGCGGCCCGCGAGTTCGCCCCAGGCATACGTGTAAACGGCATAGCCCCCGGCATAATACTCCCCCCGCCCGGCCAGGAAGAGGCATACATCGAGGAGGCGGCAAGAAAGAGGGTGCCCCTTGGAAGGCACGGCCATGTGGAGGACATTCTGCGGGCAATGGAATTTCTCATTACAAACGACTACATAACCGGGCAGGTTCTCTTCATAGACGGAGGTGAGCACCTTACATGATAATACGGATCAAAGACCTGAGGCTCAGGGCAATAATAGGCTGTAACGACTGGGAACGGGACAAGAAGCAGGACATCACCATCAACGTGGTAATGGACATCGAGAACGAGAAGGCCATGGAGACGGACGATATAGCCGACTGCACGGACTACAGGGAAGTTACAAAGGAGATAATAGAGGCGGTGGAGGCCAGCGAGTTCTTCCTTCTTGAACGCCTCGCCGGTTTTATCCTACAGATAGTCATGAAGCGCCCAGGCGTAAGACACGCCACTGTTGAGGTGGACAAACCCCATGCCCTGAGGTTCTCCCGCTCCGTCTCAGTGGAGGTATCGGCAACGCGATGAAGAGGGCCGTAATCAGCGCTGGCTCCAATATCTCGCCAGAGGCCAACATGAAGGCCGCCGAGAAGATACTCGCAAGGGAACAGGTGCTCGTGAGGGCCTCGAGGCCCCGGCGCACAGCGCCGGTGCCGCCGGGGCATGGCCCCGAGTACCTTAACCGTGCCTTTCTCATCGAGACGCCACTGTCCATGAACGAACTCCGGTGCTTTCTCAAGGACGTGGAGAAGAGGCTCGGCAGAAGGCGCAGCGCAGACAAGTACGCCCCCAGGACCATGGACCTGGATATCATCGTTTACAACGGCAGGATAGTAAACAGCGATTACGGGAGGTATGCCTTCGTGAGAGAGGCCGTTGACGAAGTCCTTGCAGTGGAAGAGGCTACTACTGCAGAAGAGAAGGCCAGGGGCGGAGAAAGGCGCCCCTGAGACCCCGGGGCCTCACCAGAGAGTGCTCTCCCCTCGACTCAGGAGACACCTCGCACCACGCCCGCGCGCCTATGGAAAGGACAGGTTTCCTCCCCGAGAAACTCATAATAGAGGCCATCAGGGAATCCAACAACTACGACCCCTCCGAGGACCTCGACCATGCCGGCGGGTTCGTGCTCTGCGAGGCAGTAGAGTGGAGAACGTGGCTCATTGCCACGAGGCTGAGGCTTTACTGTATCCTGGACAGGAGAGACCCCGGAGGGCCGAGGATACTCTGGTCGATCTCGCGCTCAAGGCTCTTCGAGAGAGGGCGGTTCTGCCTGGAAGTCCGGCGCCGTGACAGAGGCGGCAGGCCGAGTGTGGACATTGGTTACAGGAAGGACACCGAGTACAGCCCTTGGCTCTTTGAGGAAATGGACATAAGAGAGAGAATAAAGGGCCTTGTACTGGAAAAGATGAGAGGAAAAAATCTACCGTAACGGAGACAGGGGCCAGGGTGGGCTCAGAGCACGCCCACATCGAGGTAGGCCCTCGATATCTTCTCGATCGCTATCACAAAGGCCGCTGTGCGGTAGTCGCCGAGTCCCCGCTTCTCCTTTTCCAGGCGTATCTGTTCATAGGCGCTACGCATGGTGTCGTCAAGACCCGAGCGCACGAGGCTCAATTCATCGGGGCCGCTCGTAAGGTCCTTCAGTGTCCTGGGCGAGACCTTCTCTCCGCTCACCTTCTCTATGGCCTCTATGATATGTCTGCCTCTGCTCTCCTCGAACCTTTTCTCCATCCGCCCGAAGCGCATGTGCGAGAGGTTCCTTACCCACTCGAAGTAGGAGACAACGACGCCGCCGGCGTTCACGTAGGCATCGGGCAGAACAGTAATGCCCCTCTCGTTGAGTATCCTGTCGGCCTCGAAGGTCGTCGGCCCGTTGGCCGCCTCTACGACGAGCCTTGCCTTGATCCTGCCTGCGTTGCCGCTGTGCAGTACGCCTTCGAGGGCCGCAGGAAGGAGGATCTCGCAGTCCATCTCGAGTACCGAGGCGCCGTCCTCGACAAAACGCGCCCCTGGCAGACCCTTTACCCCGCCATGCTCTATGAGATAGGTCTTGACCCTCTCGACATCCAGCCCCTCCTCGTCGACTACAGCGCCATCGCGCTCTATTATGGCCGTAACGAGTACGCCGTCCTCCTCGGACAAGAACTTTCCGGCATGGTAACCAACATTACCGAGGCCCTGCAGGACCATGCGTTTTCCGCCAAGACCGGGCGTGAGCCCTGCGGCCCGCACGTCGTCATCATGCCTGAAGAACTCCCTCACAGCGTACTGCACACCCCGGCCCGTTGCCTCTACGCGGCCATGTACCCCTCCAAAGTGAATGGGTTTTCCTGTTACGCAGGCGACATAATTTATGTCGTCAGGGTGCAGGTGCTTGTACGTATCCAGTATCCAGGCCATCTCCCTCTGGCCTGTGCCCATGTCAGGGGCCGGCACGTTCGTAGAGGGGCTCAGGAAACCCCGTGTTGCCAGTTCGCGTGTAAAACGGCGGGTGATCAGCCGCATCTCGTCGCGTGTATACCTCGAAGGGTCTATGCAGAGCCCTCCCTTGGAGCCGCCAAAGGGTACGTCCACTATGGCGCACTTGTAGGACATGAGCGCGGCAAGGGCCTTTATCTCGTCCTGGTTCACGCCCGTGGCATATCGTATGCCGCCCTTTGAGGGAAGCCTGTGTATGCTGTGCAGGGCCCTCCACCCCCTGAAGACCTCTATCTTGCCCTTTATCTCAACGGGGAAACTCAACTCCAGGACAGCGTTACACCCCTTGATGGCCTCGGCAAGGCCCCTCTCCAGCCCGAGTACTGCTATGGCCTTGTCGGCCATACGGTCAACGTTCTCGCAAAAACTCAGTCCATTTCCGTTCACCCTCGTATTCTCCTTTAAGGTTCCGACCTTCTCTCCTACACTTCGGAAGTTTTGATGATTACTTTAATTCCTGCAAGGGCATCATCAGGGGCAGAAGGCAGACCAAGCGCAAGGGCTTCACCTCCCATCCCCTCAGTGCCTCCCTATGAGCCTGTACCACAGCCTGGTAGTATCCCTGAAAATCTCCTCTGCGGGCGCATCCACCACGCGCCAGCCCCCGCGTTCCACCTCTGCGGCCAACTGCCCTGGGGCCCAACCAGCATACCCGCCATAGGCGCGCACGGCCTTTATCTCGCCGGCGCTGGACTGGAAAAAATCCCTGAACTTGTTTATGTCCCACCCCACGTAGAGATTACCCTGAACATGCTCGGCCCCCTCTATGGGCTCCTTGGAGAGGGCGAGTATTATGAGTTTCGTTCTCTCCACCGGCCCGCCCCACATGAGAATGGAGTCGCTCGACTTGAGCCAGTCTATATGAGGCAGGGCGTCAGAGAGCCTTATATCCGTCGGCCTGTTCACTACCACGCCAAGGGTGCCGAGGAGGTCGTATCGAAGGAGATAAATGACAGTGCCGGAAAAATTCGGGTCCCGCATGGCGCCCCTGGCAACGAGAAATTTTCCTGCCTTGAGAGTTACCCTCACAGGGCCAGGCGCCATGCCTTTCTGCCCATCCGGAGAGATACGCGCATAAAGATCCCGGTCGGCGCCAGGGCCCGCTGCAATGGCAAGGACGATGAAAAAGACAATAGTGGCAAGGTGCCTTGAGAAAGAGGCAACCCTTTCAAGAAAAACCCGAGTTCTCATGACCATTCTTCCTGCTCTGTGGACCAAGGTGAGGAGGCCGGCTGCGGCAAGCGCCTGCTATCAACGGGCATGCGTGACCAGCAATTGACCAGGACCTATTCATATGGAGTTTTTAGCACAGGAAGGGGGTCTTTTTCGAGCAAAAAAGAGGGCCTATACAGCGCACCGGGCGCCATTGGGCTTGTCCAGATGTACACGGGCAAGCGTCACGATTGGGTCGAGGGCATGGTAATTCTGTATCATGGAGAGTATGTCCTCAGTGATTAGCGTGCCTTCAGTAAGAAGAAGCCTGCCCTTCGACGTAACGAGTTTGTCCACGAGCCTCATGCCGGGCTCGAGTTCCCAGACATGAAGCGCCCTGCACGAGTCCTGCGAGAAGGCCTTTTCTTCGAGGGTCACGAACTCGGCCACCACCATGGGGTCGAGGACCGTGCCGCTCATACGCCGTACCTCCTCTATTGCCTCGCGATGCAGGGCCGGGGCATGCCTGCGGTTTCGCGCATGGTCATAGGCCCTGCAGACGGCGAGTATGCGTGCGCCTATGTGAATCTCTTCGCCCTTCAAGCCGTCGGGCTGTCCGAGCCCGTCGTAGCGCTCGAGGTGGCTCCTTATGACAACGCCCGCCTGCCTTAGGACATCAACAGAAGAGAGAAGGCCCTGGCCTATCTGCGGGTACCCGGAGAGCATCTCCTTCTCCTGTTCCGTGAGCCTGGATTCGTCCTTGTCGATGACGTCCCTTGGTATGGCAATGAGACCTATGGTATGCAGATATGCAGAGGCGACGACAAGGTCGAGGTCATTGTCCCTCAAACCGATCCTCTCGGCGAGCCTTCTGACAAGACGGGCTACACGCTTGCTGTGACCGCCTGTAGCAGGGTCGAAGAGTTCCATGATGTCGGCAAAGACCCTTATGAAGGAGAAGAAATTCTCCCGTACCTCGCGCGTCTTCTCCTCTACCCTTGTCTCGAGGTTCTGAGAGTTCTCCACGAGGTCCACAATGGACGTAAACTCCCTGAACCTCTCCTCCTGTATGCCCATGGCAATGGCCGAGGCATCATCGAACCTGCCCTCCAGGACAGCAGGTATTATCTCGGTATCGCGCGTCTTCCTGAAGGCGTGCCAGATATCACGGGCCTCGGCGAGCGAAGGCCTGAGCCCCTCGCAGACACCGCTCTGCGGTCCAAGCAGTTCCTCGAACCTCCTCTCGATGGAGGAACTCAGCCTATCCAGTTCCCTGCGGGAGCCCTCGCTCTCACTCCCCCTCCTCTCCAGTATCATCCTCAGGAGCGCCCCCCGTACGTCCTTCAGGTTTTCCTTAAGTTCGTGTAGATCTATGACCTTCATCCCATCTCCCCTGGAGTTTCTTGCCACAGGCAAGACTTTAAGCGCCTCACTGGCCCGGCGCAAGGCAAGTCGCCCATACCTACTTATCGACAGAAGGCGCCGGCCCTTGAGCAAAGGAGGTGGAGACCATGGGGGGGTGAGAAAAAAAGAGAGGGGGGTGGGGCCACGATCTCGGCCCCGCCCCCCTCTGGAGGAAGAAGAAAGAGATATCAGCAGTCGTAGTAGAGGAAGAACTCGTAAGGCGTTGGTCTCAGCCTTACCTGGTCCACCTCGTTCTCCCTCTTGTACTCTAGCCACATGTCTATAACATCCTGCGTAAAGACATCGCCCTTGAGGAGGAACTCGTGGTCTGCCTCCAGCGCATCGAGGGCCTCGGCCAGCGACCCTGCGGCAGAGGGTATGTCCTTGAGTTCCTCTGGGGTCATGCCGTAGATGTCCTTGTCCAGCGGGTCGCCGGGGTCTATCTTGTTCTGTATGCCGTCGAGCCCTGCCATGAGGAGCGCGGCAAAGGCGAGGTACCCGTTGCAGGAGGGGTCAGGGAACCTTGCCTCTATCCTCTTCGCCTTGGGCGAGGCCGAGTACATGGGAATACGCACCGCGGCGGAGCGGTTGCGGCCAGAGTAGGCAAGGTTTATGGGGGCCTCGAAGCCAGGGACAAGCCTCTTGTAGGAATTGGTCGAAGGGTTGCAGATGGCGTTGAGGGCCCGGGCGTGCTTGAGTATTCCGCCTATGTAGTACATGGCCGTCTCGCTCATGCCCCCGTAGCCATCACCTGCAAAGAGGGGTTTACCGTCCTTCCAGATGGACTGATGTGTGTGCATGCCTGTGCCGTTGTCGCCAAAGACGGGCTTTGGCATGAAGGTGACTGTCTTGCCCCACCGCCTGGCAACGTTCTTTATTATGTACTTGTACCACATGAGTTTATCGGCCATCTTTAGGAGCGTATCGAAACGCATGTCTATCTCTGCCTGGCCCGCTGTGGCAACCTCGTGGTGGTGACACTCTATCTCTATACCCACCTGCTCCATTACAAGGCACATCTCTGTGCGAAGGTCCTGGAAACTGTCCGTCGGCGGAACGGGGAAGTACCCCTCCTTGTGGCGCGGCTTGTAGCCGAGGTTCGGGCACTCTTCCCTGCCCGTGTTCCAGATGCCCTCGGTGGAGTCGAGGGCATAGAAACTGTTGTCAGGTCCCTCGCCGAACCTTATGTCATCGAAGATGAAGAACTCGGGCTCAGGGCCGATGTAGGCTGAGTCTCCTATGCCCGTTGATTTCAGGTATGCCTCGGCCTTCTGTGCTATGGCCCTGGGGTCTCTCGTGTAACTCTCGCCTGTAATGGGGTCTTTTATATTACAGATGAGACTCAGGGTCGGTGTCTCGCAGAAGGGGTCTATGACGGCTGTTGTGGGGTCTGGCACTACGAGCATGTCCGAGGCATGGATCGGCTGCCAGCCCCTTATGCTCGAACCGTCAAAACCAAGGCCATCCTCAAAGATGCCCTCGTTGAGCTCGCATATGGGCACGGTAAAGTGTTGCCACGTGCCGATAAAGTCCATGAACTTGACATCAACCATCTTCGCGCCTTTTTCCTTGGCAAAGGCTACTACCTCCTTGGGTGTCATTGCTTCCTCCTTGGTTTTTTTTTATAATATTCCTGATGAGAGATCTCCAGATCCTTGGCCTGTGCCTATCAGAGCGCGTCCGGCCCAGTCTCCCCTGTCCTTATCCTCACGACGTCTTCCACAGGGAGAATGAAGACCTTGCCGTCACCTATCCTGCCAGTGCCAGCGGCCTTGGTAATGCTCTCCACGACCTGGGCCGCCATATCGTCCCGAACAACTATCTCCATCTTTATCTTTGGCAGAAAGTCGACGACATACTCGGTACCGCGGTAGAGTTCGGTATGACCCTTCTGCCTCCCGAACCCCTTGACCTCCGAGACCGTAAGCCCCTGGATGCCAATTTCATTGAGGGCCTCCTTGACCTCGTCGAGTTTGAAGGGCTTTATTATTGCCTCGATCTTCTTCATCTGGTAGACCTCCTCGCCCCGCAGTTGAATGGTCTTTATTTGTGAGAGAACAATTTACAACAGACGGGCGATTATTACAACCATTTTCAGGGTCCGGTACCTTATTATTTTGCAAGTACCGTGCCTTCCTTAAACCCACTGTTTTTCCTGCCCTTCTCCATTTCCGGTCTACTCGAAAAGCCTCAAAAACAGTCACCACCAAGGCAGTTATGCCTCTTTTTTCATCACCATCATACTGTAGTCACGGGGTCCATCTCCAGAGAGAGCCTCACCCTGCGGCCAGGGTGATTTTCAGAGAAGGCCCTGCTCAGGCAGGCAACAAAGTCATGTAAGACCTTCGGAGACTCTCCCTTTACAAGCATCTGGAACCTGTAAGTCCCTCTCACCCTTGGCACAAGGGCCGGGGACGGGCCAAGACAGGTGACAGAACCACTGAACCTCGGCAGCAGCCTCCCCGCCTCACGGCCAAGGACCTTGCAGGCCCGTACCACGACCCCCTCCTCCGGGGCCTCGAGCCTCATGACGGCAAGGCGCGAAAAGGGCGGATAACCAAGTTCTTTCCTTACCCTTATCTCTTCCTCGAAGAACCCCTCATAGTCATGCCCAGCTGCCCTTCTGAGGGCATAGTGCCAAGGGTTCAGCGTCTGGATTACCACGCGCCCAGGCGTCTCACCCCGGCCTGCACGGCCAGCGGCCTGGGTGACGAGTTGAAAGGTCCTCTCAGGAGAGCGGAAGTCGGGTATATTGAGAGAGGTATCGCCAGAGATGATCCCAACGAGCGTAATCCCTGGGAAGTGGTGCCCCTTGGATACCATCTGCGTGCCGACGAGGACATGGGCCTCGCCGCTCTCCATGGCCTCCATCATGGCACGCAGGGCCCCGCGCTTTCGCGTTGTATCGCTGTCCATGCGAAGTACGGTCTTTCCGGGAAAGAGCCTGCGCACCTCTTCCTCCACCCTCTCGGTGCCTGTTCCAGGATCGCGCAGATGCGTACCCTCGCACTCGGGGCAGGCCTCCGGCGCTTTCACGGAAAAATCGCAGTAATGACACCTGAGCCTTGCGGCCCCCTTGTGAAAGGTAAGAGTCACACTGCAGTTCCGGCACGCAAAGGCATGGCCGCAGTCCCTGCAGACAAGGCACCCGGAAAAACCGCGCCTGTTAAGGAACAAGAGGGCCTGGTTGCCGGCCCTGAAGGTCTCTTCAAGGAGTTCCCCGAGGCGTTCGGAAATAATGGCCCCGCCTGTGCCGCGCATGTCCACTATCTCCACCTCTGGCATGGGCCGCTCTTCTACCCTCTTCTCGAGCCGAAGTATGCGAAGGCGACCGGCGCGGGCATTGTGAAAGGACTCTACAGAAGGAGTAGCCGAACCGAGCACTACCGGGATATTTCTGAACTTTCCGAGCATGAGGGCCGCGTCCCTCCCGTTGTACCTGACGCCATCTTCCTGCTTGTACGACGGGTCGTGCTCCTCGTCCACAATTATGAGGGAAAGATCCCTTATGGGCGCAAAGAGCGCCGAACGCGCACCAACGATCACACGGGCCTCTCCCCTCTGGATGCGTCCCCACTGCCCGAGCCTTGCCGATGGCGTGAGGCCGCTATGGTATACGGCGACGAGACCTCCAAACTTCTCCTTGAGGTACTCTGCGGCCCAGGCCGTAAGGGCGATCTCTGGCACGAGCATGAGGGCCGAGCCGCCGCCCCGTACCACCTCTTCCATGAGTTCAAGGTACACGAGGGTCTTTCCGCTTCCCGTAACGCCATAAAGGAGAAATGGCGAGAAGGACTTCTTCTCAAGGGCCTTGATGACCTCGCCAATGGCCGCCTCCTGCTCCTTATTCGGCCTGTGGGCCGCACCCCGGGGCATAACCGCCTCCATGGGGTCGGCGTGAAAAGCGCGCTCCTCGACCTCCACGAGCCCGCGCGCGGCAAGTTTCTTTACAATAGGAAAGACACTGCCGCCAAGGTCTTTCTTCATGTCCCTTAGTAGCGTCCTGCCGTGGGATCGAAGATACTCGTAGACACGCTTCTGCGCCGGTGTGCGTTCATCGGGAATACTAATATCACTGTCTTTTCCTTCTCGTACAGGTGAGACGATCTTCTCCGTCCGGCCCGCGCCACCCGAGAGACGCTGGTCCTCCAGAAGAAAACCCTCACGCACCAGGCGCGACAAAACGCTGTAAAGGGCCCTGCCCCTGAACCTTCTAAGGAGCGCCGAAAGAGCCGCACTCCCGCCAGACTCACCTATAAAACCCAGGACCTCGCCTGCAAGACCCCTTGGGAGGTCCTGCCCCAGGGGTCCCCCGGGAACCAACCTGAAGAACCTCTTCCCGCAAACACCAGAGCCAGGGGGATGGATGAGCGAGAGGACCTGCCCAAGGGGCACGAGGTAATAGGAAGAGAGAAACCTGAAAAAACGCATGCCCACCTCGTCGAAAAGCGGCTCAGCGTCAAGTACGTCAATGATATCGCGGACCTTCTCAAGGTCAGAGGAGCCGGAGAGGCCCGTCACATACCCCGTAAGGACCCTCTTGCCAAAGGGCACGAGCACTCGCTTGCCTATGGCCACGTCCCCTGTAAGCGCTGCGGGAACACCATAGGTAAAAGACCTCTCAACTGCCACGGAAAGAGAAACATCAACAAAAGACACGGCACACCAGAAAGAAGGAAAAAAGGACTTCCTTACTTTCTTTTGGAAAAAAGAAAGTAAGACAAAGAAAACCAATACCAGCGGCCACTGGCCGCTGGAAAGACCCCGTAGGATGGGCTCCGCCCGCCACAACAACAAAAAAATCCGTAGATATAACCAATAGGGCTATCTTAACAGAAAAAAGGAAGGGGGTTAAGGACTGTTATCTTATTCACTCTGGTAGGCTGGTAGGTTGGGTAGAGCGTAAGCGAAACCCAACAAATAGCATTGCCGGGTAGGGCAGGCATTGCCCACCAGAAAGAAAAAAATATTTCCCGCTTTCTTTTAGAAAAAAGAAAGTGGGGCAAAGAAAACCAATAGACTTGTAGGCTGGGGGGAGCAAAGCAAGACCCGACAATAAAAAGACAATGAAACGAGCACACCAGGGACAAAGGCCCTAAAAACAGGCCCCTACTCCTCCACCCACTCGCCGCGAGCGTCAAAGTCGGCATGAGTCTGGTCCTGGTCCTCGAAACGGGTGTACTGCTTGCGGAAGGTAAGGTGCACCGTGTCTGTCGGGCCGTTACGTTGCTTGGCAACGATTATCTCGGCGTCAAAACGCTTGCCGCAGGAACAATACTCCTTCGGACACTCACAGGGCCTGTAAACAGCCTCTCTGTACACGAACATCACAACATCGGCGTCCTGCTCGATGGCGCCGGACTCACGTAGGTCCGAGAGCATGGGCCTGTTGCCTTCGCGCCTCTCGGTCATACGCGATAACTGCGAGAGCGCCACTACGGGGATGTGCAGTTCCTTGGCCATGGCCTTTAAAGACCTGGATATCTCGGAGATCTCCTGCTCACGGCTGTCTTTACTGCGCCTTCCCCGCATGAGTTGCAGGTAATCCACTATAACCATCTTCAGGCCGAACTCGGACTTCCACCTCCTGGCCTTGGCCCTCATCTCGAGTACGCTCTGCGCAGGCGTGTCGTCTATGTATATGGGGGCATCATACAAGGCGCCAACGGCTGTCGTAAGGCGGGGCCAGTCCTCTTCCTTCAGAAAACCGCTCCTCAGTTTGCCAAGGTCCACATGAGACCTCGAAGAGAGCATCCTCTGAACGAGTTGCTCCTTGCTCATCTCCAGAGAAAAGACAGCCACAGGAATATTGTGGTCAAGGGCGGCCTTCTCGGCTATGTTCAGGGCAAAGGAGGTCTTTCCCATGCTGGGACGCCCGGCGATGATGACGAGATCCGAGTCCTGGAGGCCGGCAGTCAACTTGTCGAGGTCTTTGAAACCAGTGGGAACACCTGTAATGGAACTCTTCTTTGCATAGAGTTTCTCAATGTTCTCAAAGGTGTCCTTTATAATGTCCTTTAGCGCGAAGAAGGTCTTCTTGGCCCTGTCCTGCGTCACCTCGAAGATCTTCTGCTCTGCCTCGTCAATGTACTCTTCCACAGAGTCCACGACCTCGTACCCGCGGGCAGATATATCCGATGTCACGGAAATCATACGTCTCAGTATGGCCTTTTCCTTTACTATCTTTGCATAGTAGGCAATGTTCGAGGCAGTGGGAGTGGCCTCGGCAAGTACGCCTATGTAAGAGATGCCGCCTACGGGCTCAAGAATGGACGTATCCTTGAACATGTCGGCCACTGTGACGACGTCCACGGGGATGTTCTTCTCGAAGAGACCCACCATGCCCTTGAAGAGTTCGGCATGGACCTTGTGATAGAAGTCTGTTCCATCGGCGCTGAGGATATCGAGTACGCGGGCAATGGAGTCCTTCTCTATGAGGATGCTCCCAAGAACGGACTGCTCGGCCTCGATGTTGTGAGGGGGAACCTTGAATATCTGGTCTTTATCTGCAGTGACTGCCATGACACGCTACACACAAAAAGGGATGAGGAGGAAAGAAGGAAAAAAACTAAAAAAGAAAAAGACTTCCTTCCACTTTCTTTTGGAAAAAAGAAAGTGGAGCAAAGAAAACCGGTTCCAGGGGCCTTCGGCCCCTGGGGCAAGAAAGGAAGGCGCGTAAGACGCTGAAGACAAGGCCCCCCTTATTCCTTTACCACCTCAACGGTGATGACGGCCTTCACTCCGCCATAGAGCCGTACCTCGACCTCGTGCTCACCGATCTTCTTTATGGGCTCTCCTATTACGAGGTCTTTCTTCTCAATAGCGTCAAAGCCCTTCTCACGAAGGCCCTTTTCTATCTCCGTTGCAGTCACGGAGCCGAAGATCTTCTCTTCCTCGTCCTCGGCGGTCTTTCTTGCAAAGGTGAGTCTTACGCTTCCGAGGACCTCGGCGAGTTTCTCGGCAGAAGCCTTCTTTTCAGCCTCCTTGCGAAGATAGGCCTCTTTCTCTGCGTTGAACTGGCGGATATTGCCTGGGGTTGCGGCAACGGCAAGCCCACGGGGTATGAGATAATTCCTCGCGTATCCTGGCGCCACCTTGAGGGTATCGCCGAAACTGCCGAGGTTCTCAATGTCTTTTTTGAGTATGACTTCCATTATGGACCTCTTTTCTCAAGGAATCTTTATTATTACTGAAAATTCAGCGAGGTAAAGGGCAGGAGCGCAAGGACCCTGGCGCGCTTGATGGCCAGGCAGACCTTTCTCTGGTGCTTGGCACAGGTACCCGTAATCCTCCGCGGTATTATCTTGCCGCGCTCGGTTATGTAGGGCTTCAAGGCGCGGGCGTCCTTGTAATCTATCTTGAGTTCCTTTTCCTTGCAGAAGTGGCAGAACTTCTTCCTGTAGAAGAACTTTCTCTGCTGGCCCCTGCGCTGGCCTCCTGCGGGACGCCTCTTCGTAGAATTATTCTGTTGCATCAGCGGGGCCCTCCTCTTTCTTTTCTTCTACTGCCTCGACCTCTGCCGGGGGTTCTGTAGCGGTCTCTGCGGGTGGAGCAGTCTCTGTGAGAGACTCTGCCGAAGGTTCGGCAAGGGGCTCGGCCACTGTCTCTACCGCAGGCTCCACGTATTCTTCCTCGAGGCGCACGGTCTGATACCTGACCACGTCCTCGTTATACTTGAATATCTTCTCCATTGCCTTCACCGTGGCTGGTGAGGCGTTGAAGTCCATGAGGGTATAAAAGCCCTCGTTCTTCTTCTTGATAGGGTATGCCAGGCGCCTTACGCCCCACTCATCCACCTTGTTGATATGGCCATTACCCTTCTCAATGGCCTCCACAGCCTTGTCCTGGATCTCTTTGGTGCCCTCTGGGCCAAGGTCGGCCCTGACTATCCAGATAGTCTCGTAATGCCTCTCCATATGCTTCTTTTCTCCTTATGGTTCCCCGGCTGGCGCCGGGTTTGTCCCGACTCTGGGAAGGGACAAGGATTTTTGCGTTCAGGCAGGTTACCGCCTGAACGCTCTCTATGATTTAAGTATGAAAATATACTACTATGGGGCAAAAAAGGCAAGCGATTTTTGAACAAGAGTGAGCCCGGATTCCATCTGCCCCGGCTCTGGGCGCAGGGGCCGCTCATTCAGGCAGGTCGGACCGGGAGGCCCTTTCTTGCGAGGTATCTCTTTGTCTCTGCTATGGTATAGACGCCGAAGTGGAATATGGAGGCCGCAAGGGCCGCGTCCGCTCCTCCCCTATCGAGTGCCTCAAATATGTGTTCAAGGGTGCCGGCCCCGCCAGAGGCTATTACAGGGATGGTGACCGCCGAGGCCACGGCCGCGGTAAGGGCAATGTCGTAGCCGTCTTTTGTGCCGTCGCGGTCCATGCTCGTAAGGAGTATCTCGCCGGCGCCGAGGCGCGCGGCCTCGACGGCCCATTCAACGGCGTCGATGCCCCTGGGCTTTCGGCCTCCGTGCGTATAGACCTCCCAGCCGGGGGTACCGTCGGTGCGGCGCTTGGCGTCTATGGCAACGACTATGCACTGCGAGCCGAAGCGCTCGGCGGCCTCTCTTACGAGTTCGGGGTTCTCGACGGCACTGGTATTTATGGAGACCTTGTCCGTGCCGGCATGGAGGAGGTCTCGGATATCCGTGAGGGTACTTATTCCTCCGCCCACGGTAAGGGGCATGAAGACCTCGGCGGCAGTGCGCTCGACTACGTCTATTATGGTCTTACGGCCCTCGTGCGAGGCCGTGATATCGAGAAAGACGAGTTCATCGGCGCCCTGCTCTTCGTAGGCGCGCGCAGCCTCCACGGGGTCGCCCGCGTCGATGAGGTCCACGAAACTCACGCCCTTTACGACGCGCCCGCCCTTTACGTCAAGACAGGGGATTATCCGTTTTGTAAGCATGTATTCCCGACTTTCTAAGTGTTGGATTTCGCTTCACTCTACCCAATCTACGAACTTGAGATTCTGCATTCCGTCTCTCTTAA
>CAYOVP010000016.1:0-23443 GCA_964407495.1 uncultured Thermodesulfobacteriota bacterium
GGGGCCTCGGAAGACCAGATAGAGTTTCCCATACTCTACACAAACGCAAAGGCCGGTATCGCGCACAGGGACCTGGATGACGGCTCCACTGAGCTTACGCCTCTCTTCAAGACCATCCTCGAAGAGATACCCGGCCCAGTCGCTGATGATAACGCGGTAACGCAGTTTCTCATCACAAGCCTTGCCTACGACCCCTACGTGGGTCAGGTGGCGGTAGGGAGGCTCGGCAGCGGCACTCTGGAGATGAACCGCGCTTATGCCCTCTGCGCCGAGGAAGGCATAAGGAGGGGTCAGAAGTTCTCGGCCCTCTATACCTTCAGGGGGCTTCAGAAGGTGAAGGTGGATAGACTCGAGGCAGGCGACATCATAGCCGTTGCCGGAATGGAGAACGTGAAGATAGGCGATACCATCTCGGATAACGAAAACCCCCGTGCGCTGCCCCGCATAACCGTGGACGAGCCCACGGTCTCCATGGTCTTCTATGTGAATAACGGCCCACTGGCCGGGCGCGAGGGAAAGTTCCTGACATCGCGTCACCTGAAGGAGAGGCTCGAACGCGAGGTCCTCGGCAATGTATCCATAGAGGTAAGGGATACGGACCGGGCCGACGCCTTCGAGGTATACGGCAGGGGAGAACTCCAGATGGCCGTCCTCATAGAGACCATGCGGAGAGAGGGCTTTGAACTCATGGTCTCCAAGCCCAGGGTAATAACAAAAGAAGTGGACGGCAAGGTGCTCGAACCAATGGAGCGCGTCTACATAGACGTGCCAGAGGACAAGGCAGGCATTGTAATTGAAAAACTCGCTGCGCGAAAGGGCCGCATGACCAACATGGAAAACCACGGACACGGCCGCGTGAACATGGAGTTTCTCATCCCATCGCGCGGTCTCATAGGTTTCAGGTCCCAGTTTCTTACGGACACCAAGGGCGCCGGAATCATGAACAGGCTCTTTGAGGGGTATGCGCCCTGGTTCGGCCCCATACCACAGCGCGTGAGCGGGGCCCTCGTGGCCGACAGGCCCGGAAAGGTCACCACATACGCGAGTTTTGCCATGACCGATCGCGGCGTTCTCTTCGTGGAGGTTGGCACAGAGGTCTACGCCGGCATGGTCATTGGCGAGAGAAACCGCACAGGAGACCTCGTGGTGAACATTACGCGCGAAAAAAAACTCACCAACATGCGCGCCGCGAGTTCTGACGCCACTATGACTCTGTTGCCCCCGCGCCTTCTCTCACTCGACCAGTCTATAGAGTTTATCGCCGAAGACGAACTCGTGGAGGTTACGCCAGAGAACATACGCATTAGAAAACGCGAACTCGACGCCGCGAAGAGGGCCTCGGCAAAAAAGCGAGAGGAGTACGCCTGAGACAGGGAAGCAGTGGGCGCGTCTTTCATGGAAGTGTGAGAGAGTGATATAAAGGAAGTCCGGCACACACCTTAAGATCGGTACAACAAGGAGGACTCCATGATAAAAAAACTCAAAAAAAGTAGCGGCAAGGTCGTGGGATATGAACTAAGGGGGAAACTCCACGACGAGGACTACAAGACCTTTGTGCCGGACCTCGAGGCCCTCATCGAAGGCGAGGGCCAGGTGCGCCTTCTTCTGCACCTTGTTGACTTCGAGGGCTGGGACCTGCACGCGGCATGGGACGACATCAAGTTCGACGTGAAACACTGCCGCGACTTCGAGCGCGTGGCCATTGTGGGAAACAAGAAGTGGGAAGAGTGGATGGCCAGACTCACGAGCCCCTTTACATCCCTTGGCACGAGGTTCTTTGAAGACCACGAGATAGAAGCGGCCTGGGACTGGCTGAAGGAAGACTGAGAAGAGGGGAGAGGAGAAAAGAAGTTTACCTTGCTGGCGGGCCTTGCCCGCCTGAAAAGAAAGACGCAAAAGATAAAGAAGCGGCCTCTGGCCGCATATTAAAAACTCCCCTTTCTTTTGGAAAAAAGAAAGGGGGCAAAGAAAACCGATGCCAGCGCCCAAGGGGGCGCTGGAAAGACAGGTATATTTCTTAAGGAACTTCGTCTTTATTTTTATTAACGGAAGAACCCCTCCAGCGTCCCTACCACGGTAGAAATCTCCCGCTCTCCCATGCCTATCCAGAGGGGCAGGCGTATAATCCTCTCGCTCACGTCTTCCGTTACGCACAGTTCTCCTGCCGTGCGCCCAAACCTCCTGCCCGCCGGCGAGGCATGGAGGGGAACATAATGAAAGACAGCCCCTATCCCCTCTCCATTGAGATGCCTTAGTAGGCGCGTCCTCGTCTCTGCGTCTGGTGCGAGAAGGTAGTACATATGAGCATTGTGCCTGCAGTGCGCTGGTATGAAGGGACGCCTTATATTACCCTCTTTCTCAAGGGGCAGAAAGGCCTCGTGATAGGCATGCCATATGGCAAGACGCCCTTCAGTTATACTCTCTGCCTCCTCGAGTTGGGCCCAGAGAAAGGCGGCGAGTATGTCGCTTGGCAGGAAGGACGACCCTATGTCCATCCAGGTGTATTTGTCCACCTCTCCACGGAAAAACTTAGAGCGGTTCGTACCCTTTTCCCTTATTATCTCGGCCCTCTCCACAAGGGTATCATCGTTCACTATTATGGCGCCGCCCTCACCGGAGATTACGTTCTTTGTCTCATGAAAACTGAGGGCGCCAAGAGCCCCGAAGGTCCCGATGGGCCGCCCCCTGTACTTGCACATGATGCCCTGGGCATTGTCCTCTATGAGCATGAGGCCGCGGCGCTCTGCTATCTCCGTAATGGCGTCCATCTCGGCGCCAACGCCTGCGTAGTGTACCACCACAACGGCCTTAGTGCGCGGCGTAATGGCATCTTCTATCTTCTTCTCATCTATGTTGAGCGTATCGGGACGAATATCGACAAAGACAGGCACCGCACCCCGAAGGACAAAGGCATTGGCCGTTGAGACAAAGGTATATGAGGGCATGATAACCTCATCTCCAGGGCCAAGGTCCGTAAGGGTCGCCGACATATCAAGGGCCGCGGTACACGAATGGGTAAGGAAGACGCGGCCAGAGCCGAGTTTCTCCTCCAGCCATTTCTGGCACATCTTCGTGAACATGCCGTTCCCGGAGAGGTGAAACTTCCTGATGGCCTCTTCTATATAGGTAAATTCCCTGCCCGTTACATGAGGTTTGTTGAAAAGTACTTCCATTGGCCTCTCAATCTCTATTCTCGCCGCTCCCCTCGCGCCTCTGTATGAGGACATAGCCAGGTATGTTCCAGAGAGGATCAACGAGAACATAATTTTGCTGTAAATACCGCCAGACCATCTCATAGGACCTGCTGAAACGGCGTTCGTCAATGCCATCAAGGGGTATATCTCCCACTATGGCCCATGGGACCCTCTTACCCTCAAGTTCCGAGATAACCCTCTTTTGCTCATCAGGGGTTCCCGCGAAAAGAAAATAAATAGTCCTTGTAGGCGACTCCCGAGCCAGGACATAGTACATGGTAGGGATATAGGGCGCGAGGAACAACCATTCATCCGGCGCTACCCTCTCCCTTTCAATACGCTCAATAGTATTTATCATGACAGCCTCCCAGCGCGGCATCCATATCTTCTCTCCCCTTATGGGGTATTCAATATAAAGGCCTTTCTGCGCGACGTTCTTCTTGTAGAAAGGGCTCTCGAGTACAACGGTGTAATAACTTGAAACCACGAGAAATAGGGTCGCAAGAGCGATGGAGACCGTCCTCCGAAGCCCTCTTCCTTGCAGACATACAAGGGCAACAATGGCAAGTATCAAGGGATGTATGCCCCGTGCGAGATGGTTGATATCGGCACGGGAGAATGTGTAGTGCATGTAAAACACACCCGTAACAAGGCTGGCCGTAAGAAGGGCATTATGCCTTGCATCCTCTTTTTTAATAAAAAAATGCTTTACAAGGCAGACAAGGTACACCATGGGCATGAAGAGAAAGAATAAGCCGAGAAAAAAATCGTGAAGCAATACCATGACTGGAGTACTTGAGTGTAACTTGGAGATAGCCAGCCAAGGCCATGGAATAGGTAGCGGGAGATTGGTGGATTTGTGTCGGATATAGAAAAAAATGGAATCCAGAAAGGCATGAAAGCAACCTGGTACAAAAATTATCATAAGTAACATCGGAGAGTATCCGAGAAAAATGCCGGCCAGGAAAGGAAGAAATGTTTTTAGAAAAGAATTTTCCGTCCCTCGTCTCCATATATACAGGGTAATAGACGTTATGGCCAAAAAACCATACAAGCCCACATTCCTGCCAAAAAATGCCGCAAGGCCAGTAAAGACACCGGCCGATAGGTATCTTCTCGGTGTGGGCGCCTCCAGAAGGCGTAGGGAAAAGAAGACCGTGCCCATGGCAAAGGTCATCTCAAAGGGATGAAACCTTGGGAACATCCAGAGCGTGAGAAGAACCCCAAGGGGCAGAAGACCCCAGAAAGACCTTACCGCCCTTCTGGCCGCAAGGAGGCCGAAGGAGACCCCAATGGCCCCGAAGACAGCGAGATAAAACCGCATAGCCGTCAGGCCCTCTCCGAAGAGGAGACTCCAGGCGGCCATCCAGTAATACCTCCCAGGGTCATAGGGGAAAAAATCCCTTATGGGAACCTTGCCGGCCAGGGTTTGCATGGTCCCATAGAGGAGATACCCCTCATCGGCCAGGTTTATTCCTATATTATGCTGAAGGTAAAAAGAAATGCCCGAAAGCGCGGCGGCAAGGACTATTACCTTGAGAATATCCCTATTTTCTTTCCGATCTGCCAGCATCAAGACTCCAGGGCCCCGGCAGGACGCGTCCCACCTTTCTTCTTCCTTGAAAACAAGTACCAGACCAAGAGGACCGCGCCGAAGAGGGGGAAAATAACCTCCGGCACCCACATGTAAAGGACCCAGGGCCTGAACTCCAGGACAACCTCTCTCGTGCCCGGCGGGATTATAACACCCTCGTAAAAATCATTCACCTTTACAGTCCTGAGCGTGCCTCCCCGGGTCCGGGCCTCCCATCTTGGGTGATATTGACCGCTTATGAAGAGAAGGCTCGGAACATCAAGGGGGGTCAGAGAGAAGGTCTTGTAATCCGTAAACCTATCAAGGCGTCTCACAGGAAGAAGACGATGGTCTTCGAGCCTGCCGTCAAGGACCACGCCTGCATCCTTCTCGACAAAGTCCTTCACCTGGGCGGCCATTATGGGCGGAAAAGCGGGCCTGTAAAACCTGTACTTGCGCCACTGGCCAAGCAACGAGAGACCTGGGTTGTCGAGTTGGATGCTCGAGATGAATAGACCTATGCCCGTGTAGGTGAACTCAGGCCTCTCCAACGTGGTCCCGTCGGTAATGAAATCAAAGTGCCTCCCATAGGTATAGGTGCCCTTGACACTCAACTTCTTCACGAGCCTCTGGTACTCCCTTGACGAGAGCGAGTCATAGGTGTGAATGCTCTTGAGCCTGAGGAGAGATTCCTGGTTGGGGGGGATGAGGTTCTTGAAGCCTATGAAGGCAAGGCGCGTGGCCCCGCCGCCAGTTGCCGCGCGTACGAATTTTACGAACCTCGAGGTGGTCTGGATATTGGCCTCGGGCCGGATAAGCCTGATGTTTCGTCCATAGACAAAGACGGTGAGAAGGGTAAGGGCAAGGAGTCCCCAGGTCTTCATGGCCCTCGACCTGATTACGCTCAGAACATAAAAGACGATGATCATCACCAGCCCAAGGGCAAGGTAGCGCATATCCAGGAGCGCTGTTACCTTTTCTCTGTACATGGCTACAAGGATTGCAAGGGGGGCAAGGGAGAGAAAGACCGCGGCCTTGCTGAGCGGCGCACCACCTTTATCCTTGACCAGGAGGTAATCCGCTGAAAAGCCGATGATTATCCCGGAAGGTATGACAATGCCGATAAAGGGTATTATGGCAGACATGTTGAAACCAAGGTGCCTTACGGCAAAGAGATATACACCCGAAAAGACCGTGGCCACGAGACAGAGGCCGACGAGGGCCTGCCAGGTCCAGAGACGACGCCACTGGCCCTTGATGAAACTCAGGATGAAGAGCGCTGAGTAGAGAGGCGTGAGCGCAGGCCAGAAAAAGCCGAAGATGTATTTTTCCTTTATGGGGTTGCCGAAGACAAATGGGTCTATGACAGAGTTCAGAAAGACGAGGAACTCTCCGAAAGAACCTATCCTGGGAAAATCCTTTAGAAAGAAATCACTGCCAGCCTTGAGCCTTGCCGAGCGTCTTGCTGTCTCAAGTATGTCCAGGTATACGGGGGCCGTCATGATGAAACCAAAAAAAGCGGCCCCACCGAGCATACCTACGGCAATGACCTTGTCCCTGAGGGTACCCTTGCTCCTGTACAATTGAACGAGTACAAAACCTGCCACAATGTAGAGGTTCAGGAGTATTGTCTGCGGGTAACCGGTCATGAAGAGACTATAGGTGACAAAGGAGAGGCCGAGTGCGAGGACAAGGCTCGGCCTCTGTATGAAGCGCCTCGAGAGCCACATGAGCCCAAGGGACCAGCAGAAGGGAGCAATGAAGAGATTGAAGGTAAACCAGTATATGGTGTAAATGCCGAAGGCTGTGGCAGAGGCGGCAACAAGAGATGCCGGCGGGCTGATATCGAGATCCTTCATGAGAAGAAACATGAAGAGCCCTGAGAGAAAGACCGTGAGGAGTACGCTCCACGTATAGAACACAAAGGGGTCGTTGGTGAAAAAAGTCAAGACCAGCGCCGGCAGGTATGCCTTGCTGGTACCGAACATCTGTGCAGGCCTGCCGAACTCCGTATCAGGGTTCCACGTCCCTATCCACGCCTTGTGACTGCCATTGAGGAGAAAATTTATCTCAGGTATGAATACGCTGCTCTCATCGGCAAACTTGCCGTTGGAGATATGGCCCGGGTCCGGGACAATGGGCGCACCGACCTCGATATCGTTATTATGGGGAAAGATGACCTCTGCGCGGAAGAGTACCGGCGCAAAGAAGACGACGTAGACGAGGACAAAGAGGGTGACGGCGTGGCGGTATCTCATGCTTTCGTTAATAGACCAGCGGATATCCCATATTACAAGTGTATGACGGCCTTGTTCTATGACTCTGAATGATAAAAAGGCCGACCATCGTCTTTGGTTGAAGAGATAAGGGAAAGAAAGGTCTCTTTCCTATCCTCCGTTCAGGTCAAAGCCCTGGGCGCTCATGGTAAGGACGAAAGCCCTTTCTCATGTGTGACAACAGGTACCATCCAAAAAGACCCACGCCGAGCAAGACAAAAATGACCTCGGGCACCCATATATAAAGGGTCCAAGGCCTGAACTCCATGCTTACTTTCTCTGTTCCAGGAGGTATTATAACACCCTCAAAAAAATTATTCACCTTTACCGTCCTGAGTGAAGCACCCCTTGTCCGCGCGCGCCATCGGGGGTGGAATTGTCCGCTTATGAAGAGCAGGCTCGGTACCTCAAGCGGGTTGAGCGAGAAAGTCTTGTAGTCCGTGAACCTATCAAGGCGTCTCACAGGAAGAAGACGATGGTCTTCAAGCCTGCCGGCAAGAATGACCCCGCCTTCCTTCTCTTCAAAATCCAGGACCTGGGCGGCCATGATGGGCGGTGCGGCTGGTTTGTAGAACCTGTACCCTCCCCACTGACCGATGCCCAGGAGAGGAGACCCTTGGAGATCCATGGTTGAGATGTACAGGCCTATGCCTGCATATGAGAACTCGGGCCTTCTCAGCCATCTTCCATCTGTTATGAAGTCAAAATGCCTGCCATAAGTGTATGCCCCGAAGAGGCTCAATTTCTTTATAAAGGCCTGGTATTCCCTTGATGAGAGCGAATCATAGGCATGTATGCTCTTGAGGCCGAGGAGGGACTCCTCATTCGGTGGCACGAGGTTCTTGTACCCTACGAAGGCAATGCGCGTGGCCCCGCCCCCTGTCTGCTCTCTCATGAAATCGACGAGAGGGGAACTTGTCTTGATCATGGACTCGGGCCGCATGAGGGCGAGACTGCGTCCATACACAAAAACAGTAATGAGCGTAAGTCCTATTATGCCCACTGTTCTGAGCGTCCTTGAGGGGATAATTGTCAATGCGTAGAATATGACAACGAGGGCTATATCGAGGGCGACATAAAAAAACGAAGGGCTGAGGGCGAGTTTTCTACCGTAGAGCAATAAGAGAAGCCCCACTGGAAGAAGGGATAAAAAGACCACGGCCTTCCTTAGCGGTGCACCGCCCCTGTCCGAGTACAGCAGGTAATCTGTGCTATAGGCAACGAGTACAGCCACCGGGACGAGGGCGCCTTCGAGGTAATTAGTGGCCGAGAACTTTAAGCCAAGATATCTTATGGCAAAAAAATGGGCAGCGGGCAGGGCAGTACCTATTACACAGAGGAGTACAAATACCTGCCATGGCCAGAGCCTCTTCCACTGCCGCCTCGTGAAGGTAAGCAGGAATAGGGAGGAGTAAAGCGGCGAGAGCGAGAAACCATCGAAGCGCAAGATGCGCTCCAGGCTTATGGGGTTGCCAAAGATAAAGGGGTCGAAGAGGGTATGCAGGAAGATGACCAACTCTCCGAAGGAGTGTATCTTGGGCATGTTTCGCATGAGGAAGTCGGGCCCGGCATGGAGCCTGGCCGAGCGCGCCGCGGTCTCAAATATGTCAATGTATATGGGGACCGTAAGGAACGCGCCAAAGAAGATTGCCCCGCCGAGCATGCATGCCGTCAGGACCTTTTTCTTGAGTCCTCCTTCGCTCCTGTAAAGGTGGACCATGACAAAGCCCGCCATGAGGTAGGACTGCAGTATGATGAACTGTGGGTAAGCCGTCATGAAGAGGCTATACGAGAAAAAGGCGGCCCCGAGTCCAAGGGGGGCCGAGGGCCTCTGGATGAAACGCCTCGATACCCAGATGAGCCCAAGTGTCCAGCAAAAAGACGAGAGGAAGACGAAAAAGGTGAGCCAGTAAGCGAAGTAAACACCGAAACTGATGAAGCAGGCCGCCACGAAACAGGCCAGTGGGCTGAGGTCCAGGCTCCTCACAAGGAGAAACATGAATAGACCGGAGAGAAAGACGGTGAAGAGGATATTGCAAGAGTAAAAGACAAAGGGATCGTCTGTAAAAAAGGCTATGACCTCAGATAGGATATAGGCCTTGCCGAACCCGCCGAACTGAAACGCGGGTCTGCCCAGTTCCGTGTCAGGGTTCCACGTGGCAAGCCATGCCCTGTGCCTGGACCGTAGATGGAGGTTTATCTCTGGTACAAACTGCCTGCTCTCGTCGGCAAATGTTAAACTGGACAGATGCCCCGGATCGGGTGTTATGGGGAGACCAACTTCTGCCTCGTTATTATGGGGAAAGATGACCTCTGCGCGGAAGAGAACAGGGGCGAAGAAGACTACGAAGACGGCTATGAAGAGAATGAAGGCGCGGCGGTAGGTCATCTTTAATCCTTATTTGAGACCTGCGTTGAGAGGCCACCCCTCACAGCGTAAAGGGTCGTAACATTAGCGTACCTCAACTTTTCGGCAATCTTTCTCGCAACCATGGTAGCACCGTATCTGTTCAGGTGGGAGAGATCATACATTGCATTTGAAATATCTATTTCAATCACCTCGACCTTGTGCCTCTCGAACAATGCCAGTACTTTCTCCCTGAAAGAGTCTAGATATTTTTTTACCGAAGACCTGTTCTCTATTGCCTGGACAAATGGATGGTAAGGGAATTCTATAAGGGCTATCTTGCAGTCCTTTTTTTTGAGTTCCCTCAGACCCTCCATATACAGGGCCTGCTTGTCATCAAGATATACTGGCTTTTGTCTGTAAATTTTCTCAAAAATAGAAATCGGCTCTGCTATTACCAAGGCATTATAATAAGGATACAGGGGCACATGCGAGAGATACATCCTTGCAGGCTTCAGATTTTTAAGGACAATACGCCCTATATCATAGAGGCTGTAATTCCTCTTGTAAAGCAAGTACAAGGCTCGCGGCGATATTCCCGACCAGTTCCTGTCTCTGCTCTTTCTCCGCAACTGAACCGGCTTTGAGAGTGCGACTATTACGTCCGAGCTCTTCGGTACCTTTTCACAAAATACGAGAAAATCATATGGGCCCGCCCCATGCCGGGCCGCTGTCAAGACCCTTTTTCCAGTAAGCCTGGCCATCTCATCGAGATTTATCCCGCGATAGGCCTGAGAGTCGCCCCAGATGAATATGGTGTTCTCGGCGCTCTCATTGTTCCAAAGATAATCAACGCCAGCATAGGTCAGGACAAAAGCCGTGAGCGCGAAGAGGACGAAACATGTCAGACGCTTGAGGAATTTCTTCATGCCATGTCAGAACTGGAAGTATATGAATTCCTGCTGAACCCCGCCGAACCAGAGTATGGCCACTGCAACGGCATAATAAAATCCCCAACGAACTGCCAGGGGGAGCCGCCGCCCTCTTAACTCAAAGGCATGCTCTCTCTCCCTCTGCACCCATTCCACAAGCATGAAGAGGGCTATGAAGATCAAGAGGTGCACCGGCAAGACCTGGGGCATCGAAAAAAACGAAGGAGAAAAAACCATGCTGAGGTAATCCAAGGCCTCTTGCACAGAACCCACACGGAAGAAGACCCAGCCCATGAGCGTTATTCCAAACGTAAGCGCCATCTGTAATGTCTCTCTCAGACTTGGGATCAACTTACCCTTCGCAACAACGTCTGTATGCTTTCTGTGTCTGTTGAAAAGCATGAGAGGCAGAAAACAGACCGCGTTCAGCGCGCCCCATACTATGAACTTCCAGTCAGCGCCGTGCCAGAAGCCGCTTATTATGAAGATGGCGAAGACGTTTCTCGTCTGCCTCCACTTCCCTGCACGGCTGCCGCCAAGTGGTATGTACACATAGTCGCGAAACCAGGTTGTAAGAGATATGTGCCACCTTCGCCAGAACTCGGCAATATCGCGCGAAAAATAGGGGAAGGCAAAGTTCTTCATGAGGTTGAAGCCGAAGAGCCTTGCGGTGCCTATGGCGATGTCGGAATAACCAGAAAAGTCACCATATATCTGGAAGGCAAAGAAAACAGCGCCGAGGACCAGTGTGCTTGCGGAGTAATGTGAATAATTGGCAAAGATTTCATTGGCATATCTTGCGCAGTTGTCTGCAATGACAATCTTCTTGAAGAGGCCCCAGAGCACCTGGCGCGTTCCGTCAACAGCCTTCTCATAATCAAAGACGCGCCTGCTGTAGAACTGGGAGAGGAGATTCGAGGCCCTCTCTATGGGGCCTGCCACCAACTGTGGGAAGAAACTGACAAAGGCAAAGAAGGCGATAATATCTCTTGTTGGTTCCAGTTTTCTCCTGTACACATCTATGGAGTAACTGAGGGTCTGGAATGTGTAGAAACTTATGCCTACGGGCAGGATGACGTTGAGGCCAGTCGGGCTGATGGGGTGACCGAGAAAACTGAAGGCCTTGACGAAGTTATCGAGGAAGAAATTGTAATACTTGAAAAACCCCAGAAAACCTATGTTGACGATAATGCTTGTCAGAAGGAGGATGAGCCTCTGCGCTCTCATCTCAGTTCGTGAGAGGCCGATACCTACGAAGAAATCAACGAGAGAACTGAAGGCTATGAGGAAGAGGAACCTCCAGTCCCACCAGCCGTAAAATACATAACTGCTTATGAGGAGAAGGAGGTTCTGGGCCTTCAGGTTCTTATTTGTTACGAACCAGTAGAGCAGGAAGACAGTGGGAAGGAATATGGCGAAGTCTATGGAGTTGAAGAGCATGTGTGAGAGTCAAGGTGTTTTTGTATTCATTGATTATCAAAAGCCGGGCGTCCACCTCGCGGCAGGCCCTGGCTTATTTATTGTCTAGAGTTTGAACCTTACGACGAGACTTTCTTTTTAACAATCAAAGTTCAATTCCAATCTCGGGCAAATTATATCGTCTGAATAGTCGGCATCTGTAATCCATACGCGGCCTTGCTCATCATGCGTTACTCTTTCAGTAGCATACCATTGGAGGACTTGCAGATACATTGGCCGCAAGCGCCCGTATAGCCGTTTACCAAGTGTTTCCTCGGTATCATAAGGCCTTATCGATACAACGCATTGACTGACAATGCTACCTTCATCCATTCGTTCGTTGACCTCATGTACGGTTGCGCCAGCATATTTAACTCCCGCTACGATCGCCTTCTGAAGCGCGCCTAGCCCCTTAAAAGATGGCAACAATCCCATATGAACATTTATAATTCTACTCTCATATGCCTTCACAACTTTTTTCCTAAGCAATTTGTCAAATGTAAGAACTAAGAGGTCAAGGTCAGCATCTATACAAATACGTGCAAGGTCCTCATCGAATCTCTTTCTGTCTCGTCCATCAAGAACAAAATATTTGATCTCGTTTGTCCGACAAAAGGCATCAAAATCGACGGCCTTCTCGTCTGTAATCAATAGCGCTGGTTTTATGCCTAGCACATCTTGTGCCTGAACAGCAGACTTGAATAGATTGCCCTTACCGGATACACAGAAACCGACCCTGAACACAATGACCACCTACGGATTTTTTGAATTATTTTTCGTGAGGAACACGAAGATCAGAACCTTCCCGCCCATATACCACCCTTATAATACTATACGGGCGTTGCTTGGTCTCAACGAATATCCTCGATACATATATACCGATTACGCCAAGAAAAAAGATGGTGAGCCCCCCAAGAAACCAGACTGATACGATAAGGGACGTCCATCCGCTTATAGTAATGCCGTAAACTATCTTCCTGAGAACAAGGTAAAGAATATACAGTATGGAAATGGAGGATATGCAAAGGCCGGAATAGAAGATGTAGATCAGAGGTTTGTCACTGAAGGAAACAACGGCGTTTATGGCCAAAGCGACCTTCTTTCGAAGGCTGTAAGTAGTCTCCTCCCTTGAGTGTTTCTTTATTACAATGGGTTCCTGCCTGTACCCCGTGAGGTGCCAGATGCCCGCAAGAAAGAGTTCCCTCTCTTTGTAAAGGAGAAGGCTCTTAACATAACGCGCGCTCATGAGTCGTGCAGTTACAATGTTATGGGGCATGCGTATGCCCGAAAGACGATTGAAGACCCTGTAAAAAATCTCTCCCGTCACCCGCTCGAAGGGACCGCCCTTTCGCGACTCCTGAACGCCGTACACCACGTCGCAGGCCTCTTCATCGAGTTTCTGCCAGAAGGCCTCCAGGAGTTCTGGCTCTTCCTCGAGGTCGCAGTCTATCAAGAAAACCCTCTCCCCGCGGGCGTATGAGAGGCCAGTCATCATGGCCCTGTGGTGGCCGAAGTTGCGAGAGAGGTCCACCACCACGACGCGGCTGTCCTTTTCGTGGAGGGCCACGGCGATTTCAAGTGAGTTGTCGGGCGAGCCGTCGTTCACGAAGATTATCTCGAAATTGCGGGTAATCTTCTCCGCCGCCTTCGTGACTCGTTCGTAAAACTCCTCGAGGTAGGGGGCAGAGTGATACATTGTCGTCACTATTGAGAGGTCCATGTCAAGAGAAACTTTTCATATACCTGGGGGCCTCGGGGCCCTCGTTGAAGATGAGGTCTATTATGGAGACGCGGTGCGTGAACTCGCCGTATAACTGCCTGTACTCCGGATACCCCGAGTAGTCGATATAAGAGAGCCCCATACCCGCCTCTCTGAAGAGGTCTTCGTCTATATAGTCCTGCGCCGCGGGGCCTGATATGTAGTGTGTGGCCCCGGCGCCCTGGCAGAGCCCCACGAGACGCTCTGTCCTGCCGTCCACCAGTTCATAATCCATGGACCAGGTAATATCCGTCGTAATGCCGAGTATCTCGCAGACGGTCTTGATAAACCGGTAGTTGACGCGGCTCAGGTACTCCTCTGCCCCGCACTCGCGGTAAAGGGCCTCGAAAAGGTCCCTGTAGTCATCAAAAAACCGGGCCTTTGCGTAGTTATGAGTAATGGTCTTCCAGTGCCGCCCAGCCCACGTCGGGTCCTTTATCCTCGTGTCCTTGATCTTCTGAAAATACTTGCCCTTCACATCAACGGGGATGGTCAGCCACTGTGGTCCGCTGGGCGTCTTTATGATGTTGCGGTTTCGCCAGTCACGGCGCGTGTACTGCATGTCGTCATAGAGGATGAACTCGTCCACCATGTTGATGAGGTCGAAATACCCCTTCCATGGTATGTAGTTGGACTGCAGTATGGCTACTTTTTTGCTCTTTCCCATTCTTCCTGCACCGCCCTTGCCGCGGCCTCGCCCCTGGGGCGCACTATTTCCCTCCCTCGGGCAGGGGTTAACCTTTATATTAACATATCTCTTTAATTAAGGGGAAGTTAGAAGCACGGGGCAAAGAGAGGAGCGGGCACTGCGAGCATAGAGAGAGGCCTGAAGGTCGAGGGGGCCGTAGAAGCATGGCCCTGTCTCCTCTCATCCTCTGTAATCTTGAGTAAAACAAGGCCCCGCCCTCCTTGGAAGAACGGGACCTTGGAATTGACCACTTATACCAGGTTCCCCTCTACTTCCTCTGCCAGGTGCCATCCGCCTTCTGCACCCACCAGCCCTTTTTTGCCTTGTTCTTCCAGGCACGGGCAAAGAGGCGCTTTATGTCCTCCACGCGGTCGGGCGTATAATTGTTGGCCTTGGCTATCTCCCTGTAAAGGGCCATACGGTCACGGTTCTCGGCCTTTACGAGGCGCGTAAGAGCGGCCTTCTCGCGAAGGTTCAGCCCCCTTCTGTTCCTCACCACCAGGAGACCATCCCTGCCTATGCCGATGTTGCCGCGGTCCATGAAGGGTTTTAGCGCATATGCGCGGGTGCGTATGGAGGACTTGAGCGCCCGTATGGCAGGGGTGGAGATGTTTATGTTGGCTTCTCCCGCCGCCTCGGCCACTGCTACGCCCAGACCAAGAGAACTCAGCCGCTCGAATACAGGGGCCCGGCCCTGCCTGCCGTCATGCCCGCTGGTCTCAGGCGGAACGGCCTTGGTGGGGACCGAATCCTCCTGCCCTCCCGGCCCGCCAGGCCCTCCGGGCCCACCCCAGACATCTTCCACTATCTTGTCAGCGGCCTTCTCCACAGCGGCAGCCGGAAAGTAGACGTTAATGGTCACACAGGAAATGACCAGAAAGGCCAGTGGAAGAAAAAGGGCCGTTTTCCCAATATGTCGTCTCATCGCGCCGCCTCCTTAGTTGTCAATAAAAAAGTGCCTGGGGTCTTTGTCCCACTTTCTCTTCCTGTATGCCTCTTCCCCCGTATTTTTTCCTTGACCCGTCATCACGAGGGGGACGCCGAGCGCATCAAAGGCAGGAAGGTGACCGCCCCATACCGGTTTTCTTTGCCCCGCTTTCTTTTTTCCAAAAGAAAGCGGGAGGGGGGCTTCAGTTCTTTCCCGCTTCCCTGCCGGTCTCCTCGCCAGAGAAGCCCACGCGTTCGAGCCTTCGCACCATTTCCTTGAAGGAGATGCGCTCCGTGTGGCTCACCACGTCCACCTTTGGAGGGAACTTGGCTCCTTTTATAATATAGCCCTTATCACCCTGCGTCTCAATACCTAATAGTATGAGTTCATCGTTCTTGAGCACTGCCTGGAAGCCCATCTTCGAGTACCTGTACTCATCAAAGAGGCGGTATATGCCCCTGTTCAGAACAGAGGCCACTGCACCTGTGCCGAGAATGGAGACATTTTCGAGGGCCTTTGTGCTTATGCGCTGGGGTACGCCCCGTCTTGGGACGGTCTTTATATCGATAAAGAAACTCTCGGGCTGGCCGCTTGCTATGACGAGGTCGCGTATACTGCCCTCGAGTATGCCTGTGATTCTGCCGAACTCAAAGACCCTTGTCAGGGCCCCAAGATCCAGGTCTTTTATCTCCACGTCTGTACGGAAGGATGGCACAGGGCTGAAGACCTCGCTGACTGCCATATGGGCGAGGCTCACCTCACCGCCAAAGAGCCTGAGCCTTATCTCGCCGTCTGTTGTGAGCCTCCCCCCAGAGAGTTTTATCCCGGGTATGCTACCTGTCACATCTCCCTCAAAGGGAGGGAGGCCAAGGAGGGCGCTTGCCGCTTTCAGGTCCAGGCCCTTGATATACATATGAAGAGAGAGCCCCGGGGCAGGGCCGAGGAGGCCGCTGTAGACGATATCGCCGAGGACAACCCTGCCGCCAAGAAGGGGCACCACGACGTCGCCGTCAAAACTGAGTGCATTTGCCTTTATGACAGGCCTTGCATCTATGCCGGCAGACCTTATTCCGCCCCAGGAGACCTCTCCTATGTGAAGGGCGCCCACGGCACTCTTGACTCCTTCTCTTCGGGCATTGCCACGCCCTCTCCTTCTGGCAGAGGCGTCTTCTTCGCCTCGGCTGCCACGCGGCGCCTCTCCGCCCAGAGCCGCTCCACCCAGGGGATAAAAGATCTCCACCGGCAGGACCATGGAAATATCCCTTACGGACCCGGCCCCTTCCTTCTCCCTCAGGAATCCTCCACGCACCCTCACCTCGCCCCTCAAAGCCAACCCCTTCAGACCACCAAGAAGCCGCAGCCTCAGCCCAGTACTTCCCCCTGCCTCGAGCCCTGCAAGTACTGGCATGGTCTCCCTGAAGGTCTCTCTCACAAAGAAATCAAAGGCCTCCTTGTTCGAGACCTCCACTGGGCCAAGGGAAATGTCCAGGCGCGGGTCATGAGAAAGCATGCTCACCACACCATCTGCACTGAGACTGCCCACGGACTCGAGCGCAAGGGTAAGGCCCTCGAGGCGGAGTGCGTCTTGCTCTCCGTCATACCCGCCTTTGAGGGTCAGCCTTACCGGCCTTTCCTTGAAACTCCCGTAAAAACCCCCTGCAAGGAGTTCGAATCCTCGGGCCTCTGTGGTCATGGAAAAACTCGCCTTGGGGGCACCACTGGAAGGTAGTCTCACCAAGACCTCGCCGCTCGTCTTGAGCCCAAGGCCCTCTACCCCAAACCAGCCGTCTGCACTCCCCAGAGCCCCGTCCCTAAGGCCAAGGCCAAGGCCGGCCCTAAGCCTCGTGCCTCCTGGGCCTGAGGCCACGTCGATATCAGCCCTTGCCCTGAGCGCCCCTGCGGCCTCGGCGCCCTTGCCGAGGAGAGCATACAGAAAGGGCGAGAAAGGCGCTGCATCCATCTCTTTCATATCCAGACTGCACCGGACCCGAACCTCTCCGACGTAGGAAAGGGAAATATCCCTTATAACGCCCCGCAGGGCAAGGCCGCCAGGAAAGAGGAGCCCTCTGCCTGCCCTGCTCCTGCCGTCCAGGGCACCTTGGCCGTTGCCCATGGAAAAGGTAACCTCCCTCGCGCGAAACTCTTTCCTCGTAACGTCTCCCTCCAATGCGCCAGAAATCCCTATCTTCCTCTGCACGGCAACCACTCTCTCACCCCTCGTCAAAAGCGCCTTACGCACCACGAGGCTCATCCCCCTCGCGCCAAGTTGCCCGTCCTTCATCTGGAGGGACTCTATGGAAAGACCTGTGCCAAGAAGACGCGGCAGTAGACCGGGCTCTCCTCTCTGCCCGTGGGGGGCCCCGGCAGCAGGACGAGGCACGGCAAACATAGTCTTCTCCGCGCCTATCTCAAGGCCCTCGATACCAAGCCCCCTGTCCTGGTAGACGATGGAGCGCACCTTGAGACTCGAACCCAGCACTTCTGGAAGAGGCCCCTTGCCTGCCATGGCCTTACCTGCTGTCAGAGGCCCGCCAGCACCGAGTAATGCCTTACCTATCTCCCCACTAAGACCCAGGGCCCTCATGCCCCTGCCATCGTATCTGGCAGAGTCGAGACCCATGGAGACACCAATAAACTCCGGAGCCACACCCTCGGTTACACCAGAGACACGGCCCCTCTCAGCGCCCAATCTGATGCCCCTTGCCTCTACCACACCCTTCTCATAGGTAAGCCTCCCCAGGGAAAAGACAAGACCGAAGAAACGTAGGGCCTCGGCAGATGCACCTGCCCGCGCGTCACCCCCCTCCCCCCTATCCAGGCCCACTGAAGCGGCCCTGAAGCGCACCCCGCCGAGACTCAGCCTCCTCTCCTCTAACCCCGCCTTGAGGGATACCTCTCCACCCCCTATCCTCAGCCCCCTGCCCTCGAGGACAAGGCCGCTCAGCCTTACCCCGCCATGAATGCGGGGCCCCCTTGGAGACCCGCGAAGCAAAAGAGAGACCCCGGCCTTCCCATCCAGAGAGAGCCCCTTGAGAAGGGGCCCTGAGACCACCCTCAATATCTTCCCTATCCCGATGCCTCTGCCGCTGACCTCGAAGTCCATTCTGGGCTCTGCGGTACGAAGCCCCCTCAGACCACCGCTCAATGCCAGACCGCCTGCCCTGCCAAGGCCGGCTCTCATATCGCCTACGGTCAACTCGTCATCCTCTACGAAATATGCCCCGCCTGCCCGCAAGCGAAGAGGACTGGCCAGTAAATCCAATACATAGGCACCGTATCTCAGAGGACTCTCGGCCTTCATATCAAGGGTCCACTCGAGCCTCTCCGAGACAACCCCCTTGAGGCTGGCCGAGCCCCTGAGCCCGCGGCCTGTGGCCAGCACCTCTACGCCGAGCGGCCGCAGAAGAGGCCTGTCCAGCACGGGCAAGGCAAGGTCGTCAACAGAAAGGGCCAGGGCCAGGGCCATATCCTTCTCAAACAACCGGCGCACAGACCCGCGAAGATGCACAGCACCCACCGAGGGCACGGTAAGGGCCGCGTCCCTTATGGAAAGATCCCTCTTCCTCATATCGTATCTTGCCCTCAAGACCGCGGCCCTGTAGGCGGCAGGCCCTGAGCCGGGTTCCTTCAGAAAGACCGAACCCCTCACCTCGGCACTGGTCATGGCCCTGTCAAAGGCCGCCGAGGCCGTTACCCTCCCCCTGACCGCCCTGCCAAGAGGGAGCCCCGGCAGACTCACGCCCATGAACTCCCCCCTGAAAGATGCGGTGAGGGCCCCATTCTTCCTCTGAAAACGTATCTCCGGCCTGATGGTGCCCTTAGCATGCCTCAAAAGCGGCACCCCCTCGGCACCCAGCTCCTCGATCCGCAAGGTACCGAGGCTGACCCTTCCGCCATGAATGCCCATGGCGGTCATCTCGATCTCTGCCCCAAAAGAGGCCGTGGTACGTAAAAAGGGTAAATAGACCTCTGCCCGAAAGGCGGCCCTCTTGCCAGAGACAGCCCTTATGCTGAGACCCAGAGGGCCGAGAAGCGCTCTTGCACCGGCCTCACCTGCCTTGCCTCGGTACAGGAGGGCATCGCGCACCTCTATACTCTTGATAAACCACGGAATGGCAATGCCACCGACACCACCGCCACCACCGCCAGCACTGGGAAGAGAACCCAGGAAGACAACAGGATTGCCTGCCGAAAAGACGAGAACACGGCCCCCCAACAACCCCAGAGGGTCTATGGAGATATCGAGACGCGAGACCTCGGCCATTACCTCCCTGCCGTCACTCACCTCCAAACCCTTCATGGAGAGCCTGAGCCATGGCCCAATCGTCAGACCCTCCATGCTGAGATCGAGATCCGTAGCCTTGTTAAAGGCATAGCGCACGAGGGAAGCCGGGTACTGACTGCGCAAGAAGACATAGCCTGAAATAACCAGGAGTACAGAGAGGAGTCCAGACAAGAGGAGAAGCCTCTTGATAAACCGCCGCAGTCTATGACCACCCTGGGATCTTGCCTCGCTTTCCATAGTGACGATGATACCACTCCCACTTTCTTTTGGGAAAAAGAAAGTGGGACAAAGAAAACCAATTTCTGCGTAGAGTATAAAGTAGCAACGTAAGACCCCAAGAGACGAATTACCTCAGGGATTATATGAAAAAATCCAAAAAAAACCCGTCTTCTCTTGAAAGAGAAGACGGGAGAACCTGGCAAGCGTCCCATGTCCCGGTCAGACCCTAAAAGTCCAGCCTGTATCCTGCCACTATGAAGTAGTCACGCGAGTAATCTGTCTGGTCGCCATTACGATCATATATCCACTCGAGCCCACCTTCGAACTCCAGGTGCAAACGTTTCTTCCAGAGATACTCCGTACGAAGAGACGGCCTGATCCTTATCTGGCTCCCCACGCTCAGGTTGTTCTTGCTGTAATCGAAGATCATCCGCGGGTTTATCCTCCAGACACGCTTGTAGGTGTAGCGCCCGTTCAGGCTGAGCGTAGTGGTATTCGAGGCGTGTGTATCCGAGTACCTGACTCCTGCTATTACGAGATCGTTCTTTAGAACGAGGTTGTTGGCTATGAGTTGAAGGGAGTAAAAGTACTCGGGGCCCGTGCCCGGCACCTTGGCCACACCGCCCGAGGCCTCTGTGCCCGTCAGTTCAGATACGGTAAAAGTGCCGCTTATCTGAAACTTCTCATTGAGCGGACTCGTCCCGCCAAGGGTCGCAGACCAACTCGAGGCCGTCCTGTCGAGGGCCAGAGCGCGCACATCGTCCTCGCTCATGGTGTTGAGAAGTTCGGAGATGGAACTCACGGTCTGTCCTATGAGAGCGTTACTCGTACTGAGCGAGGGAGACCGCCTGAAGTCCATGGAGAAGTTGATTGTCCGCTTCTTGGGCAGGAGCCAGTTGCCCACAAAGAGAAAGGTGTTGAGTTTGCCATAGGACGTATCATAATCAAGAAGCGAAAAATAGGAGCCATGCCTGTAATTGTACCTGGCCTCGCCTCCCACGGCCCTCCTGTCGGTAATGCCGTCCACGCGCTGGTTGATTGCATAGACGTTGAAGTCCCAGTGCTTGCGGAAGGTGCCGAGGTCCACGTTGAGACCAAAGAAATTCTTGTCTGTATTGATACTCGTAATGGTACTCGAATCAGCAGGAAAACCAGTAACAAAGTTGAACTTCACGCGGGGGATGCGCGAATAACTGAGAAGCGCTCCATCGAAGCGACCAAGAACGCCCCCTGTGCTGTACCACTGGCGGCCGACACGCCCTGATATATGCCTGTTACGGTCGAGTATATCGACATACATGCGGCTGATGCGGCCCTCGCTATCGTTCAGGAAGTCGTACTCATACCCCCCGATGAAGACGGCATGCATATCATAGTCTGCGGTGCGCCTGCGGTACGTTATATCCAGGTCCGAAGAGACAGACGAACGGTTGAGTACGCTTCCACCAAGATCCGTGTAACTTGCGTCCCTGTTGTAAAACTGCGAGAGAGTCCCGTAGAGTTCGTTTACCTCACGGGTGTGCCGCTTTCGGAGGGCGCTCTTCTTTGGTCTCTTCCTGGCGGTCTCGAGGCCTGCAAGGCGTTGGCCCACGCGCTTGGCACCCTCGCCTTCAGGGTAGAACATGAGATATTCTTTGTACACAGACCTGGCCTTGTATTCCCTGCCTTCGCGCTCATAGGCCAGACCAAGGAGTTCGAGGGCCTCGGGGCTGTACTTGTTCTCCGGGTACCGCAGCACCTTGGAGAGTAAATCCACGGCCCTGGAGTTCTTGCCCCGGGTCATGGCCTTCTTGGCCTCTTTTATCAGGCCTTTGATGCGCTTTTCCTTGCTTGGCGAGAGTTCTATCCTCTGTCTGGCAAGAGGCGCGGCCTTTGCGGCCTTGCCCGCTGGCGTAATACTCCGCTTCAGGGCCAGTTTCTTCTCAGCCGCTCCTACCCATGTTACCATGGCCTCCGGAAAGGTAGTCCTCACCTCCTCGCGGATCTTCTCGGCATCTTCTCGAGAGGCGAAAAATCCGAGGCGGAGGACCTGCCACGCCTTTTCCTTCCCCCTGAATGAGGTCGTATACAGGCTTCGTCCTTTAAAAACAGGTAGGTCCGGCACGTCACCGGGCCTTAACGAGCGCGGAGAAATAAAGAGCGTAATTGCCCAGACACCGGGGCCCCTCTCTGTCCCGGCCCTTGCCCTGCCTTGGACTTCTCTGCGGCCGCCCGTCCTCTTTGCCCGACCAGGAGTGACCACGAGGCCGGCAGACCGCTCTCTCTCTTTTCTCGATACCCTGGCAACCCATGCCCTTGGGAAATGACTCCTCATCTTCGCAAGTTTCTTCTCAGCGGCCCTGCGAGTCGGGAAAAAACCAAGCCTCAGCCTGTGCCAGAGCCCCCCCTTGCCCCTGAACTCGGTCTCATAGAGCCTGTAACCCCTATACAGGCCGGGAGGCGGGAATTCGCTGGGGTCGATGGGGCTCTGCGAAGAAAGGAGGTTAATGGCATAGGGGTAATCGAGATTCACCTCCGCCGCGCCCGAAGTGCTACCTTGGGCGAGGTTCTGCCCCAGGGCGTTGAGGAGAAAGAAAAAAAACAAAAAGACGATACTTGCCGAAGAAAAAGGGCCCCGCCCCGCCGGGGAGTATGGATCCATCATGTCGCTCTTACCTTTGTACGTTAAATATCGAGTTTCTCTACACCATCTCTCTAACGAAGCGGGGCCAGTGGGTCACAGGGAGAATCCTCGGGCTTTGCCACGGAGATGACAAGGCTCCTGAAGTCCGAGCCCTGGCCCACCTTGAAGGATTTGGGGTTGTGAAAATAAAGCGAGAGAAAGGGGCCGCCATCTATGTCTCCCTCGAAGACAATGTCTGCGATGGCCCCGAGTTCGCTTGATACAGAGCCCGGATACTCGCGTCTGAATTGGGCAGACTCTTCCGTCGGGTTTATGACAAGCGGCTCGAGTTGTATCCGGAGATCTTCCCCCCTCTCAAAGGGAAAGTGCTTGATGTAGCGCATGGGCATATTGAAACGCACCTCTATGAACTTGCACTCCTGGTCCTCTACCAGCCAGACCTCGTCAAAGATGCGAAACTCTCTCGCCCAGGCACCCCGGGCCAGCAAGAGCCCGCAGAGGACGGCAAGACCCAGTCTCAGTACCTTTATCTTCTTGTTCAACATTTTAAGTCCTACCATCCTCCGTCGCTTGAATGATGATGATTGCTCTTGTGTTTCTCAATGGTCGTAAAGGTGGAGTCCGTATACCTGTGACAGGCTCCGGAGCAGTCCCTGAGTTCACTCACCGTATAGTATATGGTGGTGGGGTTCTTCGTCTTCTTGTGCGGCCCTTCCTTGTATTTCTTGGCATGACAGGCGGCACAGTCCGGCTGGTACGCAGGATAGTCCCATGAGATGGTCTCGTTGTTGTTCTTGTGGCAATCCACGCAATCCACGCTCGACTTGTGGTCTCCCGGATAATTGGGCGTACTGTGGTGGAAGGTGGTAACAGGCACCCATCCATTGGTGGAATGACACTCATTACACTCCTGCGTGGTTACAAAGTGCCCGGCCGGCTTGCCAGTGGCAGTAGTGCCGTTATGGCAGGACGAACAAGACCCCGTCACACCGCTGTGGTCGAAACCAGCGGGGATCCATGCACGCGTACTATGACAGAGATCGCACTCGGAGTTGGTCTGCACGTGGTCAGGGGGCTTGCCCGTGGCTGTGGTGCCGTTGTGGCAGGACGAACAGGTGCCGGTCACGCCGCTGTGGTCGAAACTCGCAGGTACCCAGGCGC